>NZ_SCOK01000050.1:0-40710 GCF_005502555.1 Pseudomonas sp. D(2018)
GGGCGCAGGGGCAGGTGGCGACCAGCAGGGAGAGCACGACCCAGAACGCGCGGTCCGGGTCGATCTGCCACCAGATGGCGCCGACGATGGCGGCAGCAGCGAGGACGATCAGCAGGAACCACTGGGCGACCTTGTCCGCGAGCTCGGCCAGACGCGGCTTGTCCGCCTGGGCGCGCTCCAGCAGGCGCACGATGGCGGAGAGGCGGGTGTCGTCACCCAGCGCCTGGACTTCGATGGTCAGCGGGCCTTCGACGTTGAGGGTGCCGGCCGTGACGGTATCGCCTTCGCCACGTGGGTGGGGCAGGTATTCGCCGGTAAGCAGGGACTCGTCGACGCTGGACTGGCCGGTGAGAATCTGGCCGTCAGCCGGCATCAATGCGCCCGGCGGCACCAGGACGCGGTTACCGACCTTCAGTTCGCTTAGCAGGATTCGCTCGCTGTGCCCGGTCGCATCCAGGCGCAGGCAGGAAGCCGGCAGCAGGTTGACCAATTGCGCGGTGGCGGCGGCCGTGCGTTCACGCGCTCGGCGTTCCAGGTAGCGGCCGGCGAGGAGGAACAGGGCGAACATGCCCACGGCGTCGAAGTAGAGCTCGCCCACGCCGGTGACGGTGGACCAGATGCCGGCGACATAGGCACCGCCGATGGCCAGGGAGACCGAAACGTCCATGGTCAGGTGGCGTGTGCGCAAATCGCGCAGGGCGCCGCGGAAGAACTGACCGCAGCAGTAGAAGACGATCGGCGTGGTGAGGAACAGGCTGACCCAGCGCAGGATGGTGTCCAGCTCGGGGGACAGGTCGATGTTGAACTCCGGCCAGGTGGCCATGGCAGCCATCATCACCTGCATCCAGAGCAGGCCGGCGACGCCCAGCTGGCGCATGGCGCGGCGGTTTTCGCTGGCCAGACGTTCGGCGGCTTCGTCCGCTTTGTAGGGGTGGCCGGCATAGCCGATCTTGCGCAGCTCCTTGAGCATCCGGCTCAGCGGCAGCTGGCTGTCGGACCAACGTACCTGCAGACGATGGTTGGAGAGGTTGAGGCTGGCCTCGGCAACGCCCGGCAAGGTCTTCAGGTGTTTCTCGATCAGCCAGCCGCAGGCGGCGCAACTGATGCCCTCGATCAGCAGGCAGGTCTCGCTCAGTTCGCCTTGGTGCTGAACGAAGGGCTGCTGGACTTCGGCGCGGTCGTAGAGGGCAAGCTCGTCGGGGAGCTCGCGGGGCAGGGTGTCAGGGTTGGGGGCGCTGTCGCTGCGGTGGCGGTAGTAGCTCTCCAGGCCGCCGGCGACGATGGCTTCGGCTACCGCCTGGCAACCCGGGCAGCACATGGCCCGCGTCTCTCCCAGCACGCGGGCCTCGAAACGACTGCCGGCCGGAACCGGCAAGCCGCAGTGGTAGCAGGAAAGTGGTGCGCTCATGGGCGCTTATTCGCCGAGGCGGATAACACTGCCCTTGCTCAGGGTTTCTTCCTCGAACAGGCGCCAGTCCTGGCCCTGCTCCTGGCCGATCAGCTCGACGAAGCGGCGCCCGTTGACCGTGTCCTGCAGGTGGCCGCGGTAGTGGCCGTCAGCCTGGGGCTGGAGCACGATGCGACGGTCCTTCTCCGGCTGAGTAGGGGAGAGCAGGCTCAGCACCAGTTGCTGCGGACGGCTTTCGCCGACCAGTTGCAGCTCGACTTCGCCGCTGGCCTCATCCACTTGCAGGCTGGCTTGCATGCCGAGCTGCTTGGCGAGGTTCTCGCGTTCCAGCGAGGTGTTGATGCCCTTGCCGACTTCGTAATAGTTGTCGGAGACCAGGCTCGGTGGGTTTCGGGTGGCAATCACCAGCATGGTGGTGCCGAGCACCACCGAGGTGCCGAGAATGGCGAGGATGAACCAGGGCCAGGGCTGCTTGTACCAGGGGCTGGGAGTTTCGGACTGCATGGGTCTTCCGTTTGCTAGCGGACGCTGGGGCCGATGAAGCGGCTGTCGGCGTCGGTCTTGATACTGGGGTCATCCGCGCTGTGGACGCGGAAGAGGATCTTGTTGGTGCTGGACGGCAGCTGGTCGGGGTCGATGGACAGCTCCACCGGTACCGAGAGCACTTCACCCGCGTCGGCGCGGACTTCACGCTTGCCCTCGTAGACCAGGCCATCAAGGCCTTCGGCGTCGATGACGAAGGTCTGGTCGATCTGGGACTTGTTCATGATCTTCAGGGTGTAGACGTTCTCGATCCGACCCTGCTCGTTCTCGCGGAACAACACGCGGTCCTTGATAACGTCCAGTTCTACGAGGGAGCGAATGGCTACGGCGTAAGCGAAGAGGCCGATCATGGCGACGAGTGCAATAGCGTAACCGATCAGGCGCGGGCGTATCAGCTGCGTCATCTGGCCATTGAGGTTGTGCTCGGTGGTGTAGCTGATCAGTCCTTTCGGATAGTTCATCTTTTCCATGATGCTGTCGCAGGCGTCGATGCACGCCGCGCAGCCGATGCATTCGATCTGCAGGCCGTCACGAATGTCGATGCCGGTGGGGCAGACCTGGACGCACATGGTGCAGTCGATGCAGTCACCAAGTCCCTGGGCCTTGTAGTCGGTGCCTTTCTTGCGCGGGCCGCGGGATTCACCGCGACGAGGATCGTAGGAAACGATCAGGGTGTCCTTGTCGAACATCACGCTCTGGAAGCGCGCGTACGGGCACATGTAGATGCACACCTGCTCGCGCAGCCAGCCGGCGTTGCCGTACGTGGCAAGGGTAAAGAAGCCCACCCAGAAGTAGGCCCAGCCACTGGCTGCGCCCGTGAAGAATTCGAAGACCAGTTCGCGGATGGGGGTGAAGTAACCGACGAAGGTGATGCCGGTGGCGAAGCCGATCAGCAGCCAGAGGCCATGCTTGGCGGACTTGCGCAGGATTTTCTGGCCGCTCATGGGGGCCTTGTCGAGCTTCATGCGCTGGTTGCGGTCACCTTCGGTGACTTTTTCGCACCACATGAATATCCAGGTCCAGACGCTCTGCGGGCAGGTGTAGCCGCACCAGACGCGTCCGGCGAATACGGTGATGAAGAACAGTCCGAAGGCGCAGATGATCAGCAGCCAGGAGAGGAGGACGAAATCCTGGGGCCAGAAGGTGGCGCCGAAGATGTAGAACTTTCGCTCGGGGAGGTTCCACCAGACGGCCTGGCGGTCGTTCCAGCTCAGCCAGACGGTGCCGAAGTAGAGCAGGAAGAGGAAAGCGCCACCTGCCATCCGCAGGTTGCGGAACAGGCCCGTGAAGGCGCGGGTGTAGATTTTTTCGCGGCTGGCGTACAGGTCGGTGGTTTCACCGCCCTTGGCCGGGGAAGGGGTGACGTTCTTGACAGGAATCTGTTCGCTCATCGTTCTCATACCACGGCGGTTGTCGGCGCCCTGACCAGTACATCGCCGGTCGGAGTCTTTTTGCCCGCTATATATGGTACGCCTGATAGCGGCCTGCCATGTGCGACAGTGCGTCGCGCATGGCAGGCGAGGGTATTACTTGGCTTCCGCTTCTGCAGCAGGTTTCTGCGACAGGCTGTACACGTAGGCAGCCAGCAGGTGCACCTTGTCGTTACCGAGGATTTGCTCCTGGGCCGGCATGGTGCCTTGGCGACCATAGCGGATGGTCTGTTGCAGTTGGGCGTAGCTGCTGCCGTAGATGAAGGCGCTCGGGTGGGTAAGGTCTGGAGCGCCCATCGCCGGGGTGCCCTTGCCTTCCGGACCGTGGCAGGCCACGCAGTTGGCAGCGTAGATGGCTTTACCGGCTTCCGGATCAGCCTTCACGTCCTTAGGCAGTTCGCGACCGTGCAGGGTCACGCGCAGGAAGGCGGCAACGTCGCGCACGCCCTGGTCGCCGACGACTTCACCCCAGGCCGGCATGATGCCGTGGCGGCCAGCCATGATGGTGGTCTTGATGGTGGCGGCTTCGCCCCCCCAGCGCCAGTCGCGGTCAGTCAGGTTCGGGAAGCCGTAGGCGCCCTTGGCATCGGAACCGTGGCACACGGAGCAGTAGGACGCGAACATGCGGCCACCCATTTTCAGGGCTTTCGGGTCCTGGGCCACTTCCTCGATCGGCATGGCTGCGTACTTGGCGAAGATGGGGCCGTATTCCTTGTCGGCCTTGTCCATTTCCTTTTCCCACTGGTGCACGCCAGTCCAGCCAGCCTCGCCGTTGGCGAAGGGCTTGCCCTCGGTCACTTCGTTGTAACCGGGGAAGATGCCTTTCCAGTTGCCCATGCCCGGGTACATGACCAGGTAGCCGACGGCGAAAATCAGGGTGCCGACGAACAGCATGAACCACCACTTGGGCAGCGGGTTGTCATATTCCTCGATGCCGTCGAAGGCATGGCCGACGGTTTCTTCGGTGCTTTCCTGGCGCTGGCCACGACGGGTGGCGAAGATCAGCCAGGTCAGCGCCACCAGCGTGGCGCTGGTGAGCAGGGTTACGTACCAACTCCAGAACGAAGTCATTCTTTCTCACTCCTAGAAGCTTGCTCGTCGCGCTTGGCGGACTTCGGAGGCTCATCCGCGAAAGGCAGGTTGGCTGCTTCGTCGAAGCTGCTCTTGCGCCTGCTGCTGTAGGCCCAGAGCACGACACCGATGAAGGCGACGAAGACGACGAAGGTGCCTATACCGCGGAGAGTCCCGATATCCATCTTGCGTTACCGTTTGTTCTTGATAGAGGTGCCCAGGCCTTGCAGGTACGCGACGAGCGCGTCCATCTCGGTCTTGCCTTTGACTGCCGCCTTGGCGCCGGCGATGTCTTCGTCGGTGTAGGGCACGCCCAGCTTGCGCAGAGCTTCCATCTTGTCGGCGGTGTGCTTGCCGTCGAGCTTGCTCTCAACCAGCCAGGGGTAGGAGGGCATCTTCGACTCGGGCACTACGTTGCGCGGGTTGTACAGGTGCGCGCGGTGCCAGTCGTCGGAGTAGCGGCCGCCAACGCGGGCCAGGTCCGGACCGGTACGCTTGGAACCCCACAGGAAGGGGTGGTCCCAGACGCTTTCACCCGCGACGGAGTAGTGGCCATAACGCTCGGTTTCGGCACGGAAGGGGCGGACCATCTGCGAGTGGCAGCCAACGCAACCCTCGCGGATGTAGATGTCACGGCCTTCGAGTTCCAGCGCGGTACGCGGCTTCATGCCTTCCACCGGAGTGTTAGTCACGTCCTGGAAGAACAGCGGCACGATCTGCACCAGGCCGCCGATGCTCACGGCGATCACCATGAACAGCGCCAGCAGGCCGATGTTCTTCTCGACTAATTCGTGTTGCTTCATTAGTGAGCTCCTTGCGGAATCTGCGCAGCAGCGTCGTATTCAGACGGCTTGGCAGCACGTACGGTGCGATAGGTGTTGTAGGCCATCAGCAGCATGCCGGTCACGAAGAAGGCGCCGCCGATCATGCGCACCAGGTAGCCCGCGTGGCTGGCTTCCAGGGCTTCAACGAAGGAGTAGGTGAGGGTGCCGTCTTCGTTGACAGCGCGCCACATCAGGCCCTGGGTGATGCCGTTGACCCACATGGAGGCGATGTACAGCACGGTACCGATGGTCGCCAGCCAGAAGTGCGCGTTGATCAGGCCAACACTGTGCATCTGCTCACGAGCGAAGACCTTCGGGATCAGGTGGTACAAGGAGCCGATGGAGATCATGGCTACCCAGCCGAGCGCGCCGGCGTGTACGTGACCGATGGTCCAGTCGGTGTAGTGGGAGAGGGCGTTGACGGTCTTGATGGCCATCATCGGGCCTTCGAAGGTGGACATGCCGTAGAAGGCCAGGGAAACCACCAGGAAGCGCAGGATGGGGTCGGAGCGCAGCTTATGCCAGGCACCGGACAGGCTCATCATGCCGTTGATCATGCCGCCCCAGCTCGGAGCCAGCAGGATCAGAGACATGGCCATGCCGAGGGACTGCGCCCAGTCCGGCAGGGCGGTGTAGTGCAGGTGGTGCGGACCGGCCCAGATGTACAGGGTGATCAGCGCCCAGAAGTGCACGATGGACAGGCGATAGGAGTAGATCGGACGTTCGGCCTGCTTCGGCACGAAGTAATACATCATCCCCAGGAAGCCGGTGGTCAGGAAGAAGCCTACGGCGTTGTGGCCGTACCACCACTGGATCATGGCGTCGGTAGCGCCGGCGTACATGGAGTACGACTTGAAGGCGTAGACCGGCATTTCCATGCTGTTGACGATGTGCAGCATGGCCGTCACCAGGATGAACGCGCCGAAGAACCAGTTGCCCACGTAGATGTGCTTGGTCTTGCGTTTCATGATGGTGCCGAAGAAGACGACGCAGTAGGTGATCCAGACGATACCCAGGAGGATGTCGATCGGCCACTCCAGTTCGGCGTATTCCTTGGAGGAGGTATAACCCAGCGGCAGGGTGATGACTGCCAGCACGATCACGGCTTGCCAGCCCCAGAAGGTGAAGGCGGCCAGACTATCGGATACCAGACGGGTCTGGCAGGTGCGCTGCACCACATAATAGGACGTGGCGAACAGTGCGCATCCGCCGAAGGCGAAGATCACCGCGTTGGTATGCAGGGGGCGCAGGCGGCCGAAAGAGGTCCAGGGTAGGTTCAGGTTGAGTTCCGGCCACACGAGTTGTGCGGCGATGAACACGCCTAGACCCATCCCTATGACCCCCCAGATCACCGTCATAATGGCGAACTGGCGGACCACCTTATAGTTATAAGCAGTCTGACTGATTGCTGTGCTCATGCTAGGGGTTCCACGGTTAATGGAGTTTTTTGGGGACAAAAAATCGGCGGCAAGTATGGAGAAAGAGGGTAGCCATTGCAACGACACAAGCCGACACAATCGGGGCTGAAAAGCCCGCTGGACAAGGATTTGCGGCTGTGCTTTCGGCGCTGCTCGACGCGCTGTCGAAACCCGATGGGTTGCGTGACTGGAGGGATCGCCTCGGAGTTGTCACAAGTGGCGACTGGAAAGCAGCTTAGCCGATGTCAATGAAGGCAGGGTGCTACTGGTCGGAGAGGTGCGACACTGGGTCGCACTATATAAAGGAGGGGGTGGACACTTCCCTGTGTCCTTGGCACCCGGCTCAGGGTGCCGTTTTGCGCGGCATGCAGTTCGGCTGGAGGGCCTGGCTGCGTGGTTGGAGCGACGCGTCCTTGCGTCACCCCGACTTCTTCACTACTTGATGGCCAGATCCTGGTCCTTGTGAGACAGGCTGTAGATATAGGCAGCCAGTACGTGGACCTTGTCCTGGCCAAGGTATTCCTGCTGGGCCGGCATCTGGCCGTTGCGGCCGTAGCGGATGGTCTGCTGCAGTTGGGCCAGGCCCGAGCCGTAGATCCAGCCGGCCGGGTGGGTCAGGTCCGGAGCACCCATGGCCGCAGTGCCTTTGCCGTCGACGCCGTGGCAGGCAACGCAGGTAGCGGCGAATAGCGACTTGCCGGACTCCAGGTCTGCTTTGGTGCCTTCCGGCAGTTTCAGGCCGGCCAGGTCCTGGCGCACATAGGCTGCAACGTTCTTCACGCCCTCGTCACCCAGCACTTCGCCCCATGCCGGCATGGCGGCCACACGACCGTGCAGGATGGAAGCCTTGATAGTTTCCGGTTCGCCGCCCCAGCGCCAGTTGCTGTCGGTGAGGTTGGGGAAACCCATGGCACCCTTGGCGTCCGAGCCGTGGCAGATGGAGCAGTAGGTGGCGAACAGGCGGCCGCCCATCTTCAGGGCTTGAGGGTCCCTGGCCACTTCCTCGATGGACATGGCGGAGTAGCGGGCGAAGATCGGGCCGTACTGTTGGTCGGCCTTGTGTACTTCGCGCTGCCATTGGGCTTCCTGGGTCCAGCCGTCGGTGTAACCGGGGAAAATCCCTTTCCAGTTACCCAGCCCCGGGTAGAGCACCAGGTAGCCGGCGGCGAAGATCAGGGTGCCGACGAACAGCAGGAACCACCACTTGGGCAGCGGGTTGTCGTACTCCTCGATACCGTCGAAGGCGTGGCCCATGGTCTTGTCAGTGGTGCCCTGGGACTCGCCCTTTCGAGTGGCGAAGATCAGCCAGAGCAGCGCCAGTAGGGTGAAGATGGTGAGCAGGGAGATGTACCAGCTCCAGAAAGTGGTCATGCGCGGGTGCTCCTAGAATCGTTCCGGTCGTCGTCGGCGAAGGGCAGGTTCGCGGCTTCGTCGAAGCTGGCCTTGCGCTTGCCGCTGTACGCCCAGCAGATCACGCCAAGGGTGGCGATCAGCACCAGCAGGGTGCCGAGGCCACGCAGGGTTCCGATGTCCATGGCCTTACCTCTTGTTCTTCAGGCTGGTGCCCAGCACTTGGAGATAGGCGACCAGGGCGTCCATCTCGGTCTTGCCCTTGACCGCCGCCTGGGCGCCCGCAACATCCTCGTCGCTGTACGGCACGCCGAGGGTCTGCATGGCGCGAAGCTTGGCCGCCGTGTCCTTGCCGTCCAGCGTGTTCTCCACCAGCCAGGGGTAGGCGGGCATCTTCGACTCGGGCACTACGTTGCGCGGGTTGTAGAGGTGCGCACGGTGCCAGTCGTCGGAGTAGCGGCCGCCCACGCGGGCCAGGTCTGGGCCGGTGCGCTTGGAGCCCCACAGGAAGGGGTGGTCCCAGACGCTTTCACCGGCCACGGAGTAGTGACCGTAGCGCTCGGTTTCGGCGCGGAAGGGGCGGATCATCTGCGAGTGGCAACCGACGCAGCCTTCGCGGATGTAGATATCGCGGCCTTCCAGTTGCAGGGCGGTGTAGGGCTTCATGCCTTCCACCGGGGTGTTGGTCACGTCCTGGAAGAACAGCGGCACGATCTGCACCAGGCCGCCGATGCTGACGGCCAGGATCATGAACAACGCCAGGAGGCCGACGTTCTTCTCGAGTTTCTCGTGCTGTTTCATCAGTGGGCTCCTTGCGGGATCTGCGCGGCGGCGTCGTATTCAGCAGGATCGGAGGCCTTCGCGGTACGCCAGGTGTTCCAGGCCATGAGGAACATGCCGCTGAAGAAGATGGCACCGCCTATCACCCGCACGACGAAGCCGGGGTGGCTGGCTTCCAGGGCTTCGACAAAGGAATAGGTGAGGGTGCCGTCCTCGTTCACTGCGCGCCACATCAGGCCCTGGGTGATGCCGTTGACCCACATGGAGGCGATGTAGAGCACGGTGCCGATGGTGGCCAGCCAGAAGTGGGTGTTGATCAGGCCGGTGCTGTACATCTGCTCGCGACCGAACACTTTCGGAATCAGGTGGTACAGGGAGCCGATGGACACCATGGCTACCCAGCCGAGCGCGCCGGCGTGTACGTGGCCGATGGTCCAGTCGGTGTAGTGGGAGAGGGCGTTGACAGTCTTGATGGCCATCATCGGGCCTTCGAAGGTGGACATGCCGTAGAAGGCCAGGGAAACCACCAGAAAGCGCAGGATGGGGTCCGAGCGCAGCTTATGCCAGGCGCCGGAGAGGGTCATCATGCCGTTGATCATGCCGCCCCAGCTCGGCGCCAGCAGCACCAGGGACATCACCATGCCGAGGGACTGGGCCCAGTCCGGCAGGGCGGTGTAGTGCAGGTGGTGCGGACCGGCCCAGATGTACACCGCGATCAGCGCCCAGAAGTGCACGATGGACAGGCGATAGGAGTACACCGGGCGTTCGGCCTGCTTCGGCACGAAGTAATACATCATTCCCAGGAAGCCGGCCGTGAGGAAGAAACCCACGGCGTTGTGCCCGTACCACCACTGAATCATGGCGTCGGTGGCGCCGGCGTAAAGGGAGTAGGACTTGGTCAGGGTGACCGGGATCTCCAGGTTGTTCACCAGATGGAGGATCGCCACGGTGAGGATGAAACCGCCAAAGAACCAGTTGCCCACGTAGATGTGCTTGGTCTTGCGCTTCATCACGGTGCCGAAGAAGACGATGGCGTAACTGACCCAGACAATGGTGATCAGAATGTCGATCGGCCACTCCAGCTCGGCGTATTCTTTCGAGCTGGTCCAGCCCATCGGCAGGCTGATGGCGGCCAGCACGATCACCAGTTGCCAGCCCCAGAAGGTGAAAGCGGCGAGCTTGTCGGAGATCAGGCGGGTCTGGCACGTACGCTGCACCGCGTAGTAGCTGGTGGCGAACAGCGCGCATCCGCCGAATGCAAAGATCACTGCGTTGGTGTGCAGTGGGCGCAGTCGGCCGAAGCTCGTCCAGGGAAGGTTGAAGTTGAGTTCCGGCCAGGCCAGTTGTGCGGCTATGAGAACGCCGAGCCCCATCCCGACGATTCCCCAGACCACCGTCATGATGGCGAACTGGCGGACCACCTTGTAGTTATAGGCGGTACTGCTTGCTGTGCTCATGTTATGGGCTTCCGTCCACGGTTTTTGGATTGCGCGGCAAGCATGGTGAAAGCCCATTGGGCGACTATTGATCTGGATCAATCGCCCACAAACGACGGAGAAGTCTGAATGCTGTTGTGGAACAGGCCTGACGGCCCGGTTTCGTACACCCTTATCCTGGCCCATGGCGCCGGTGCCCCGATGGACAGTCCGTTCATGGATGACATCGCGCAAAGGCTCGCCGCTCGTGGTGTTGCGGTGGTGCGTTTCGAGTTTCCGTATATGGCTGCACGGAGGCACGACGGACGTCGCCGACCACCCAATCCCCAGGCCCTGCTTCTGAGTTGCTGGCGGGAGATTCATGCCGAGGTGCGACAGCAGGTCACAGGACCCTTGGCCGTGGGTGGCAAGTCCATGGGTGGGCGCATGGCGAGCCTGCTGGCAGACGAACTGGGCGCTGACGCGCTGGTCTGCCTGGGTTATCCCTTCCATGCCGTTGGCAAGGCGGACAAGCCTCGTGTCGCCCATCTGGCGGACCTGAAGACTCCGACCCTGATCATCCAGGGCGAGCGCGACCCTATGGGCGACCGCCTTACGGTTGCGGGCTACAGCCTCTCGGGTGCCATTCACCTGTGCTGGCTCGCTGCCGGGGATCACGATCTGAAGCCGCTTAAGGCCTCCGGGTTTACCCATGAGCAGCATCTGGACACCGCCGCGGACGTCATAGCGCGGTTCCTGGCGGGACCGGTCCAGGAATGAGAAGGGCGCAGTCTCAGGCTGTGTGAAAACTACTGCGCTCGGTGATGCCGAGCGTCGCTCGCGACGGTCTCACACAGCCTGGTCTGGCGCCCTGTTGATTGCTTCAGCGATTGAACCTATCCACCAGGGAGTACTGTCCCTGCGCCGTGTGGGTCAGCTCTTCGCTTAGCAGGGCCGTGCGCTGGGCCTCGCCCGAGGTCTGGTCGGCCAGGTGGGCGATGCTGCTGATGCTCTGGTTGATTTGCTCGGCCACCGCGCTCTGTTCCTCGGTCGCGGCGGCGATCTGGTCGGCCATGTCAGCGATGTTGGCCACCGCTTCGCTGATGCCCACCAGCGCCTGGTCCGCCTGGAGTACGCGCTCGACGCCTTCGTCCGCCTGGCGACGGCCATGCTCCATGGTGTGCACGGCTTCTTCGGCGGTCTTCTGCAATTGGGCGATGAGTTGATGAATCTGCCCGGTGGATTCCGCCGTGCGCTGGGCGAGCTGGCGCACCTCGTCGGCCACCACGGCAAAGCCACGGCCCATTTCGCCGGCGCGGGCGGCCTCGATGGCCGCGTTGAGCGCCAGCAGGTTGGTCTGGTCGGCGATGCCCTTGATGACATCTACCACGCCACCAATTTCATTGCTGTCCTGGGCCAGTCGCGTGACGGTCTCGCCGGTTTCACCCACTGACGCCGAGAGACGCTGGATGGCTTCGCGGGTTTCGGCGGCGATATTGCGGCCCTCGCTGGTCAGGCGGTTGGCTTGCTGGGTGGCATCGGCGGTGCGCTGCACGTTGTTGGCCACTTCCTGGGTGGTGGCGGCCATCTGGTTCACCGCGGCGGCCACCTGCTCGGTTTCAACCCGCTGGCGTTCCAGGCCTTCGGAGCTGTTGTGAGCCAGGGCGTCGGCCTGGCGAGCCTGCTGGGTGAGGTGCTCTGCGGTGTCCTGCAGGCGGGTCAGGCAGGTCTTCAGCCGCGCTTCCTGGCTGAGCATGGCCATTTCCAGGCGCGCCTGGACGCCGCGGCTGTCGGTGTACATCTGTGCGATCAGCGGGTCGGAGGTGGTCTGTTCGGCAAGGTGCAGCAGGCGCTTGATGCCGCGGTTCTGCCAGGCCAGGCCGATCAGGCCCAGGGGCACCGACAACAGGGCGGCGAGAAGGAAGCCCCAGTGGGAGTTCAGCCAGGCGCCGATCAGGAAAGCGATCTGGCTGATGAGAATGAAGGGCAGCCAGTCCTGTACCACCGGCAGCCACTTGTCGCGGCTGGGGATGGCGGCCTTGCCGGTATTCAGACGCTGATAAAGGGCTTCGGCGCGACGCACCTGTTCGGCAGTCGGCTTGATCCGCACGGATTCATAGCCGGTGACCTGGCTCCCTTCGAAAATGGGCGTGACGTAGGCATTCACCCAGTAGTGGTCGCCGTTCTTGCAGCGGTTCTTCACCACTCCCATCCACGGACGTCCCTTTTTCAGGGTTGCCCACATATGAGCGAAAACCGCAGGCGGTACGTCCGGGTGGCGTACCAGGTTGTGAGGTGAACGAAGCAGTTCGTCGCGGCTGAAGCCGCTGATGTCGATGAAGGCTTCGTTGGCATAGGTGATGACGCCTTTGCTGTCCGTGGTGGAGATCAGGCGTTGTTCGATCGGGAAGCTACGTTCCCGCTGGGTCACAGGTTGGTTATTTCTCATGGTGTCCTTCCGCAAGGCTTACTGCTTATATCGGCATCCGCGCACTTAGGTTGAGCCTTTTCTTTTCGCGACAGTCTATCCGGATTCCGTCGCCACCTACCCCCTCATTTTCCTGCTTGCCTACCGCCCTGATAGCGATCTCGAAGTCGCGCAAGTTTTTGACGCGGATAATCTGGCGAACTTTTCTTTTTCCCTGATGGATATCTATCAAGTGCAGTGTTCTGTTTTTGGCGGCATATATATGACGCACTTTGGAGTTCGCACTGGTATCTCTCAATGGAACTTGCGGGTGCGTTCTTATGGCTTGCAAAGACTGTCCTGCATGGTTTTGGTGCTTTCTTTGGGTTGGGGTGAAGGCTGCGTAATGCCTGGCTTTTAGGGTAATTGCTTGTTTTTAATTGGTTATTAATTTTGAAACTTCAGGATGCTTTGATAGTTGTACGGCTGGCATTCGATTTGCTCAGTCGAAGTTGTCTTTCGCAATACGGCTGTCGTGCTTTCTTGACGTCGTGAACCCGGTCCCCGGTCATTCGCGAAGAATCCTGCCGTGCCTTCGAGTCTTGTTCGGGCTGGACGCTCGCAAGTCTGTCGCGAGGTCAGCCCTGGTCGTTCGCCTGGGGGGATCGTGCAATGCGCATCAGCATTTTCGGATTGGGGTACGTGGGGGCCGTTTGTGCAGGTTGCCTGTCGGCGCGGGGGCACCAGATCGTCGGGGTGGACATCGCCCCGTTGAAGATCGAGATGATCAACCAGGGCAAGTCGCCCATCGTGGAACCGGGGTTGGGGGAGTTACTTAAGCAGGGCGTGGCCAGTGGGCGCCTGCGCGGCACCCTGGATGTACGTGATGCGGTGCTGAGCACCGACATCTCCTTCATTGCCGCGCCAACGCCGAGCAAGAAGAATGGCGATCTGGACGTTTCCTACATCGCCCAGGTCTGCGAGCAGATCGGCAGCGTGCTGCCGGAGAAGACGACTCGCCACACTGTAGTGGTGCGCAGCACGGTACTGCCCGGCACGGTGATGAACGTGGTGGTCCCGATGCTGGAGAAGTGCTCGGGAATGAAGGCCGGTGTCGATTTCGGCATCGCGGTGAATCCCGAGTTCCTTCGTGAGAGCACGGCGATCAAGGATTACGACTATCCCGCCATGACGGTCATCGGGGAGCTGGATTCGCAATCCGGAGATCTGCTGCAAGCCATCTACAGCGAGCTGGACGCGCCCATCATCCGCAAGAGCGTCGAAGTGGCGGAGATGATCAAGTACACCTGCAACGTCTGGCACGCAACCAAGGTCACCTTTGCCAACGAGATCGGCAATATCGCCAAGGCCGTGGGTGTCGACGGCCGTGAGGTGATGGAGGTGATCTGCCAGGACCACAAGCTCAACCTCTCCAAGTACTACATGCGCCCGGGCTTCGCCTTCGGCGGCTCCTGCCTGCCCAAGGATGTGCGCGCGCTGACCTATCGCGCCGGCCAGCTGGACATCGAGCATCCACTGCTGCACTCGATCATGCGCAGCAACCGGGTCCAGGTGGAACGTGCCTTCGACCTCATCGCCAGCCATGACAAGCGCCGTGTCGGGCTCCTCGGGCTGTCCTTCAAGGCCGGTACCGATGACCTGCGCGAAAGCCCCCTGGTCGACCTGGCCGAGATGCTGATCGGCAAGGGCTACGACCTGCACATCTACGACCAGAACGTCGAGTACGCGCGGGTCTACGGTGCCAACAAGGACTACATCGAGTCGAAGATCCCTCACGTGTCATCCCTGCTGTGCGCCGACCTGGACAAGGTCGTGGAGCAGGCCGACGTCATCGTTCTCGGCAATGGTGACCAGCAGTTCGCCGGGCTGCTGGACAAGATGCCGGCGGGCAAGACGGTGATCGACCTGGTGGGGTTCATGAAGTCGCGCAGCGGCGCGGGCATGGAAGGTATCTGCTGGTAGCCAACGGACCGGACGCCAAGCCCCGGAGCCGGTACGGCGACGGGGTTGGGGAGCGGCGTTCCATGGGGGAGGGGGATGCGAATGGATGGCTTGGCGAGCAGCCTGCGCGAGGGCGCCGGCTGGATGTTTTTCTGCACTGCACTGATGCTGCTGGCGTTGGCCATGCCGCAATCGGTGTTCGATCCGGAGTCGCGGGATTTCCTGCTGCTGCTGGGCGCCGTGGGCATCTGGCGCTATTCCATGGGCGCCATCCACTACCTGCGCGGCATGCTGTTCCTCTATGTCGTGTTCCCCTGGTACCGGCGCCAGGCGCGCAAGCTGGGTGAGTCCGCCGCCCCGTCCCATGTGTTCCTGCTGGTCACCAGTTTTCGCATCGACGCGCTGACCACGGCCCAGGTCTACCGCTCGGTGATCCAGGAGGCCATCGACTGCGGCTATCCGACCACCGTGGTGTGCTCCCTGGTGGAAATGTCCGACGAGCTGCTGGTCAAGAGCCTCTGGCAGAAGCTCGATCCGCCTGCGCGCGTCAGCCTGGACTTCGTGCGCATCGCCGGTACCGGCAAGCGCGATGGCCTGGCCTTCGGATTCCGCGCGATCTCCCGGAGGCTACCGGACGAGAACGCGGTGGTGGCCGTGGTTGACGGCGATACCGTGCTCACACCTGGCGTGGTGCGTCGGACGGCACCCTATTTCAAGCTGTTGCCCCGGGTCGGCGGGCTCACCACCAACGAGTTCTGCGAAGTACGTGGCAGCTACATCATGAGCGAGTGGCACAAGCTGCGCTTCGCCCAACGCCATATCAACATGTGCTCCATGGCCCTGTCCCGGCGCGTGCTGACGCTGACCGGTCGGATGTCGGTATTCCGTGCCCAGGTGGTTACCAACCCCGGTTTCATCGCCGATGTGGAAAGCGATCACCTCGACCACTGGCGGCTCGGCCGCTTCCAGTTCCTCACAGGTGACGACAAGTCCAGCTGGTACAGCCTGATGCGCCTGGGCTACGACACCTTCTACGTACCGGATGCCGCCATCAACACCGTGGAGCACCCGCCGGAGAAAAGCTTCTTCAAGGCCAGCCGCAAGCTGATGTTCCGCTGGTATGGCAACAACCTGCGGCAGAACTCCCGCGCCCTGCGCCTGGGGCCGCGCCGCCTGGGCTGGTTCACCTGCCTGGTGCTGGCTGACCAGCGCGTGGCGATGTGGACCAGCCTGCTGGGACCGGCCGTCGCGATCATTGCCAGCCTGAAGTACGGCATCCAGTTCCTGCTGATCTACCTCCTCTGGATCGGCCTGACCCGGCTGGCTCTGACCCTGCTGCTGGTGGCCTCCGGGCACCCGGTTGGGCCGGCCTATCCGATGATTCTCTATTACAACCAGGTGCTCGGCGCCCTGGTGAAGGTCTACGTCTTCTTCCGGCTCGACCGGCAATCCTGGACGCGGCAGAACACGCGGCTGGATCGCGGCCTGGCGAGCTTCCAGAACGGGTTCAACACCTGGTCCTCCAGGGCCATGACCTTTTCCGCGGCCAGTGTCTTCCTGGCCGTGCTCATGAGCGTTGTGTAAGGGGGCAGGGTGGCTGAAGGGCCGGCCCTGCAGGGGACAAAACCGTTTTGCAAAGGAAGGGAATGATGACTACAGCCACGGGTGTTGCCAGCAATGCCAATATCGTCCATGAGTCCGAGGCCCAGCGGCAGTTTGCGCGCCTCAAGATGCCGGCCAAGGTGCGCTTCCTTGGCCCCAATCGCGAAACACTCGAAAGCGAGCTGCTGGATCTTTCCGCCGGCGGCTTCAGCTTCCGGGATACGACCCACCCGCTGGGCGTAGGGGGGCACCACAAGGGCAAGCTGGTATTCCAGGTCGATGGGCTGGGCATGGCCATCGACGTCGAATTCCAGGTGCGGTCGGTGCAGGACAAGGGGGCACGCGTTGGTTGCGAGTTTCACAACCTGCGCCCTCGCGAAGTGGCCGCGCTGCGCTACCTGATCACCGCCTACACCAGCGGTGAGATGGTGACCGTGGGCGACATGCTCAACACCTTGCAGCGCGACAACTTCGCGAAGGCGCGCAAGGGGCGGGATGGCGGTGCCGGCATGGGCTTCTTCGGTCGCCTGCGCGCCTTGAGCTTCAGCTTGATGATCTTCCTCGTTGGTGTCGGCGCCTTCACCTACATCCTCAACCAGCTCTATCAGCTGTACTTCGTCACCCATGCCGACTCGGCCATGGTCAGCCTGCCCAGCCAGACCGTCAGCATGCCGCGTGAAGGCGTGGTGCAGGCCGCGTTGGTGAAGGTTGGTGGAGACGTGGCCAAGGGCGCGCCCCTGGCTACGTTCAGCGCGACCATGCTCGATGTGCTGAAGAACAGTCTGCCGGAAGGCCAGATGACCCCGGACAACATCGAGAGGCTCTTCAGCAAGACGCTGCAGGGTACCCTCACCAGCCCCTGCGACTGCCGCGTCGTGGCCCAACTGGTGGGCGACGGCCAGCCGGCCGGCAAGGGAGCGCCGGTGTTCGAACTGTTGCCCCTGCAAGGGCAAGCCACGATCGAGGCGCGCTTCCCCTACAAGACCTTCGCCAAGGTGCAGCCCGGCGCCGAAGTGCGTGTCCAGGTGGCCGGTGAGAGTACATCGCGCACCGGGCGAATCAGTACGGTGTCCCTGCAGCAGGGCGGATTGGCCTCGGACCTGAGGGTTTCCGTTCTCACCGACGATCCCTTGACCACCGACATGGCCGGGCGCCCGGCAGAAGTGGTCATCGACGGCCTGCCCGGCAACTTGCTGCTGGACAAGGTCATGGCGGCCGGCAAATGAAGGTCGTACGCCTGGCCCTGATGGGCTGCGGCCTGCTCGCGGGCTGTGCCGGGCTGCCCGACCAACAGTTGGCGCGGGAAGCGCTGCTGCGGGGCGATACGGAAACCGCCCGGCAGAACTTCCAGGCCCTGGCCGGCATGGGGTACCCCGAGGCGCAGACGGCGCTGGGAGACATGGCGGTGGGCAGTCGCGACCCTTCGCGCCTGGCCGAAGCCGAAACCCTCTACCGCCAGGCCGCGACCCGCTCGGTACGCGCGCAGTCGCGTCTCGGCCGGCTGCTGTCGCGTCAGGGCGGCGCCAGCGATGCGCAACTCAAGGAGGCCGAGGTGCTCCTGAGCCAGTCCATCGCCCAGGGCGAGTACAGCGCCGTGGTGCCGATGACGCTGCTCTACCTGAGCTACCCGCAACTGTCGCCGGACCTCGACCCACAGCAACAGGTGAACGACTGGCGCGCCAGCGGTATTGCCGAGGCCGAGCTGGCGCAGATTCTCATCTACCGCAGCCAGGGCACCTACACCGCACACCTCACCGAGGTGGAGGCCAAGTGCCAGGCGCTGCTGGCGGTTCAGGACATCTGCTACGTCGAGCTGGCGACCGTCTACCGGCTGCGTCAGCAGCCGGCCGTGCTGGAGCAGTTGTTGGCCAATCTGCGCGATGCCCACGCGGCAGGGCGCGTGGCGCCCGCGCGGCTGGAGTCCGTGGCCCTCACCCTGGCCGATCCGACCATTCCGGCTCCGGCCGAGCTGAGCCAGGCCAAGGCCCTGCTGGTGGATGTCGCGCCGGGCTACCCGGCTGCCTGGTCGTCCCTGGGCAAACTGCTCTACGACTACCCGGCGCTGGGCAGCAGCGAGGACATGCTCGCCGCCCTCGAACGCGGGCGTGCGGCAGGCGACAGCCGCGCCGAGCTGCTCACCGGGCGCCTCTACTACGACGGTCGTGCGCTCGCGCCGGACCCGCGCCAGGCCGAAGCCCACCTGCTCAAGGCGGCACCCGAGCAGCCGGCGGCGAACTTCTACCTGGGCCAGCTCTATCGCCGTGGCTATCTGGGGGAGGTCCGTCCGCAACAGGCGGTCGACCACCTGCTGCTGGCCGCCCGCGCCGGCCACGGCAGCGCCGACCTGGCCCTGGCCCAGCTGTTCAGCGAGTCGCGCGGCGTCAAGGTGAACCGCGTCAACGCCTACGTATTCGCCCGGATGGCCGCCAGCCAGGGACGTCCGGAAGCGGCCGCCCTGGTGGTTGGTCTGGAACCGGCCATGACGGCTGCCGAGCGTCAGCGCGCCGCCGAGCTCCTGCGGGAAGAGCAGGGCACGCGGCAGATCGACCCGGCACGCCTGGCCCGAATTCAACCGCTGCACAATGGAATGGACCTGCTATGAAGATGACGCGCTGGATGGGGGGCATCCTCGGCGGCTCATTGCTGAGCGGCCAGCTTTTGGCGGCCACGGCGGAGGCGCCGAGCAGTTTCGGCCTGGACATCAAGTTCACCGCGCAATCGGAGGACGATCGTGACCTCGGCACCCGGCCCGGCGGCGACGTGCAGGGCCTGGGTGTCGACGTGCGTCCCTGGCTCTTCGGGCTCTGGGGTGACTGGAGCGCTTACGCGATGGCGCAGGGCGTGGCCGCCACCGACACCATCGAGACCGACACCCTGGAGTCCGACAGCATCGTCGCCGACAGCGAAGACGGCAGCGATGCCCGCGAGGCCGACAAGAGCTACCTGGCGCTGCGTGAGTTCTGGGTGGACTACGGCGGGCTCACCGCCTACCCCGGCGAACACCTGCGATTCGGCCGGCAGCGGGTGCGCAGCGATGAAGGCACCTGGTGGGATACCAATATCGAGGCGCTGCACTGGGTGTTCGACACCACCTTGCTCAAGGCCAATCTGGGCCTTGCCGAGCGCTACAGCGACTACCGCACCGACATCGACGACCTGGCTCCCGAGGACGAGGACCGCCAGCACCTGTTCGCCGGTATCTCCACCCAGTGGGCGCCGGGCCACAGCCTTGGCGCCAAGCTCCACCACAGCCGCGATGACGGCGACCTGGCCGGCGTCGGCGAAACCGTGGACGAACTGACCAAGACCCAGACCGGCGACCTCACCTGGCTGGGCCTGCAGGCCGATGGCGACTACTTCAACCCGCGCAGCACGCTGCCCCTGAACTACTGGGCGCAGGCCATTTGGCTGACCGGTGACCAGGACAGCGTCACCCAGAGCTCGGCCAGCGGCCTGCCCCTGGTCACCGGCGAACGCAGCGGTGATCTGGATGCCTGGGCGGTGGACCTGGGGCTGCGCTGGAACATCGACGGCCAATGGAAGGCCGGCGCGGCCTACGCCAGGGGCAGTGGCGGCACGGATTCCAACAGCGAAGATTCCGAGCAGTTCGTGCAACCGGGGCTGGAGAGCAACCGTTCCAGCTTCACTGGTACCCGGACCCGCGTGCATCGCTTCGGCGAGGCCTTGCGCGGCGAACTGACCAACATCCAGGTGGCGACCCTCTACGGCTCCCTGGCGGTGCGCGAGGACTACGACGCCAGCCTCGTCTACCACCGCTTCTGGCGCCTGGAAGATGACCTGCCCACCGGAGATTCCGGAATCAGCGCCACGCTGGTGAACGGCGAGAAGGACCTGGGGCAGGAGCTCGACCTGGTGGCCACTTACTACATCAAGGACGGCCTGGTGCCGCCGGGGCTGGACTGGGTGGACGAACCCTCGGCACTGGTCCGCGTGCGGCTGGGGCTGCTGTTCCCTGGTGATGCCTACGAAGACGCGGACTCCACCATGCACCGCGCCTTCGTCGACTTCGTCTGGCGCATTTGAGGGAGGGGCATGAGATGCAAGGGATGATCAAGTCCGGAGTCGCATTGGCCGCGTGCCTGGCCAGTGCCCTGGCCGGCGCGGAAATACTGGCCGGCGGTTACCGGCTCAGCGCCGAAGCGGGCGAACCGCTGGAGATTGCCGCGCCGGCGATGCCGGATCTGTCCGTTTTCACGGCAGCGGCGGCTGAGGCCAGAATCCAGCGCAAGCCAGAGGGCCGCGCGGTAATCAAAGAGATGCTGCATGAAGACGCACTGGACGAATTCATCGGCGGCGAAGAGCGCCTGAAGGAATGGGTAGTGCGCCAGAAACGCATGCCCCGCGCCATCTTCATCGAGAAGGGCTACATGAACACCGCCGCGCTGGCCAGGCAATTGCCCCGGGAGGTGTTCGCCGAAACCGCTCCGGGCGTCTACCTGGCGCGGCTGCCGATCATCGTGCGCCCGGGCGCCACTCTGCATATCGACCGCGATACGCGCGAACTGCGGCTGTCCCAGGAGGCCGGTGCCTTCCTGGTCAACGACGGTCGGGTGTTCATCACCGGCACCCAGGTCACGGCCTGGCGCGAGCGCACCGGTGAACCGGCGCTGTGGCGCGAGGCCAAGGAGTTCAGGCCCTATTTCCTCGCCTGGGGCGGCACCGAGACCTACGTGGTCGACAGCGTGATCCAGAGCTTCGGCTACGACGCCAGCAAGGCCTATGGTTTTTCC
This sequence comes from Pseudomonas sp. D(2018), assembly GCF_005502555.1. Classification (NCBI taxonomy): domain Bacteria; kingdom Pseudomonadati; phylum Pseudomonadota; class Gammaproteobacteria; order Pseudomonadales; family Pseudomonadaceae; genus Pseudomonas; species Pseudomonas sp. D(2018). The sequence goes on from NZ_SCOK01000050.1 coordinate 20,962, forward strand.
ATCTCGCAGTACAGCCCGAGCATGGCGCCGAAGATGAAGCGCTCACGTCCCACCGGCTGGCTGCTCAACTCGCGCTTTATCGACATGTGGTACGGCTTCTACTGCTACGAGGCGGACGACGTCGTCATCCGGGGCAATGTCTATGACCGCAACATCGTCTATGGCATCGACCCCCACGACCGTTCGCGACGGCTGATCATTGCCGAGAACGAGGCATTCGGAACGAAGAAGAAGCACGGGATCATCATCTCCCGCGAGGTCAACGACAGCTGGATCATCAACAACCGGTCCCATCACAACAAGCTGTCCGGCATCGTCCTGGACCGCAGCAGCGTCAACAACGTCGTCGCCTATAACGAGACCTACAAGAACGAGGCGGACGGCATCACCCTCTACGAAAGCCCGCGTAACCTGCTCTGGCACAACCGCAGCATGAACAACGAGCGGCACGGCATACGCGTGCGCAACAGCCTGGATGTCCGCCTCCAGGGCAACCTGCTGGCCGCCAACAAGCTCACCGGCATCTACGGCCACATCAAGGACCTGCGCGGGACCGATCGTGACCTCGAAGAAGACCCCTTCGACCCGCGCGTGTCCCTGCGCATCGTTGGCGACCAACTCGTCGGCAATGGCTCCAGCCCCATCTCCATCCATTCACCGACGCGGCTGGAACTCTACCGGCTGAGCATCCTGGCGCCGCAGAAATCCTCGGGGATTTCCTTCAGCGGCCTGCTGGGCGAACACCAGGGCGAAATCATGGACATTCTGCTGCGCCAGCAGCGGGCGGTGCTGATCGAGCCCGCCGACAGCCTGGCCAGCAAGGAGTGAAGCGATGAATCGAGCCACATGCGTGATCGCGGCGACCCTCCTGGCCGCTGCCGGCGAGGTGCGCGCCGCGCCGACCTATGAGGCGCAAGCCTGTTGCAAGCTGTGCCCGGCGGCGGCCAGCCTCGATTCGGCACAGCCGGGTCTGGCGGAACACGGTGCCCTGCTGGAGGCTCGTGATGGCTGGTTGTTCAGCCGTGCCCAGGACCTGCGTACAGAGTTCGGCCTGGACGACTACAGCTACAAGCAACTCAGGCGCTTGCGCAACGCCCTCAGGCACAACGGCACCGAGCTGCTGGTGGTCTACCAGCCCAGTCGCGGACTGCTCCATGGCAACAAGCTGCAGCCGACCGACCTGGTGCGATTCGACCAGGCCAAGGCGCGCGAGAACTACCGCGCGACCCTGGCACGCCTGCGCGAGTTGGACATCTGGGTGCCGGACCTGGCCAGCCTGATGGAGGCCCGGGCCGACACGCCGGACTACTACTTCAAGGGCGACCAGCACTGGACGCCCCAGGGGGCGGAGCGTACTGCGCGGCTGGTGGCCGATACGGTGCGGGGCATTCCGGCGCTGCAACACCTGCCCCAGGAAAGCTTCACCAGCCAGCCCGGTGGCTTGATCGGGCGCAGCGGTTCGCTGCAGAAGGCCGCGCAGCTGGCCTGCGGCACGGGGTATCCGCGCCAGTTCGTCCAGGGCTATGTCACCCGGCCCATGGCGGCGGGCCAGGAGCCGGCTGCCGAGGTGGTCCTGGTGGGCGGCGGCAACGCTGACGAGGCCTTCAACTTCGCCGGCTTCCTCGAGCAGAACCTGGAGACCCCGGTGCACAACGCTTCCCAGCCGGGAGGCGGGCATGCGGCTGCACTGATGGCGTACCTCATGAGCGATGACTACCGGCAGCGACCACCGAAACTGCTGATATGGGAGATGGACGATGCCGACAGCCTGACCCAGCGCAATTTCTACCGGCAGACCATCGCTGCGGTGGGGGACGGCTGCACAGGCCGGCCCGCATTGCTGCAGGGGCGAGCCAGCCTGGCGGCCGGTAGCCACCAGGTACTGTTCAATGGCGCCGACGGCGTACTGCCGATTCAAGGCAGCGACTACCGGATCGACCTGCAGCTGGATGACGCGAGCGTGCAGCAACTGGCGGCCACCCTGACCTTCATGAACGGTCGCCAGGAGAACCTGGTGTTCCTGCGCGGCCCGGGACCGGGGCGCTTCCTGCTGGAGCTGCGCGAGGACGCCGACTGGGACGAACTCACCTTCCTCTCCCTCAATGTCCAGGCGTTGCCAGGTGGCGGGGACGGGCAGCTGAGCGCGCGCCTTTGCAAGGCGCGCAGTGACGAGGCGCGGCCGGACCTGCGCACCGCCCAGGCCGGAGCCGGATCGTGAAGGCCTGGATCGCGGTGCTGGCAAGCCTGGTGCCAGTCCTGGCCGGCGCCACCGATCTGGTTCCCCCCGGCGGCTACTACCTGCCGGCAACGCTGAAGAAGGGCGAGGCGGAAACCTGCCCGGTGGTGGCCAGGCCTTACGTGGGCGACTTGATGATTCCGAGCAAGTACGAGGGCTCCGGCCCGGCCCGCGACCAGTTGAACAAGGCATCCAACGCCCGCTACCAGGCCCAGGCCGAGCAGATCCGTGTACTCGAGAAAATGGTCAACAAGCAGGTGGCGGCCTGGCTGCGGCTGGGGCGCCAAGGGCACCTCGACTGCGCCCTGGAATGGCTCGGCCAGTGGGCAGCCGCCGAGGCGCTGCTGAGTCGGCAGTACACCCATACCGGCAAGTCCATGCGCAAGTGGGCCCTGGGCAGCATTTCGTCGGCCTACCTGCGGCTGAAGTTTTCCCGATCCCAGCCCCTGGCCGGACGCGAGGCGCAAACCCGCCCCATCGAGGCGTGGATCGGCCGGCTCGGCCAGCAGGTGGTGGCGGACTGGCGCGACCAGCCGCTGGAACGCCTCAACAACCATCAGTACTGGGCCGCCTGGGCAGTGATGGCCGCCTCGGTCGTGGTTGATCGTCGCGACCTGTTCGACTGGTCCGTGGCGCAGCTGCGCATCGGCGTCTCGCAGGTCGATGCGGAGGGCTACCTGCCCAACGAACTGCGTCGCGAGACGCGCGCCCTGGCGTACCACAACTACAGCATGGGCCCGCTGATGATGATGATGGCCTTCGCTCAGGCCAACGGCATCGACCTGCGTACGGACAATCACCGGGCGATCCAGCGCTTGGCCACGCGCGTGGAGCAGGGCATCGAGAACCCACGGCGCTTCGAAGAGAAGACCGGCTTCCAGCAGGAGCTGGAAGACCTGCAGGAGGACGGCAAGTTCGCCTGGCTGGAACCCTATTGCGCGCTCTACCGCTGCGCGCCCAGCACCGAAGAATGGCGCCGCTCCATCGAGCCACTGAAAACCTACCGGTTGGGTGGCGACATCACCCAGCTGTTCGCCACGCCCCCGCAGCTGGGTGAGCGCGACTGACGCATGCGTTTCCCCGGCACAGGACGTGCCGGAGGCTTGATCCGGCCGGTCGTCGGGAAGACGGCGCGGTCCAGGTGGATTCGAGGGTTGAGAGGAGAGCAGGCATGATTCCAGTGATTTTGTCCGGTGGCAGTGGTTCGCGACTCTGGCCGCTGTCGCGCAAGCTGTACCCCAAACAGTTCCTGGCCCTGGCCGGTGAGCACACGCTGTTCCAGCAGACCATGCAGCGCCTCGGGGGCGAGGGCATCGAGCGACCGATCATCGTGTGCAACCAGGAGCACCGCTTCATCGTCAACGAGCAGTTGGCCGGCATCGGCATGACCGCCCAGGGCATCCTGCTGGAGCCTTTCGGCCGCAACACGGCACCGGCAGTGGCCATTGCCGCCCTGCGGATGCTCGCCGAGGGCCGCGATGAACTGCTGCTGGTGCTGCCGGCCGACCACGTGATTACAGACGAGGGCGGGTTGCGCCAGGCCCTGGAGATCGGCCGGGCGGCGGCGGAGGACGGCGAGATGGTGCTGTTCGGCATTCCCGCCGAACGCCCCGAGACCGGTTTCGGCTACATCAAGGCCGCGCGTGGCGAAGAGGGGCCGGAGCTGGCTCCCGGGGCGTACCGGGTCGAGCAATTCGTCGAAAAACCGGACAGCGGCCGCGCCGCCGAGTTCGTGCGTAGCGGTGGCTATTACTGGAACAGCGGCATGTTCCTGTTCCGCGCCAGTCGCTACCTGGACGAGCTGCGCAACCATGAGCCGGACATCTACGACACCTGCGTGCTGGCGCTCGAGCGCAGCAAGGTCGAGCGCGACCTGTTGCGTATCGATGCAGGCACCTTCGAGTGCTGCCCGGAGAACTCCATCGACTATGCCGTGATGGAAAGGACCTCCCGGGCCTGCGTGGTGCCGCTCGCCGCTGGCTGGAACGACGTGGGCAGCTGGTCGTCCCTCTGGGAAGTCCACGCCAAGGACGACGATGGCAACGTGCTCAAGGGCGATGTGCTCACCCATGACAGCCGCAATTGCTATGTCCACGGCAACTCCAAGCTGGTCACGCTGCTGGGCCTGGAGGACGTGGTCGTGGTGGAAACCCGTGACGCGGTGATGATCGCCCACAAGGACAAGGTGCAAGAGGTGAAGAAACTGGTCGGTGCACTGGACGCCCGTGGCCGCCAGGAAACCCAGAGCCACTGTCAGGTCTACCGTCCCTGGGGCGGCTACGACTCGGTGGACTCGGGTTCCCGTCACCAGGTCAAGCACATCACCGTAAAACCGGGGGCGCAGCTCTCGCTGCAGATGCACCACCACCGCGCCGAGCACTGGATAGTGGTGTCCGGTACCGCACGGGTGACCTGTGACGACAAGACCTTCCTGCTCACTGAAAACCAGTCCACCTACATCCCCATCGCCTCGATCCACCGCCTGGCCAACCCCGGCAAGATTCCGCTGGAAATCATCGAGGTCCAGTCCGGCAGCTACCTGGGCGAGGACGATATCGAGCGATTGGAGGATGTCTACGGCCGCAGCGCCCAGGACCTGGGCCTGGTGAAGGGCTGAGTGCGTGTCACGTGGCGCGGCCTGCGCTTTTCCGCAGGCCGCGCCGGGAGGTTAGCCCGCCAGGAGTTGCCGCAGAACGTAGTGGAGGATGCCGCCGGCCTTGAAGTACTCCACCTCGTTCTGGGTATCGATGCGGCACAGCAGTTCAGCCTGCTCCTTCGAGCCGTCATCGCGGGTGATATCCAGGTGCAGGTCCATGTGCGGGCGCAGGCTGGTGCCGTCCAGGCCTCTGATGGTCAGGGTTTCCTTGCCGGTGAGGTTGAGGGTCTTGCGGTCGTCGCCATCCTTGAACTGCAGGGGCAACACGCCCATGCCCACCAGGTTGGAGCGGTGGATACGCTCGAAGCTCTCGGCGATCACCGCCTTGACCCCCAGCAGGTTGGTGCCCTTGGCCGCCCAGTCGCGGGAGGAACCGGTGCCGTATTCCTTGCCGGCGACTATCACCAGCGGCGTGCCTTCGTCCTGGTAGCGCATGGCGGCGTCATAGATGGCCAGTTTTTCGCCGCTGGGCAGGTGCAGGGTGTTGCCGCCTTCCTCGCCACCGAGCATCTCGTTGCGAATACGGATATTGGCGAAGGTGCCGCGCATCATCACTTCATGGTTGCCGCGCCGTGAGCCGTAGGAGTTGAAGTCGGCGGGGGCGACGCCGTGCTCGCGCAGATAGCGCCCAGCCGGGCTGTCCGCCTTGATGTTGCCAGCCGGGGAGATGTGGTCGGTGGTCACCGAATCACCGAGCAGGGCCAGGATGCGCGCCTGGTGAACGTCTTCCACTTTCGGCGGCGCACCGGTGATGTCGGCGAAGAAGGGCGGGTGCTGGATGTAGGTGGAGTCCGCCTGCCAGGCGTAGGTATCGGATTCGGGCACCTTGATCGCGCGCCATTGCGCGTCGCCAGCGAAGACTTCGGCGTATTCCTTGCGGAACATGGCGGTATCCACCTTCTGGATGGCTGCGGCGATTTCCTGCTGGCTTGGCCAGACATCCTTCAGATAGACCGGCTGGCCGTCCTTGCCCTGGCCCAGCGGCTGGTTGGCAACATCCACGCGCACGCTGCCCGCCAATGCATAGGCCACCACCAGCGGCGGAGACGCCAGCCAGTTGGCTTTCACCAGGGGATGCACCCGGCCTTCAAAGTTGCGGTTGCCCGACAGCACTGAAGCCACCGTCAGGTCCGCTTGCTGGATGGCCTTCTCGATGGGGTCGAGCAGGGGCCCGGAGTTGCCGATGCAGGTGGTGCAGCCGTAGCCCACCAGGTTGAAGCCGAGCTGGTCCAGGTAGGGCGTGAGGCCGGCCGCGCGGAAGTACTCGGTCACCACCTTGGAACCCGGGGCGAGAGAGGACTTCACCCAGGGTTTGCGGGTCAAGCCCTTTTCCACGGCCTTCTTCGCCAGCAGGCCGGCGGCCATCATCACGCTGGGGTTGGAGGTGTTGGTGCAGGAGGTGATGGCGGCGATGACCACGGCGCCATCTTCGAGATTGAAGTGTTCGCCATCGTCCAGCGTCACGCTGACCTTGCCGGCACCGCTGGTGCCGGAGGACTTGAGTTGCAGGTTCAGCAGGTCGTCGAAAGCCCTGGGCACCTGGGGCAGCGGCACGCGGTCCTGGGGGCGGCGGGGGCCGGCCAGGCTGGCTTCGACGCTGGAAAGGTCCAGGGCCAGGGTGTCGGTGAACACCGGTTCGTGTCCGGCTTCGCGCCACAGGCCCTGGGCCTTGCTGTACGCCTCCACCAGTTGCACGGTTTCTTCCGGACGGCCGGAGAGGCGCAGGTAGCCGAGGGTGATCTCGTCCACCGGGAAGAAGCCGCAGGTGGCGCCGTATTCCGGGGCCATGTTGGCGATGGTGGCGCGGTCGGCCAGGGGCAGGTCGGCCAGGCCGTCGCCGTAGAACTCGACGAATTTCCCCACCACACCCTTCTTGCGGAGCATCTGGGTGACGGTGAGCACCAGGTCGGTGGCGGTAATGCCTTCGCGCAACTTGCCGGTGAGCTTGAAGCCGATTACCTCGGGAATCAGCATCGACACCGGCTGGCCGAGCATGGCGGCTTCAGCTTCGATGCCGCCAACGCCCCAGCCGAGCACGCCAAGGCCGTTGATCATCGTGGTGTGGGAATCGGTGCCTACCAGGGTGTCGGGGAAGGCGTAGGTGAGGCCGTCTTCTTCGCGGGTCCAGACGGTACGGGCCAGGTACTCCAGGTTGACCTGGTGGCAGATGCCGGTACCCGGTGGCACCACGCTGAAGTTGTCGAAGGCCCGCTGGCCCCAACGCAGGAAGGCGTAGCGCTCGCCGTTGCGCTGCATTTCGATCTCGACGTTCTCTCCGAAGGCGGCCTGGGAGGCGAAGCGGTCCACCATCACCGAATGGTCGATCACCAGGTCCACCGGCGACAGCGGATTGATGCGCTGCGGGTCGCCACCGGCCGCGGCGACGGCGGCGCGCATGGCGGCAAGGTCCACCACGGCCGGCACGCCAGTGAAGTCCTGCATCAGCACCCGGGCGGGGCGGTACTGGATCTCCCGCTCCGATCTGCGCGGGCCGAGCCACTCGGCCAGGGCCTTGAGGTCGGCAGCATTGACCGTTTCGTCATCCTCCCAGCGCAACAGGTTCTCCAGCAGCACCTTCATCGACATGGGCAGCTTGTCGATCGCGCCCAGGCGCTTGGCTGCCTCGGGCAAGCTGAAGTAGTGAAAGGTCTTGCCTGCGACTTCGAGGCTGCGGCGGCAGTTCAGGCTATCCAGGGAAGGCATCGAGATATCTCCTTGAGGCCCACACGGCATGGGCCGGCTGCGCGTACGGAAGCTAAAACCCTAGCCCCGCTTGGCGGGTCCTGCCATGTCAGCCGACCGGCAGGGCGGGCCGGGCTCCCCGGATGAAGCTATCCGGCTGTAGGAATTTCCTTCCTTTCCTGTGTGAAAACGGGCGTTGCGCAACTATAGTGCGCGCCCAGGAGGAGCCCACCCGATGAACACCTTGCTGTTGCACTGCCGCCCCGGTTTCGAGGGTGAGGTCTGTGCCGAAATCGCCGAGCACGCCGCCCACCTCGATGTGGCGGGTTATTCCAAGGCCAAACCCCATAGCGCCTGCGCCGAGTTCGTCTGCAGTGAGCCCGGCGGCGCCGAGCGGTTGATGCGCAAGGTGCGTTTCAGTCAGTTGATCTTTCCGCGCCAGTGGGCCCGCGGCGAATACGTCGAGATGCCGGAATCCGACCGCATCGGCGTGCTGTTGGAGGCACTGGCCGGCTACCCGGTGTGCGGCAGCCTCTGGCTGGAGGTGCTGGACACCAACGAAGGCAAGGAGCTGTCCACCTTCTGCCGCAAGTTCGAGAAGCCGCTGCGCAGCGCCCTGATCAAGGCCGGCAAGCTCAAGGACGACGCGCAACTGCCGCGCCTGTTGCTGACCTTCCGCAGTGGCCGACAGGCGTTCGTCGGCATGGCCGAGTCCAACAATTCGGCGCTCTGGCCCATGGGCATCCCGCGCCTGAAGTTCCCCCGCGAAGCGCCGAGCCGCTCGACCCTCAAGCTGGAAGAGGCCTGGCACCACTTCATCCCCCGCGCCGACTGGGACAAGCGCCTGGCGCCGGGCATGACTGCAGTGGATCTGGGCGCGGCCCCCGGTGGCTGGACCTGGCAGCTGGTGCAGCGGGAGATCAAGGTCACCGCCGTCGACAACGGCCCCATGGCGGAGAGCCTGATGTATTCCGGCTTCGTCGAGCACCAGCGTGCCGACGGTTTCACCTTCAAGCCGCGCCGGCCGGTGAACTGGATGGTGTGCGACATCGTCGAGAAGCCCGCGCGCACTGCCGCGATGATCGAGACCTGGCTGGGTGAAGGCTGGTGCCAGGAAGCGGTGGTCAACCTCAAGCTGCCGATGAAGCAGCGCTACGCCGAAGTGCGGAAGCTGCTGGCGCGCATTGACGACGGCCTGAAAGGGCGCGGGCTGAAGGTCTTTATCGGCTGCAAGCAGCTCTATCACGACCGCGAGGAAGTGACCTGCCATCTGCGCAGGCTATAGCGCCGGCACTCGCTCCACCCAGTAACTCTGCTTGTGTCCACGCGCCTGGTACTCCGCTACCAGGCGCTCGGCTTCCGCCCGGGTCAGGCCGTCGCGCAGGACGAACTCGTTGCCGTTGTCATCCAGTCGCTTGACGCACCAGCTGCGCTCGGGGGCTTCGGACATGGCCCGCTCCCATGGGAAAACCTCATGCTGCGCCGCCGCTCACTGGCTGGCCAGTGGTGTCTCCAGGGGGATCAACGACGGCAGGCGGACCTCCCCCTTGAGCGTGGTCGACTGTGGGCTCCAAGAACTGTTGAACAGGTACTGGCCACTGAAGCCGCTGACTTTCAGGCCCAGCTCATCGCCGGGCTGGAGCAGGGCGCTGACGGCTGCCAGCTCAACCTGGCGGGCGTTGAGTGGGGTGACCTGTTCGCTGAGCACTTCGATGCGGCCTCCGGCGCGGCGCACTGCCAGGGAGGCGAACAGCAGCGGTGCGTTGGCGTCGCGCTGCAACTGCAGCTGGGCGGTACCCACCAGTCCACTGGCGTTGTCGACCTGGCGCAGCGGGATGAAGCGGGAAGGGCTGAGCCATCCGCTGGTCAGCGGGCGAATGCGCGTCTCCGGCAGAGGCTGTGGCGCGTCCATCTGCGGGGGCTGTTGCAGCATCAGGCCGTGATCCAGGTCGAGGCTGAGGCAAAGGTCCGGCACGCTGTCGGCGACGCCGGACCGGCCGCGCAGCTTGTCCTCGTACCAGGCGACCACCGCCTGGTAGAGATTGATGGCGCGGTCACCGCAATGCAGCACGGGCTCGTTGTTGAAGGGTGGCAGGCCGCTCCAGTGCTGCAGGGGCGGCGGCAGGATATGCCCACCCTGCATGCCCAGGAGGCGCACATCGGCGTTGCCCTGATCCAGGCAGTCGCGAATGGCCAGCCCCTGGTCGAGGGGGAACAGGGTGTCGCGCAGGCCCTGGATCAGCAGTGCGTCTGCGTGCGGGCGCTGGCCGCGTTGGCAGTAGTTGGCAAGGCTGTGGGACTTGAGTTCGGCCTGCACGTCGGGCGTCATTTCGCCGCCGGCGCTTTTCAGATAGGACGCCTGGGTGAACTTGCCCAGGTCGTAGCCGGTGGCAATGCCGAGGCCCAGCAGTACGCCAGTCCAGCCGACTTTCATGCGTCCGCCCGGGGCGAGGGCCTCGGACAGGTCGTACCAGGTAGCGATGGGCACTATGGCGTCGATGCGTGGGTCTTCGGCCGACGCCAGCAACTGCACGGCGCCGCCATAGCTTTCGCCGAGCATGCCGACACGCGGATCGCCGGGACCGTCCATCGTCAGGCGCGGCAGGTGGGCGGCGGCCCAGTCGATCACAGCCAGGGCGTCTTGCACTTCGTAGCGCGGGTCCATCATCTCAATGTTGCCGTCGCTGCCGCCCCAACCGCGCTGGTCGTAGCTGATCACCCAGAAACCGGCCTGCCAGGTCTTGAGCGCGGCCCGCCCGGACATCATCTGCTGGCCGTAGAAGCCATCCGGTCCGGTCACTCGCCAGCCGCCCCAGCCGTGGGTGTGAACGACCAGGGGGGCTTGCTCGCCGGGCTTCAGCGCCGGCTGGAAGACGGTGGCGGAAAGCCGGGTGCCGTCCCGGGCGGTGATCACTGTCTCGAAGTGGGTCGCAGGCAGCGCGCGGTCGGCGAGGGTGCTGTAGTCGGGAAGCTGCTCGCGGGCAGCGCAGCCGCCCAGCAGGAGAAGAATGAGAAGCAGACTGGTGAGGCGCATCGGATTTTCGCTGGCGATCATGTTCCGTCCAGCTTGCCCAAGCGAGCTGGCCAGGCGCGCCCATCCAAGGTTGTGTGGTGCTGTGGCCGGACGTCGCTGCACGCGTGGCAAGGCTGGGCGGAGACTCGGCTTTGCGCCACAATAGCCGCCAGTTTTTGGAGTGCCTTATGTCCCAACAGCCTGATGCCATCCTCGACGCCACCGGCCTGAACTGCCCCGAACCGGTAATGATGCTGCACAACAAAGTGCGCGACCTGCCGGCCGGCGGCCTGCTCAAGGTGATCGCCACCGACCCTTCCACGCGCCGCGACATCCCGAAGTTCTGTGTCTTCCTTGGCCATGAACTGCTGGACCAGTCGGAAGAGGCTGGCACCTACTTCTACTGGATTCGCAAGAAAGCCGATTGATGCCCTCTGCTTCGCCCCGGGCTCGAACATGACCCCGGCGCGCATGCAGAGCCGGGGCCTGGCGTTCAGCGAGGCCCCGGCCGGTCTTACGCCGATGTGAATGAAAAAGGGCCGCTCGATGCGGCCCTTCTTGTCAGCGGCGAATCCTTGCCCGTGCGCTGCGCGCCAGTCTCAGGCTGAGCAGCACCGCAGCACAGGTCAGGCCTACCACCAACCCCTGCCAAAGCCCCTTGGGCCCGCTGGGTTCGCCCAGCCAGTCGGACAGGCCGAGGGCATAACCCACTGGCAGGCCGATGCCCCAGTAGGCAAAGAGGGTGATGACCATGGTCGCGCGGGTGTCCTGGTAGCCACGCAGGGCGCCAGCGGCCGCTACCTGGATGGCGTCGGAGAACTGGAACAGCGCCGAGTAGACGATCAGCATGGCTGCCACTGCGATTACTTGCGGATCGGGCGAGTACATCTTCGCGATCGGTTCGCGGAACAGCAGCATCAGGCTGGCGGACAAGCACGCATAGGCCAGTGCGGCGCCGATACCAATACCTGCGGCGAAGCGCGCGGCTCGCGGCTCGCCACGGCCCAGCGCCTGGCCGACGCGCACGGTGACCGCCATCGCCAGGGCGTACGGGATCATGAAGATCAGGGCGCTGAAGTTGAGCGCGATCTGGTGCCCGGCCACCACAGTGGCGCCCAGGCCGCCGATCAGCAGTGCGATCACGGCGAAGATGCTCGATTCGGCGAATACGGCGATGCCGATGGGGCCGCCGATGGAAAGCAGGCGCTTGATCATCGACCACTGCGGTTTGTCGAACTGGCCGAACAGCCGGCTTGGCTTGTAGGCCGGGGCGCGGATTACCCAGCTCAGCATGCCCAGCAGCATGAACCACATCACCGCCCCGCTGGCCCAGCCGCAGCCCACGCCGCCCAGGGCGGGCATGCCCAGGTGGCCGTAGATCAGGATGTAGTTCAGCGGAATGTTCAGCAGCAGGCCGCAGATGCCCAGCACCATGCTCGGGCGGGTACGACCCAGGCCGTCGCTGAAGCAGCGCAGCACATAGTAGAGGGCCACCGCCGGAAAACCGAAGGCGATGCCGTGCAGGTAGCCCATGGCCGGGTCGACCAGGTCAGGGTCCACGCCCATCAGCTGCAGCACGGGGCGCGCATTGATCAGCAGCAGGGCACCGCAGATTCCTACCACCAGCGCCAGCCAGAGGGCCTGTCGTACCAGCGGGCCGATCTCGTCCGGTTTGCCGGCGCCAAAGCGCTCGGCGACCTTGGCGGTGGTGGCAAGGAGGATGCCGGTCATCAGCAGGAACACCGGAATCCAGATGGAGTTGCCGAGCGCCACGGCAGCCAGGTCGCGGGGGCTGACGCGGCCGGCCATCACCGCGTCGACGAAACCCATGGCGGTGTTGGAAAGCTGGGCGATCATGATCGGCGCCGCCAGCTTGAGCAGCGCGCGCAGTTCCATGCTGGCGCGGCTGAAACGGGTTTGAGGTTGGGTCACTGATAGTTCCATATCGATAAGTCATCCTCCGGGCGTACCGGTGGTGTCCATGCAAAGGGTGGCTGTCGGGAATCTGGGCGTTGCCTGGTCGCGACGGGCTCGCGACGGTGCACGGTCCCAGCCTTTGCAGCAGAGGCTGCCGGCGGAACGGGACGTGGAGGCTGAGGGACGCCTAGTCTACGCCCTGACACATTGGTCAGAAAAGAGGGGTGACGGCCCGTGATACGGGCATCTGCCGAGGGGATTGCGTAAAATGACGGCCTCTCTGCCGGAGCCTGCCATGCAAATAGTTGCCGACGAAAACATACCCCTGGTCGATGCCTTCTTTGGCGGCTTGGGGAGAATACGCCGTCTGCCGGGGCGCGCCATCGATGCTGCCGCGCTGGCAGACGCTGATCTGCTCCTGGTGCGTTCGGTGACCCGCGTCGATCGCGCGCTGCTGGCTGGCAGCCCGGTGCGCTTTGTCGGCACCTGCACGATCGGGACCGATCACCTGGACCTCGATTACTTCACCGAGGCCGGTATCGCCTGGTCCAGCGCCCCCGGTTGCAACGCCCGCGGCGTGGTGGACTATGTGCTCGGAAGCCTGCTGGTGCTGGCCGAGGATGAAGGCGTGGACCTCGGCTCGCGCACCTTTGGCGTATTGGGCGCCGGCCAGGTGGGCGGGCGCTTGGTGGACGTGCTGCGTGGTCTCGGGTGGCGGGTGCTGGTGTGCGATCCGCCGCGGCAGGCCGCCGAAGGGGGCGACTTCGTCGATCTCGCGACCATCCTCCACGAATGCGACGCCATCAGCCTGCATACGCCGCTGGACAGCGGCGGTGAGCACCCGACTCATCACCTGCTGGACGCCGGTCGCCTTGCGCGGCTTTGCCCCGGTGCCTGGCTGATCAACGCCAGCCGCGGTGCCGTAGTGGACAACCAGGCCCTGCGCGAGCTGCTTGGCCGGCGCACGGACGTGCGCGCGGTGCTGGATGTCTGGGAAGGCGAGCCCCGGGCGGACGTGGAGCTGGCGCGCCTATGCCGTATCGCCACGCCGCACATCGCCGGATACAGCCTGGACGGCAAGTTGCGCGGCACGGCGCAGATCTACCAGGCCTGGTGCCGGGTCAGTGGGCAGGCGGAAAATGTGCAATTGGATGAGCTGCTACCGACCCCCTGGCTGGGGGAGCTGGCCCTGGATGCCAGTTGCGACCCGAACTGGGCGCTGGCGACCCTGTGCCGTGCGGTGTACGACCCGCGCCGCGACGATGCGGATTTCCGTCGCAGCCTGGTGGGCGACGAGGCGCAGCGGCGCGCTGCTTTCGATGCCCTGCGCAAGCACTATCCGGTGCGCCGGGAGATCGACGGGTTGCGGGTGCGTTTGACGGGGGAAGCCCCCAGGTTGGCAGAAATCGTCCGGGCGCTGGGCGCGGAACTGGTGTAGGAAGAGGCCCGGAATTGCCCCGGGCCAGGGGCGCTCAAGCCTGTTTCAGCTCGGACTCCAACTGCTTGTGCAGTTCCTGGCAGGCGCGCTGGATCATGGATTCGGTGATCGGAATCTCACGGCCCTGGGCGTCGATGACGGCGCCGCCCACGGGACGAGGATTGCGCAGCGGGATCACGCGGCGATCGGAAGTGCTGTCGTGCAAGCTCATGGCCTGTCTCCTCTTCAGGTGGTGCGCGCAGTCTAGGTAGGGTAGATGAAAGCGCGGTGACAGTTGGCGCCAACGTTGCGCCAGAAAATAAAGAAAGACCAGGAAACATTAGCAGCGAATATGCCAACTGCGAATGTCCTGGTCGTGGTAGGTGGATCCCCCAGTGCGGGGCGACAGTTCAGTTCGAGGTAAGCATGTCCTTGTTCCATATGGGCCTGATCATCAATCCCTTGGCCGGTCTGGGCGGCCCGGCTGCGCTAAAGGGTAGCGACGGCGTTGCCGCAGAGGCCATTGCCAGAGGTGCGGAGCCCCGTGCGGCTGCGCGCACTCGCCTGGCCCTGGAATGTCTGCTGCCGCTCGTCGGGCGCATCCAGTTCCTCACCTTCCCTGGCCCGATGGGTGCCGACCTGTTGGCGGAAATGGGCTTCGACCACCGCGTACTGGGCCATCTCGATGGCCCCATGACCTGCGCAGAGGACACTCGGCAGGCTGTCGACGCCCTGCAGGACGCCGGCGTTGCCTTGATTCTCTTCGCCGGTGGAGACGGCACGGCGCGGGACGTCAGCGCCGCAGTGCGCGAAGGCCAGCCGGTGCTGGGCATTCCCGCCGGCGTGAAGATCCACTCCGGCGTCTATGCCATCAGCCCGCGCGCCGCCGGGGAACTGGCGCGGCGCCTGGTGGAGGGTGGCCTGGTGCGTCTGGCCAGTGGCGAGGTGCGCGACCTGGACGAAGCGGCCCTGCGCGACGGCAAGGTCGCGGCGCGCTGGTATGGCGAGCTGACCGTGCCCGAAGAAGGCCACTTCATGCAGCACGTCAAGCAAGGTGGAATGGAGTCGGAAGAGCTGGTGCTGGTGGACCTGGCCGACTGGCTGAACGACAGCTGGGAGGAGGGCGTGCGCTATGTACTCGGACCGGGCTCCACCCTCCATGGCCTGGCAGCCAATCTGGGGCTGGACACCGCGCTGCTGGGCGTCGACGTGGTCGAGAATGGCGTGGTGATTGCCCGAGACGTGACCGAAAGCCAGCTGTTCGCGCTGGTGGACGGTCATCCGGCGCGGTTGCTGGTCACTGCCATTGGCGGCCAGGGGCACATCATCGGCCGGGGCAACCAGCAGATCAGCCCCAGGGTGCTGCGGGCCATCGGCCTGGATCACCTGAGGGTGGTCGCCACCAAACGCAAGCTTGGCACTCTGGAAGGGCGGCCGTTGCTGGTGGACAGTGGTGATCCGGCCCTGGATGAAGCCTTCCCGGATGCCGTGCGGGTCTGGGCGGGCTACAAAGAGGAGCTGCTCTATCCCGTGGGGTGGGGCGACCCGGCCTGAGGCGGGGCGCCGGTATCCGGGGAGATCGGCTACCATCGACGGCACTTCCCCGTGGATTCAGGAGCATCGTGATGGATGCCGAGCAGTACCCGCCCCATGTCCGCCCCGGCGAGCGCGTCGTGCTGTTTGACGGGGTGTGCAAGCTCTGTAACGGCTGGGCGAAGTTCCTGATCCGCCATGACCGGGCGCGGGTGTTCAAGCTTGCCTCGGTACAGTCGGTGGAAGGGCAGGCGATCCTGCGCTGGTTCGGCCTGCCCACCGATAGCTTCGCCACCATGCTCTATGTGGAAGGCCGCGAGCTGTTCGTCCGCTCCGAGGCCATTGCACGGATCGTTCGTCAGTTGCCGGCCCCCTGGCCGCTGCTGGGCGTTTTCCGCTTTCTGCCTCTGGGCGTGCGCGACTGGTGCTACGACCGTATTGCCCTGAATCGCTACCGCCTTTTCGGCCGGCACGACGTCTGCCTGCTGCCGCCGCCCGACCATGAGGGGCGCTTCCTGAATGCCGACCGCTGAATCACGTCGCTTCGCCTCGTTGGCCCGTTGGGGGTTGGCGCTGTTGTTCCTCTACCACGGTCTGGTGCCCAAGCTGCTCTGGTTGAGCGCCGACGAGAAATTGATGATTGCCGCCCATGGCCTGACCCGCGTGGAGCTGGTAGCGACCATTGCCGGGCTGGCGGAAATCGCCCTGGCGCTGATCCTGTTGCGGGTACGCAAACAACGCTGGCCCTTGGCGCTGGCGGCGGCATTGTTGATCGGCCTATTGCTGGATGTGGCGCTGTTCGCTCCGGGCTTGCTGATCCAGGCATTCAATCCCCTGTCCACCAACCTGGTGGCGCTCTGCCTCTGTCTGGCGGGGTGGTGGGCGGAAGCGCCTGCCGCCGCCGCGCAGCGCGCAGGGCAACCCCTTAGGCAATCCGACTGAGTCCCTCGATGGCATCCCTTCTTTCTGCACGGCAGCGCAATGCGCTGCGCATGGCTGGTCGCTTCGTTTCGCCCTATCGCTGGCGAGTGTTGGGCGCGCTGCTGGCGTTGTTGTTCACTGCCGGAATCACCTTGTCCATGGGGCAGGGCATCCGCCTGTTGGTGGACCAGGGCCTGGCGACCCAATCCCAGGCGTCGTTGCAGCATTCGATCATGCTGTTCTTCGGTCTGGTGCTGGCGCTGGCCGTCGGTACCTTTACGCGCTTCTACCTGGTGTCCTGGATAGGCGAGCGATTCGTCGCGGACATCCGCAAGCGCGTGTTCGATCACCTGATCCAGCTGCATCCAGGTTTCTACGAGAGCAACCGCGCCTCGGAGATCCAGTCTCGGCTGACAGCCGACACGACGCTGCTGCAATCGGTGATCGGCTCGTCCCTCTCCATGGCGCTGCGCAACGGCATCATGCTGGTGGGCGGCATCGGCCTGCTGTTTGTCACCAATCCCAAGCTGACCGGCATCGTGCTGCTGGCGTTGCCGCTGGTGCTGGCGCCCATCCTCATTTTCGGGCGCCGTGTGCGGCGCCTGTCGCGGCAGAGCCAGGACCGTATCGCCGATGTCGGCAGCTACGTTGGCGAAACCCTGGGGCAGATCAAGACGGTGCAGGCGTACAACCATCAGGCCCAGGATCGTCAACGTTTCGCCGGCACGGTGGAAGGTGCCTTTGACACGGCACTGCACCGCATCACCCAGCGCGCCTGGCTGATCACCCTGGTGATCCTGCTGGTGCTGGGAGCCGTTGGGGTCATGCTCTGGGTCGGCGGAACGGATGTCATCGCCGGGCGTATCTCTCCCGGCGACCTGGCGGCCTTCGTGTTCTACAGCTTGATCGTGGGGGCGGCCTTCGGTGCCATCAGTGAAGTGATCGGTGAGCTGCAGAGCGCCGCCGGTGCGGCCGAGCGTATCGCCGAGTTGCTCCAGGCGCGCAACGCCATCCACGCCCCGGCTGAGGGACAGGTGACGCTGCCGGAACGTGTCAGTGGTCGTATCGAACTGGAGGCTGTTTGCTTCGCCTATCCCAGTCGGCCTGAAGTGAACGCCCTGGATGGTGTCAGCCTGGACGTTCGCCCTGGCGAGACCCTGGCGCTGGTCGGGCCCTCGGGCGCGGGCAAGTCGACGGTGTTCGAACTGCTGCTGCGCTTCTTCGACCCCCAGGCGGGCAGCATCCGCGTCGAGGGCGTGGCGTTGCAGCAACTCGACCCCGCCGACCTGCGCCGCTGTTTCGCCCTGGTGTCCCAGAATCCCGCACTGTTCTACGGCAGCGTCGAAGACAACATCCGCTATGGACGCCCCGAGGCCAGCGATGCCGAAGTGGAGGCTGCCGCGCGTGCGGCCCATGCCCACGAGTTCATCACGCGCCTGCCGCAGGGCTACCGGACGCACCTGGGGGAGGGCGGCATCGGCCTTTCCGGTGGCCAGCGCCAGCGTCTGGCCATTGCCCGAGCCCTGCTGGTGGATGCACCCATCCTGCTGCTGGACGAGGCCACCAGCGCCCTCGATGCAGAAAGCGAGCACCTGATCCAGCAGGCCCTGCCGGCCCTGATGAGCGGACGCACCACGCTGGTGATCGCCCACCGTCTGGCCACCGTGCAGAATGCCGATCGCATCGCTGTGATGGAGCGGGGAAAGGTGATTGCGGTCGGTCGCCACGCGCAATTGGTGGCCAGCAGCCCGCTCTATGCGCGACTGGCCGAGTTGCAGTTCGGCGTCCAGGCGGAGGATGAGGTGGAGTAGGGGAATTAAACAAGCGGAATGAAAAAGGGGATGCCGATGGCATCCCCTTTCTCTTTCAGGCTTGGCTTCAGACGACCGGTTTGGTCTCGTCCTTGGCTTCGTCCTTCTCTTCTTCCTCGGCCTTGGTCTCGGCTTGGGCCGGTACTTCGGCTTCGGTTGCTTCAGCCACTTGCTCAGTCTGTTCGGCCGGAGCCTCTACAGCCTGTTCGACAGTTTCTTCAACCTTCTGCTCGGCGGCGACCACTTCTTCTTCCACGCCGGCGATGGCGTGTACGGCAGTGGCGACCGGTTCGGCAGCGGCTACCGCGTCAACGGCCTTGGCAGCAGCCTCTTCGGCTTCCTTGGCCAGACGCTCGGCTTCGCGCTGACGGCGACGCACTTCACGCGGATCGTTGGGGGCACGGCCACCGCTGGAGGGCGCACGAACCGGCTCTTCGACCTGGGGCTCTGCAGCCGGTGCTTCCTCGACGGAAGCGACGGCAGGCGCTTCGGCTTCGGCTTCGGCTTCGGCTTCGGCTACGACTTCGGCCGGGGCCGCTTCAGCGACCTGAGGGGCTTCGACCACAGCCGGGGCTTCCTCGACCACCGGAGCCTGTTCGACGACCGGAGCGGCTTCCTCGACTTGGGCGACCACGACTTCGGCAACCGGAGCTTCAACAACCGGAGTTTCGGCCGGGGCCGGTGCTTCAGCAGCTGCTTCGGCGACCAGGTCTGCGGTGACCACGGCGGTGGCGGCTACTGCAGCGATCTGGGTAGCGTCGGCCGGAGCGGCCTGCTCGGCGCCTTCCTGATCTTCCTGACCTTCTTCCAGCTCATCACCGTTTGCTTCGCGCTGGCGCTCGCGGCGATTGCTGCGGCGACGCTGGCCACGGGAACGGCGACGGGGACGTTCGCCATCGGCGCCTTCCTGTTCGTCGTCCTGCAGCAGCTCTTCGTTGTTCAGCAGTTCTTCGTCGACCGCCTCGGCATCGGCCTGGGCCAGTTCGGCACGGGGCTGGCGCTCTTCACGAGGTTGACGCTCTTCACGCGGCTGGCGCTCTTCGCGGGCCGGACGCTCGGCGCGTTCGCCACGCTCGCGGCGACCTTCCTGGCCTTCACGGGGCTCACGAGGCTGACGCTCTTCGCGAGGTTGGCGCTCTTCACGCGGTTCACGCGGCTGACGTTCCTCGCGAGGCTCGCGCGGCTGACGCTCTTCGCGGGGCTGGCG
This sequence comes from Pseudomonas sp. D(2018), assembly GCF_005502555.1. Classification (NCBI taxonomy): domain Bacteria; kingdom Pseudomonadati; phylum Pseudomonadota; class Gammaproteobacteria; order Pseudomonadales; family Pseudomonadaceae; genus Pseudomonas; species Pseudomonas sp. D(2018). The sequence continues at coordinate 40,355 of NZ_SCOK01000050.1, forward strand.
CTCTTCACGCGGTTCACGCGGCTGACGCTCTTCGCGAGGTTGGCGCTCCTCACGCGGCTGGCGCTCTTCGCGGGCCGGACGCTCACGGCGGCTTTCCTGGCCTTCGCGCGCCTCACGGGCTTCGCGCGGCTGACGCTCTTCGCGAGGCTTGCGATCGTCCTCACGGCGGGCTTCACGACCTTCGCGGGGCTCACGACCATCGCGGCGGCGGTTCTGCTGGCGACCGCTACGGCGTTCTTCACTGCGCGGCTGGCGCTCGGTGGAAGGCTTCTCGGCTTCGACCTTGGGCTCTTCCTTGCCGGCGAACAGGCCTACCAGGGACTTCACCAGACCCTTGAACAGGCTGGGTTCCGGGG
>NZ_SCOK01000051.1:0-38899 GCF_005502555.1 Pseudomonas sp. D(2018)
CATCATTTCCGGCGATGCCGACGTGCAGGATGCCATTGAGGCGATGCACATGAAGGTGGTGGATTTCCTGCTCAAGCCGGTGGACATCAGCCGTCTCTCCAACCTGGTGCGCAACGAGATCGGCACCGCACCCGAACCCAAGGCCCCGCCACCCGAGGTGCGTCCCAGGCCGGCGAAAGCGAAAACCAAAGCGAAGGTCATTGCGCTGAAAAGCGCCTGAAGAAACCGCCAGGGACAGGCGGTTTTTTTATGTCTGGCGAATCAAATGGCTCTGTCTGCATGACGTGTTGCAAGCAGCCGCATTGCCCGTAGGAGCTGGCTTGCCAGCGAATAGCCCCGTTTCGCTGGCAAGCCAGCTCCTGCAAGGCTCTCGGCGCGCTGGCAAATCTCTCGCAACAGCTAACGCAGACATAGCTAATCAAATCGACTTCGCCAAAAAAGAAAAACCGCCCTGAGGGGCGGTTTTTCATGGGCAGGTCTTAGAGACCGTTCTTCGCCTTGAACTCGCGGCGACGACGGTGCAGGACCGGCTCGGTGTAGCCGTTAGGCTGCTTGGTTCCCTCTACCACCAGCTCCAGCGCGGCCTGGAAGGCCACGTTGTCGGCGAAGTTCGGCGCCATCGGGCGGTACAGCGGGTCGCTGGCGTTCTGGCGGTCGACCACCGAGGCCATGCGCTCCAGGCTCTCGACGATCTGCGCCTGGCTGACCACGCCGTGGCGCAGCCAGTTGGCCAGGAGCTGGCTGGAGATACGCAGGGTGGCGCGGTCTTCCATCAGGCCGACATCGTTGATGTCCGGCACCTTGGAGCAGCCGACACCCTGGTCGATCCAGCGCACCACATAGCCGAGGATGCCCTGGGCGTTGTTGTCCAGTTCGTTCTGGATCTCTTCGGCAGTCCAGTTGGTATTCGGCGCCAGCGGGATGGTCAGGATGTCGTCCACCGAAGCCGGGGCGCGCTTGGCCAATTCGGCCTGACGGGCGAATACGTCGACCTTGTGGTAGTGCAGCGCGTGCAGGGTGGCGGCAGTTGGCGACGGAACCCAGGCGGTGTTGGCGCCGGCCAGCGGGTGGCCAATCTTCTGCTCGAGCATGGCGGCCATCAGGTCCGGCATGGCCCACATGCCCTTGCCGATTTGCGCCTTGCCTTGAAGGCCGGTGGCCAGGCCGACGTCGACGTTGTTGTTCTCGTAGGAACCGATCCACTTCTCGGTCTTCATGGCGCCCTTGCGCACCATGGCGCCGGCTTCCATGGAGGTGTGGATCTCGTCACCGGTACGGTCGAGGAAGCCCGTGTTGATGAACACCACGCGCTCGGCCGCGGCCTTGATGCAGGCCTTGAGGTTGATGGTGGTACGGCGCTCTTCGTCCATGATGCCGACTTTCATGGTGTTGCGCGGCATGCCCAGCACGTCTTCCACGCGGCTGAAGATTTCGGTGGCGAAGGCCACTTCTTCCGGGCCGTGCATCTTCGGCTTGACGATGTACATCGAGCCGGTGCGGGTGTTCTTGCGGCTGGTGTTGCCCTTCAGGTTGTGCAAGGCGATCAGGCCGGTGAACAGGCCGTCCTGGATACCTTCGGGTACTTCGTTGCCAGCGGCATCGAGGATGGCCGGGTTGGTCATCAGGTGGCCGACGTTGCGCACGAACAGCAGGGAGCGGCCGTGCAGGGTCAGCTCGGAGCCATCGGCCTTGGTGTAGGCGCGGTCCGGGTTCATGGTGCGGGTGAAGGTCTGGCCGCCCTTGCTGACGGTTTCAGCCAGGTCGCCCTTCATCAGGCCCAGCCAGTTGCGGTAGACCACGACCTTGTCGTCGGCATCGACGGCGGCGACGGAGTCTTCGCAGTCCATGATGGTGGTCAGCGCGGACTCCATCAGCACGTCCTTCACGCCGGCGGCGTCGGTCTGGCCGATGGGGCTGGTCGGGTCGATCTGGATTTCGAAGTGCAGGCCATTGTTCTTCAGCAGAACGGCGGTGGGCTTGGCTGCCTCGCCTTGGAAAGCGATGAACTGAGCGGCATTCTTCAGGCCGACATCGTTGCCACTCTTCAGGGTCACGGCCAGTTGGCCGTTCTTGACGGTGTAGGCGGTGGCGTCGACGTGGGAAGCACCTTCCAGCGGCGCGGCCTCGTCGAGGAAGGCGCGGGCGAAGGCGATGACCTTGTCACCACGGACCTTGTTGTAGCCCTTGCCCTTTTCGGCGCCGCCTTCTTCGCTGATGGCATCGGTGCCATACAGCGCGTCGTACAGCGAGCCCCAGCGGGCGTTGGCCGCGTTCAGGGCGAAGCGTGCGTTCATTACCGGCACGACCAGCTGCGGGCCGGCCATGGTGGCGATTTCATCGTCGACATTCTGGGTAGTGGCCTTGAAGTCGGCCGGTTCCGGCAGCAGGTAGCCGATCTCCTGGAGGAACGCCTTGTAGGCCACGGCATCGTGAGCCTGACCGGCACGTGCCTGGTGCCAGGCGTCGATCTTGGCCTGCAGTTCATCGCGTTTGGCGAGGAGGGCTTTGTTCTTCGGAGCCAGGTCATTGATGACGGCTTCCACACCGGCCCAGAAGGTGTCGGCGGCAATGCCGGTTCCGGGGATGGCTTCGTTGTTCACGAAGTCGAACAGGACTCTGGCGACCTGAAGGCCACCGACTTGAACGCGCTCAGTCATTGCTTGCCTCACTCTGCTCAATATCCGTTCGGACTGGGGGGTCTCCCTTCTTGTAGTCCGAAGCGCGGCATACTACATGAAGCCGTTGTGAAAATCAGTGGGGTCGCGTCGCTATGCGACTAAAAGCTGCGTTACGGTCACAACGGCGGGCAGAATGTTCTCAAAAAACTAGCGCATTGTTCCAGCTAAATCTGAAAAATGTACACGATTCATTATTCGATGGAACTGCGACAGGCCGTCGCACGAGATGCTGCACGGGTTTTTCGGAGCTTTCCTATACTCCTGCGAATTCGCCCAGGAGCCCTTACATGCCCGTACGTGCCGCCACGTTCAGCGATCTTGATGATCTGACTCGGCTTTTCTCCGGCTATCTGGAGTTCTATCAGGTGCCCAGACCCCCGGCGGAGGTCCGCGCTTTCCTCGAACAGCGCCTGGATCGCGCTGACTCGACGCTGCTCATCGCCCGCGGTGTCGATGGCGCGCCCTTGGGCTTCACCCAGCTCTATCCCTTTCTCTCGTCGCTGGCGCTGGCACCGGCCTGGTTGTTGAGCGATCTTTATGTAGTGCCCACTGCCCGGCGCCAAGGCGTGGGGGAGGACCTGATGAACGCCGCCCGTGCCCATGCCGTAGCGACCGGCGCCTGCGGCATCCAGCTGGAAACCGCGAAGACCAACCTCGCCGGCCAGGCGCTCTACGAGCGTCTGGGCTACATGCGCGATGAGGTCTTCTATACCTACTGGCTGAGCCTGGCCTGAAGCCCGGCGCCGGTTGCCAACATAAGGAGTCGAGCGTGGATCATCTGGTACTTACCGTCATTGCAGCGGACCAGCCCGGGCTGGTGGAGCGCGTCGCACAGTGCATTGCCGCCCATGGTGGCAACTGGTTGGAGAGCCGCATGTCGCGCATGGCCGGGCAGTTCGCCGGGATCTTGCGGGTAGCGGTGCCGGCCGAGGGTTACGACGAACTGGTAGAAGGGCTGCAAGGCCTCAGTGCCCACGGCATCCGCGTGATGCTGGCGCAGAGCGGCATCGAGCCGTCCTGCACCTGGAAGCCGATCCTGCTGGATCTGGTGGGCAACGACCGGCCGGGCATCGTCCGCGACATCACCCGACTGCTGGCCGAACTGGGGGTCAACCTGGAAAGCCTGATCACCGAGGTGGTGCCGGCACCCATGAGCAGTGAACCGCTGTTCCACGCCGAGGCCGTGCTGGCGGTGCCGCTGACCCTGTCCCTGGATGTGTTGCAGGCCAAGCTGGAGACCTTGGCCGATGACCTGATGGTTGAGCTGAATCTGCACCAGGAAAAATGAGTGGCGATCGGGTGGAAATCCGCGGCGCGGACTTCCACCCGGGCGATCAGCTGTTGCGCCGCAGGGTCAGCCAGGCGTCGACGCTGTAGATGGCCAGGCCGGCCCAGATAAAGCAGAAAGCCAGCAGCTTGTTGGGGTCGAAGTGCTCGCCGAAGAGGAAGATCGCCTGCAGCATCACCAGGGTCGGCGCCAGGTACTGGAGAAAACCCAGGGTGGTGTAGGGCAGGTGGCGCGCGGCAGCGTTGAAGCACACCAGGGGCACCAGGGTGATGGGGCCCGCCGCGATCAGCCAGAGCGCCTCGGGTGTTGACCAGAAGCTCGCCTGGGAAGAGGTCGCGCTCGGGGTCAGCAGCAACCAGCCAACGGCCAGGGGCAGCAGCAGCCAGGTTTCCACGACCAGCCCGGGCAGGGCCGCCACCGGGGCCTGCTTGCGGATCAGTCCATAGAAGCCGAACGTCAGCGCCAGGGTCAGGGACACCCAGGGCAGCGCGCCGACTTGCCAGATCTGTTGCGCGACGCCGATGGCCGCCAGCAGTACGGCGATCCACTGCAGGCGACGCAAGCGCTCGCCGAGAATCAGCATTCCTAGCAGAACGTTGATCAGCGGGTTGATGTAGTAGCCCAAGCTGGCTTCCAGCATCCGTCCGTTGTTCACCGCCCATACGTAGACCAGCCAGTTGCCGGCGATCAGCATGCCGCTGGCGGCCAGTACCCCAAAGCGCTTGGGGTTCTCGCGCAGCTCGCGCAACCAGCCCGGATGCTTCCAGACCAGCAGCAGTGCGGCGCCGAAGAGGGCCGACCACAGCGCGCGGTGAACGATGATCTCCAGCGCCGGAACGCTCTGGATGGCTTTGAAGTAGAGCGGAAAGAGGCCCCAGATAACGTAGGCGGTGAGCCCCAGGATGTACCCGCGTCGCGGGTCGGCGGTTGCCATGGAATGTCCTTGCTTAGGCAGCTAACGAGTGGTGGACATTCTAGTGGGCGACGTCGGGGCTTGTCTGTGTGCTCAGGTTTTTCCGCAAGGCTGTGCAAGCGAAACGCGTAAGGCGTTCTTTACGGCCGGGATCAGGTGACAGGTTCAGAACAGCTTCAGCGGTTCTTCGTCCAACGCCGAAATTTGCTCGCGCAGGGTGAGGATCTGGTCGCCCCAGTAGCGTTCGCTGCCGAACCAGGAGAAGTGCATGGGGAAGGCCGGGTCGTCCCAGCGGCGGGCGATCCAGGCACTGTGATGCATCAGGCGCAGGGCGCGCAGGCCTTCGATCAGCGGCAGCTCGCGGCGGTCGAAGTCGTGGAACTCCTGGTAGCCGTCCATCAATTCGGAGAGCTGGCCGAGGCGTTCCTGGCGATCCCCCGCCAGCATCATCCACAGGTCCTGCACCGCCGGACCCATGCGGCAATCGTCGAGGTCCACCACATGGAAGACGTCGTCACGGCACAGCAGGTTGCCGGGGTGGCAATCACCATGCATGCGAATCGGTTGGTAGCGCACTTCGGCGAACAACTTGTCGAGGCGCTTGAGCAGATCACGGGCGACCGACTCGTAGGCCGGCAGCAGGCTGCGGGGAATGAAGCCGCCTTCCAGCAGGGTCGCCAGGGACTGGTGGCCGAAGTTGTCCACCGCCAGGGTTTCGCGGTGCTCGAAGGGGCGGGTGCTGCCGACGGCGTGCAGGCGACCGAGCAACTGGCCGAGGCGGTAGAGCTGGTCGAGGTTGCCGGGTTCCGGTGCGCGGCCTCCGCGACGGGGGAACAGGGCGAAGCGGAAACCGGCGTGCTCGAACAGGCTCTTTCCGTCGCGTTGCAGCGGCGCCACCACCGGCACTTCGCATTCGGCCAGTTCGGCGCTGAACCTGTGCTCTTCGAGAATCGCTTCGTCGCTCCAGCGCTGTGGTCGATAGAACTTGGCAATCAGTGGCTCGGCGTCCTCGATGCCTACCTGGTAAACGCGGTTCTCGTAGCTGTTCAGCGCGAGGATGCGCATATCGCTAAGAAAGCCGAGGCTTTCCACAGCGTCCAGTACCAGGTCGGGTGTGAGGTCATCGAAGGGGTGGGACATGGGCAGCTCCGGCAGTCAGGCGCCCAGTCTATCCCCAATGGTCGTGCAGCGTACGGTTGACGGCCCTCAGAGCGCGGTGCCGAGCAGCACTTGACCGGGCGCGAACTGCGCGCGAACGCTGTCGCCGGTCTTGACGCCGAGTAGCGCCAAGCGCTCGGGCTCGACCAGGGCACAGAGTGTTTGGCCGCTGGCCAGGGCGATGCGCACTTCGCTGGGGCTGTCGGCCGCGTCGAGGATTTCCTCGATCCGGCCCTGCAACTGGTTCAGCGCGTCATCTGCCGGTTCTGATAGGGGCTGCAGTCGCAGCCAGCCCGCCTTGATCAGTGCCACCACGCTGCGGCCTGGCGCCAGTTCCAGCTTCTCGGTGCTGTCGTGGGTGATCTGCGCCAAGAGGCAGGGACCGCCGGCCAGTTCGATGCTCACCAGATCGTTGCGCCCCCTGGATTCAATGCCGAGCACTCGGCCGCTCAGTTGGTTGCGCGCGCTGGTGCGCAGCATCAGGCGCCCCAGCAGCTCCAGGTCCTGCTCGCTTTCGGCACTTTCCAGCAGGCGCGCCTGCAGGCTTTCCAGACGCTTGTAGAGGGCCAGCAGGCGTTCCCCCTCGGCGGACAGTCGCGCACCGCCACCGCCCTTGCCACCTACGGAGCGTTCCACCAGGGGCTTTTCGGCGAGGTTGTTCAGTTCGTCGATGGCATCCCACGCCGCCTTGTAGCTCAGGCCGGCGGCTTTTGCGGCGCGAGTGATGGAGCCTTGTACGGCGATCTGTTCCAGCAGCGCCAGGCGCTGCGGGCGACGAGTGAGTTGCTGGGTAAGGGCGCTGGTCAGGCTCATGAACGGACGGGTTCGTCGGGGCATCTGGCGCGCAGGCTGCTCCCGCCCGTTCGCGGCGTCAAGCCTTCAGGAGTCCCCCGGCCGGGGCGTGCGTGCCAGGCAGTAGACGTCCACCCGAGTCGCGCCGGCGCGCTTCAGCAGGCGAGCGAGGACATGTGCGGTGGTGCCGGTGGTCAGCACGTCGTCCACCAGGGCCAGGTGCAGGCCTTTCACCTCCACCCGCGAGGGCAACGCGAAGGCACGGCGCAGGTTGCGGCGCCGGGCGGCAGCATCCAGGCCCTGCTGGGGCGGGCCGTCCTCGATGCGTTGCAGCCAGCCGTCTTGCACGGGAAGGCACAGTTCGTTGCCCAGCCAGCGCGCCAACATCTGTGCCTGGTTGAAGCCACGCTGGCGCAGGCGTGGTGCGCTCAGGGGAACCGGTAGCAGGGCGTCGGGACGTGGCAGCCCTTCATGGAACGCGTGCTCCAGGTGGCGGGCGAGCAATTCCCCCAGCAAGCGGCCCAGGGGCCAGCGGCCCTGGTGCTTGAAACGGGTGATCAGGCTGTCCACCGGGAAGCCGTAGCGCCAAGGCGCCTCGACCCGCGTGAAGGGCGGTGGCCGTTTCAGGCACTCACCGCAGGGCAGGCCATGGGTGGGCAGGGGCAGGGCGCAGACGATGCAATGTCCGCTGAGCCAGGGCAGTTCGGCCTCGCAGCCTGCGCAGATGGCCAGGTCGTTGCCCGGCGCGCGACAAAGCTGGCAGGTGGGTGTGTGGCGAAGCCAGGCCGGCCGCAACCGGGCGAGCAAGGAAAGCATGGTCCCCTCCCTGGGACGGGATTCAGGCGATCAGCCAGCTCATCACCAACAGACCGAGAAAGGTCAGGACCAGGCCGCCGATGATGGACTTGCGGATGAAAGCGCGGACACCACTGTAGAGCAGCAGTAGCCCGACGAGCAGCAGGATCAGGCTGAAGAAGGACACGTCCATGCCGATGGCCCGTGCCAGTCCGTTGAGAAAGTCGTCGATGGCCTGACCAATACCGCCAAGCACGCCAGAGAGCAGGTCGACTATGAAGCGGATGGCGGTGCCGATGATCCGGCCGAGCCACTCGAAAAATCCTTCTGTACGCATTGCAGTGTGTTGCTCCTTCAGCGGCAGGCTGCCCGGGATTTGAGCCTGGCCGGGAAATCTGGTTCAGTGGAATGAGTGATTAAAAAATGATCAGATGTCGACCTGTGTCGCAAGACTGGTTGACAGCGTCACAGCTCAACTTATGATGCCCTAAGCCTGAATTCCCGGAGTCCGACTCCGGGTATCCCTGACAAGAGGCGCCCCTGCAAGCGTCGAAGGAAACCTCCATGAGTGCAACCGCATCCATCGCTACCCGTCATGACTGGTCCCTCGCCGAGGTGAAGGCGCTGTTCGAACAGCCGTTCAACGACCTGCTGTTCCAGGCCCAGACCGTTCACCGCGCGAACTTCGACCCGAATCGGGTACAGGTTTCCACCCTGCTGTCGATCAAGACCGGCGCCTGCCCGGAAGACTGCAAGTACTGCCCGCAGTCCGGCCATTACAACACTGGCCTGGACAAGGAAAAACTGATGGAAGTGCAGAAGGTCCTCGAGGCCGCTGCCGAGGCCAAGGCCATCGGCTCGACCCGCTTCTGCATGGGCGCCGCGTGGAAGCACCCGTCCGCCAAGGACATGCCCTACGTGCTGGAAATGGTCAAAGGCGTGAAGAAGCTCGGCCTGGAAACCTGCATGACCCTCGGCAAGCTGACCCAGGAGCAGACCCAGTCTCTGGCAGAAGCGGGCCTCGACTACTACAACCACAACCTGGATACCTCGCCGGAGTACTACGGCAACATCATCACCACCCGCACCTACAGCGAGCGTCTGCAGACCCTGGCCTACGTGCGTGAGGCGGGGATGAAGATCTGCTCCGGCGGCATCCTCGGCATGGGTGAGTCGGTGGCCGACCGCGCCGGTCTGCTGATCCAGTTGGCCAACCTGCCCGAGCACCCCGAATCGGTGCCGATCAACATGCTGGTGAAAGTGAAGGGCACGCCCCTGGCGGAAGAGAAAGACGTCGACCCGTTCGATTTCATCCGCACCCTGGCGGTCGCCCGCATCATGATGCCGAAGTCCCACGTGCGCCTGTCCGCCGGTCGCGAGCAGATGAACGAGCAGATGCAGGCACTGGCCTTCATGGCGGGTGCCAACTCGATCTTCTACGGCGAGAAGCTGCTGACCACCAAGAACCCGCAGGCGGAGAAGGACATGCAACTGTTCGCTCGCTTGGGTATCAAGCCGGAAGAGCGTGAAGAACACGCCGACGAAGTGCACCAGGCCGCCATCGAGCAGGCCCTGGTGGAACAACGCGATTCGCAGCTGTTCTACGACGCCGCATCCGCCTGACACCGCGTCAACGACCCCTGTAGGAGCGAGCTTGCTCGCGAGGGCGGCTCCTGCAGGTTCGCCAGCACGCTGGCTCCTACGGACAACCGAACCGCCCATGCCTTTTGATCTCGCCTCGCGTCTTGCCGCCCGCCATGCGGACAACCTCTATCGTCAGCGCCCGCTGCTGGAGAGCCCGCAAGGGCCCGAAGTCGTGGTGGATGGCCGGCGCATGCTGGCCTTCTGTTCCAACGACTACCTGGGGTTGGCTGACCACCCCGAAGTGAAGGCCGCGCTGCAGCGTGGCGTGGAGCGCTGGGGCGCCGGTGGCGGTGCTTCGCACCTGGTGATCGGTCATAGCGGTCCGCATCACGATCTGGAGGTGGCCCTGGCCGAATTCACCGGTCGGCCCCGCGCGTTGCTGTTTTCCACCGGCTACATGGCCAACCTGGGGGCGGTGACCGCGTTGTTGGGCAAGGGTGACACGGTGCTGGAAGACCGCCTCAACCACGCCTCGCTGCTGGACGCCGGCTTGCTCTCCGGGGCGCGCTTCTCGCGGTACCTGCACAACGATGTCGACAGCCTGGCCAGCCGCCTGGAAAAAGCCGAGGGCAACACCCTGGTGGTGACCGACGGCGTATTCAGCATGGATGGCGACCTGGCCGAGCTGCCCGCCATATGCGCTGAGGCCAAGGCCCGTGGCGCCTGGGTGATGGTGGATGACGCTCACGGCTTTGGTCCGCTGGGTGCTACAGGTGGCGGCATCGTCGAACACTTCGGCCTGGGCCTGGAGGACGTGCCGGTTCTGGTGGGCACCCTGGGCAAGGCCTTCGGCACCGCCGGTGCATTCGTCGCCGGCAGTGAGGAACTGATCGAAACCCTGATCCAGTTCGCCCGTCCCTACATCTACACCACCAGCCAGCCGCCGGCCGTGGCCTGCGCCACCCTGAAGAGTCTGGAACTGCTGCAGCGCGAAAGCTGGCGCCGTGAGCACCTGAACGCGCTGATCCGTCGCTTCCGTGAAGGCGCGGCCGAAATCGGCCTGACCCTGATGGACAGCCCGACGCCCATCCAGCCGATCCTGGTCGGCGACAGTGCCCGCGCCCTCAGACTTTCCGCCCTGCTGCGCGATCGCGGCATCCTGGTCGGCGCCATTCGCCCGCCCACTGTGCCGGCGGGTAGCGCGCGGCTGCGTATTACGTTCTCTGCCGTCCACACGGAAGAACAGCTTGAATCCTTGCTGAGTGCCCTGGCCGAATGCTGGGCAACCCTGGCGAAGGAGGAAGCTCCCGATGCGTGAACGCCTGATTCTGTTGCCGGGCTGGGCTATCGGCCCGGCCGCCCTGGAGCCGCTGCGCGATGCCTTGCTGGAACGCGCGCCACACCTGCTGGTGGAGATCGAAGCGTTGCCTGCCCTGGAGCAGGCCGGCGCCTGGCTGGACGAGCTGGACGCCCGCCTGCCCCAGGACTGCTGGCTGGCGGGTTGGTCCCTCGGCGGCATGCTCGCTGCGCAACTGGCTGCACGCCGCGGCGATGCCTGCCGAGGGCTGATCGGCCTGTGCAGCAACATGAGTTTTCGCGACCGGGATGATTGGCCCTGCGCCATGTCCCAGGAAGTCTTCGCGGCCTTCCACGAGGCCTGCCGCCTCGATCACGCACAGACCTTGAGGCGCTTCACCATGCTGGTGGCCCAGGGCGCTCGGGATGCCCGCACTCTGGCGCGGCAACTGCAGGTCACCCAGTTGCCCACCGAGCCCAAGGTGCTGGATGCCGGCCTGCGTCTGCTGGACGTGCTGGATATCCGTGCGGCTGTCCAGGGCTACGGCGGTCCGCAACTGCACCTGTTCGGCGGGCGCGATGCGCTGGTGCCAGCCACGGCCGCCGCCGCGCTGCTGGAGTGGCTTCCCGACCTGGAAGTCCAGGTGGTCGACGACGCCAGTCACGGTCTGCCGCTGGAACGACCCGATGAGGTCGCAGCGGCCATCCTCCGATTCATGCGCGAGGGTGACGATGTCTGACGCGCGAATCGCCGCCGAAGCCGAAGGTCATCTGCCGGACAAGCGCCAGGTGGCGGCTTCCTTTTCTCGCGCGGCGGACAGCTACGACAGCGTCGCCGCCTTGCAGCGGGCGGTCGGCAACGAACTGTTGCGTCGACTGCCGGAAAGGTTCGTGCCGCAACATTGGCTCGACCTGGGCTGCGGCACCGGCTACTTCTCACGGACCCTGGCTGGACGTTTCCCGGAGAGCGATGGCCTGGCGGTGGATATTGCCGAGGGCATGTTGCGTCATGCCCGTCCTCTGGGTGGCGCCCGGCGGTTCATTGCCGGGGACGCCGAGCATCTGCCATTGGCCAGTGGGACTCAGCAACTGATTTTCTCCAGTCTCGCCGTGCAGTGGTGCGCCGACTTTGCCGCGGTGCTCGCCGAAGCGCGCCGCGTATTGCAGCCGGGTGGCGTGTTCGCCTTCAGCAGCCTGTGCGTCGGCACCCTGCAGGAACTGCGCGACAGTTGGCAGGCTGTGGACGGCTTCGTCCACGTCAATCGCTTCCGTCGTCTGGAGGACTACCAGGACCTCTGCGCCGCCAGCGGCCTGCTGCCACTGGACCTGGGCAGCGAACCCCAGGTGCTGCACTACGCCGACCTGCGCACCCTGACCCACGAACTCAAGGCCCTTGGCGCGCACAATCTCAACCCCGGCCGGCCGGGTGGACTGACCGGGCGGGCGCGCATACTCGCGCTGGTTGAGGCCTACGAGCGCTTCCGCCAGCCCCAGGGCCTGCCGGCTACGTACCAAGTGGTCTACGGCGTACTGAAAAAGGAAGACTGATATGGCGGCGGCTTACTTCGTCACCGGCACCGACACCGAGATCGGCAAGACCACCATCGCTGCCGGCCTGCTTCACGCTGCGCGGATGCAGGGCCTGTCCACTGCGGCTGCCAAGCCGGTCGCGTCCGGTTGTGAAGAGACCCCTGACGGTTTGCGCAACAGCGATGCCCTGGCGTTGCTGGGCGAGTGCTCGTTGCCGCTGACCTACAAGGAGGTCAACCCGCTGGCCTTCGCTCCAGCCATCGCCCCGCACCTCGCAGCACGTGAAGCGGGAGTTGCGCTGGATGTCGACGCGCTCGCGGCGCCAGTGCGCAGCGTGCTGGCCAGGGGCGCTGATTTCAGCCTGGTGGAAGGTGCTGGCGGCTGGCGCGTGCCGCTGGCGGGTTCCGCCAACCTCTCTGACCTTCCGATTGCCCTTGGGCTGCCGGTGATCCTGGTTGTCGGTGTGCGCCTGGGCTGCATCAACCATGCGGTACTGACTGCCGAGGCCATTTTGCGCGATGGCCTGACTCTCGCGGGCTGGGTAGCCAATGTGGTCGATCCGCAGACCTCGCGCCTGGAAGAAAACCTCACCACCCTGGCCGAGCGACTGCCAGCCCCCTGCCTCGGCCGCGTGCCGCGCCTGGCCGAAGCGACTCCGGCGGCGGTGGCGCGCCATCTCGACCTGTCGCCGCTGGGCACATTCGCCCGGCGCTGATTGCGCAGCGCGCGGCGGGCTGCTTCAATTGCCGGCATCTCCCTTCGAGCTTCGGTATCCGCCATGGAAATCCAGGGTAGTGGCTTCAGCGCCGGTCTTGGCGCCATTCAGTCTGGTCAGCGCATGATCCAGCAGGCCGCCGGTGAAATAGCCAGCAACACAGTCGCTGGCGCGGAATCGCAGCAGCCGGCCGACCTCACTACCATCCTGCTCGCCCTGGAGGCCGGTAAGGTCCAGGCCGAGGCTGGCAGCATGGTCGCCAAGGCCACCGACCAGATGATCGGCAGTCTCATCGATACCTTCGCCTGATCCTTCAGGGGCCGCTTCATGCGGCCCTTTCGCATTCTTCCTTCCTGTTTCCTTCCCCGATGCTGCTGTGCTGCTTCTTGATCTTTACTGTCACCAGGCAGGGCTTCGTGCTGCCTGCCAGGGACGTGACCGGCCGGTCCGGCGGAGCGCTTGACAAGGTTTTGGCGTAAACGTATGTTTCAAACGCCTGTTTGATTGCTCCTGCGATCACCACCAGATGCCGCAAGCGACCGGCGCTCCGGTCAGCTGAACTAGGAACCCACCGCAGAGGTTTACCGCTATGCCTGATTACAAGGCCCCCTTGCGTGATATTCGTTTCGTTCGTGATGAGCTGCTCGGCTACGAAGCGCACTATCAGAGCCTGCCTGGCTGCCAGGACGCCACCCCGGACATGGTCGACGCCATCCTTGAAGAAGGCGCCAAGTTCTGTGAGCAGGTGATCGCTCCCCTGAACCGCGTGGGTGACACCGAGGGCTGCACCTGGAGCGAGTCCGGCGTGAAGACCCCGACTGGCTTCAAGGAAGCCTACAAGCAGTTCGTCGAAGGCGGCTGGCCGAGCCTGGCCCACGACGTCGACCACGGCGGTCAAGGCCTGCCGGAGTCCCTGGGCCTGGCCATCAGCGAGATGGTTGGCGAGGCCAACTGGTCCTGGGGCATGTACCCCGGCCTGTCCCACGGCGCGATGAACACCCTGTCCGCCCACGGCACCGACGAGCAGAAGCACACCTACCTGACCAAGCTGGTATCCGGCGAGTGGACCGGCACCATGTGCCTGACCGAGCCGCATTGCGGTACCGACCTGGGCATGCTGCGCACCAAGGCCGAGCCCCAGGCTGATGGTTCCTACAAAGTCTCCGGCACCAAGATCTTCATCTCCGCCGGTGAACACGACATGGCCGACAACATCGTCCATATCGTCCTGGCCCGCCTGCCCGATGCCCCGGCCGGCACCAAGGGTATTTCCCTGTTCATCGTTCCGAAGTTCATGCCGAACGCTGATGGTTCGGCCGGTGAGCGCAACGCCGTTTCCTGCGGTTCCATCGAGCACAAGATGGGCATCCATGGCAACGCGACCTGCGTGATGAACTTCGACGGCGCCACGGGTTACCTGATCGGCCCGGCGAACAAAGGCCTCAACTGCATGTTCACCTTCATGAACACCGCTCGCCTGGGTACCGCGCTGCAAGGCCTGGCCCACGCCGAGATCGGTTTCCAGGGTGGCATCAAGTACGCTCGCGAGCGTCTGCAGATGCGTTCCCTGACCGGTCCGAAAGCGCCGGAAAAGGCCGCCGACCCGATCATCGTCCACCCGGACGTGCGTCGCATGCTGCTGACCATGAAGGCCTTCGCCGAAGGCAACCGCGCCATGGTGTACTTCACCGCCAAGCAGGTGGACATCGTCAAGTACAGCCAGGACGAAGAGCAGAAGAAAGCTGCTGACGGCCTGCTGGCCTTCCTGACCCCCATCGCCAAGGCCTTCATGACCGAAGTGGGCTTCGAGTCCGCTTCCCACGGCATGCAGATCTACGGTGGCCACGGCTTCATCAGCGAGTGGGGCATGGAGCAGAACCTGCGCGACTGCCGTATCTCGATGATGTACGAAGGCACCACCGGTGTTCAGGCGCTCGACCTGCTGGGCCGCAAGATCCTGATGACCCAGGGCGAAGCGCTCAAGGGCTTCACCAAGATCGTGCACAAGTTCTGCCAGGCGAACGAAGCCAACGAGTCCGTGAAGGAGTTCGTCGAGCCGCTGGCCAAGCTGAACAAGGAGTGGGGCGAACTGACCATGAAGGTCGGCATGGCCGCCATGAAGGACCGTGAGGAAGTCGGTGCCGCTTCGGTGGACTACCTGATGTACTCCGGCTACGCCTGCCTGGCTTACTTCTGGGCCGACATGGCTCGCCTGGCTGCCGAGAAACTGGCTGCCGGCGAAGGCGACGCCGCCTTCTACAAGGCCAAGCTGCAGACCGCGCGCTTCTACTTCAAGCGCATCCTGCCGCGTACCCGTACCCATGTAGAAACCATGCTGTCCGGTGCCAGCAACCTGATGGACATGGCCGAAGAAGACTTCGACCTGGGTTACTAAGGTTCAGCGCAACACGAAGAGCCCGCCGTTTCGGCGGGCTTTTTCGTTTCCGGTGTGCCCCAATCGCCGGGTTGTGGAGGACTTCGCACAGGCCCCCGTGCTTGCGATACGCGCCTGTGCAATCATATCGCCATCTCGATTTTTCCCCGTCTTTCGAATCCCAGGATCAGATCCCGTGCGGCCTCGTGCGTTCTATCGCCCCAGTCATTTCCTGCCTCCCTTGCTGCTGGTGGTCGGGGGCGGAGTGGCGGGCTCGCTGTCGGAAATGAACGAGTTCTTCACCTCGCTCTTCAACGTGCTGCCCACGTTGCTCTTGCTGCTCGGCGGCGCCTTCTGCTCGGCCTACGGGCGGGTGCGCCAGGTGGCGCTGTTGCTGGTGGTCTACCTCGCGTACTACCAGTTGGATACCCAGGTCGATTACTACCAGGCCGAGCGTGTGGTGCGGGAAGACGCCGGGCTCGTGTTCCACCTGGCCAGCCTGCTGCTGCCCATGCTCTACGGCCTGTATGGCTGCTGGGAGGAGCGCACCCATTTGCTGCAGGACTTCGTCGC
The DNA here is from genome assembly GCF_005502555.1 of Pseudomonas sp. D(2018). Taxonomy (NCBI): domain Bacteria; kingdom Pseudomonadati; phylum Pseudomonadota; class Gammaproteobacteria; order Pseudomonadales; family Pseudomonadaceae; genus Pseudomonas; species Pseudomonas sp. D(2018). The sequence goes on from NZ_SCOK01000051.1 coordinate 15,697, forward strand.
CCGAGGTGCCGTGCTGATCGCCGTGCTCGGTGTGGTGGTGGCGCTTGGCAACAGCTACCCGGACATCGTACTGGGCTTGCTCGGCAAGATTCACTGGCCACTGCTGCACGGTAGCTGGATGACCCTGGTGCAGCTCGCCTACCTCGCATTCGTCGTCGCCCTGGTATCCCTGCTGGTCACCTACCTGCGCCAGCCGCGACCGCAGCATGCCGCGCAATTGCTGGGACTGGCCGGCCTGCTGTGGATGCTGCCCAAGGCATTCCTGCTGCCCCACGCCCTGCATGTGATGAGCAGTATGGTGATGCTTGCCCTGACCGCTTCGGTGGCCCATGAGGCCTACCAGATGGCCTTCCGCGACGAGCTTACCGGTCTGCCCGGCCGTCGCGCCCTTAATGAGCGGCTGCGGCGCCTCGGGCGCAACTACGTGCTGGCGATGACCGATGTCGACCACTTCAAGAAATTCAACGACACCTACGGCCACGACGTCGGTGACCAGGTGCTGCGCCTGGTTGCCAGCCGGCTGCGCAAGGTGGGCGGCGGCGGCAAGGCTTACCGTTATGGCGGCGAGGAGTTCACCATCCTCTTCCCGGGCAAGTCGGTGGAGGATTGCATGCCCCACCTGGAAGCCGTGCGCCAGGCCATCGAGCAGTATCAGATGCACCTGCGCGACCAGGTTAGCCGACCTAAGAGTGACGAAACCGGTCGCGCCAAGCGCGGTGCCCCCAGCGGGCAGACCGCATCGGTGACCATCAGCATCGGCGTGGCTGGGCGCGACGCCGAGCAGCGCACCCCGGAAGAGGTAATCAAGGCCGCCGACCAGGCGCTCTACAGCGCCAAGAGCGCAGGTCGCAACCGGGTCTTCCGGCATGGAGAAAACCGTCGCGGCGCGGTGCGGGTCAAGCGCGCCACCGGCTGACACGGGTGGTTATGACGGTCCATTCAGCAGCGGCAGCGTCGTTGTCGGGCGAACGGGGGCAAAGTAGGGTCTCTGGATACCCCCTCAAGGAGACCTGCCATGCCCGAGTACAAGGCCCCGTTGCGCGACATCCGCTTCCTCACCGACGAAGTCTTCGACTACCCGGCCACCTACGCGGCCCTGAACGCCAGTGATGCCACCCCGGACATGGTCGCCGCCATCCTCGAAGAAGGCGCCAAGTTCTGCGAGCAGGTGCTCTCGCCGATCAACCGCTCGGGCGATGAAGAGGAATGCCAGTGGCAGGACGGCGTGGTGACGACGCCCAAGGGCTTCAAGGAAGCCTTCGCCCGTTACGTCGAAGGTGGCTGGAACGGCCTGGCGGCGGACCCGGCCTACGGTGGCCAGGGCCTGCCCCATTCCCTCGGGCTGATCATCAGCGAGATGGTCGCCTCGGCCAACCAGTCCTGGGCCATGTACCCGGGCCTGACCCACGGCGCCATGTCGGCCATCCATGCCCACGGCAGCGAAGAACAGAAACAGACCTACCTGACCCGCCTCACCGAAGGCCGCTGGACCGGCACCATGTGCCTCACCGAGCCCCATTGCGGGACCGACCTCGGCATCATCAAGACCCGCGCCGTGCCCCAGGCCGACGGTAGCTATGCGATCTCCGGCACCAAGATCTTCATCTCCGCCGGCGAGCACGACATGAGCGAGAACATCGTTCACCTGGTGCTGGCCAAGTTGCCCGACGCACCGGCCGGCACCAAGGGCATCTCCCTGTTCATCGTGCCCAAGTTCCTCCCCGCCGGAGAGGGCGTGGGCGAGCGCAATGCCGTGTCCTGCGGCTCCATCGAGCACAAGATGGGGATCAAGGCCTCGGCCACCTGCGTGATGAACTTCGATGGCGCCACCGGCTACCTCATTGGCGAAGCCAACAAGGGCCTGAACTGCATGTTCACCATGATGAATCACGCCCGCCTCGGCACCGGCATGCAGGGCCTTTGCCTCGGCGAAGCCAGCTACCAGGGGGCCGTGCGCTACGCCAACGACCGCCTGCAGATGCGCGCCCTGACCGGACCCAAAGCGCCGGACAAGGCCGCCGACCCGATCATCGTGCACCCCGACGTGCGCCGCATGCTGCTGACCATGAAGGCCTTCAACGAAGGCAACCGCGCCTTGGCCTACTTCACTGCCCAGCAACTGGACATCGCTCACCGCAGCGAGGATGCCGCCGCCCGCGAGGAAGCCGACAACCTGCTCGCCTTCCTGACCCCCATCTGCAAGGCCTTCATGACCGAATCCGGGCTGGAAGCCACCAACCTCGGCATGCAGGTATTCGGTGGCCACGGCTACATCCGCGAATGGGGCATGGAACAGTTGGTGCGCGACTGCCGCATCGCCCCCATCTACGAAGGCACCAACGGCATCCAGGCGCTGGACCTGCTCGGCCGCAAGGTGCTGGGCAGCCAGGGCAAGCTGCTGCGCGGCTTCACCAAGCTGATCCACAAACTCTGCGAGGCCCAGGCCGAGCATCCGCGTCTCAAGGCCCATTCGGCCGAACTGGCGCGCCTCAACCAGCAATGGGGCGAGTTGACCCAGAAGGTCGGCATGGCCGCCATGAAAAACCCGGACGAGGTGGGTGCCGCGGCGCTGGATTACCTGATGTATTCCGGCTACATCACCCTGGCCTACTTCTGGCTGCGCATGGCCCTGGTGGCCGATGCCAAGCTGCAGGCAGGCGAGGGCGACAGCGCCTACTACCAGACCAAGCTGGTGACCTGCGACTTCTACTTCAAGCGCCTGCTGCCGCGCACCGAAGCCCACCGCGCGGCGGTGGAGGCAGGCAGCGACTGCCTGATGGGGCTGCCTGCCGAGCATTTCTACTTGTAAGCACCGATGAACGGCTTGAGGCCCGCCCCGTGCGGGCCTTTTCCATTCTGGACAGTGAAGTGACTGAGTGTGAATCTATGGTCACTAAATGACACTATGTCTCCAAAAAGTTGGTCATGTACACTTCCGGTCTATCCGTGAAACCGGCCAACCCGGCCACCTGTAGAGTGTTTGCGAGGTTTGCACATGGCTGACTACAAAGCGCCCCTGCGCGATATGCGCTTCGTCCTCAATGAAGTCTTCGAGGTGGCCAAGCTCTGGGCCGAACTGCCCGCCCTGGCCGAAGTGGTCGATGTCGATACCGCCTCCGCCATCCTGGAAGAAGCCGGCAAGGTCACCGGCGGCGTGATCGCCCCGCTGAACCGCAGCGGCGACGAAGAAGGCTGCCAGTGGAAGGACGGTGCCGTGAGCACCCCGGCCGGTTTCCCCGAGGCCTACAAGACCTACGCCGAAGGCGGCTGGGTCGGCGTGGGTGGCGACCCTGTCTTCGGTGGCATGGGCATGCCCAAGGTGATCTCCGCCCAGGTGGAAGAGATGGTCAACTCGGCCAACCTTTCCTTCGGCCTGTACCCGATGCTGACGGCCGGCGCCTGCCTGTCGATCAACGCCCACGCCAGCGAAGAGCTGAAGGAAAAGTACCTGCCGAACATGTATGCGGGTGTCTGGGCCGGCTCCATGTGCCTGACCGAACCCCATGCCGGTACCGACCTCGGCATCATCCGCACCAAGGCCGAACCCCAGGCTGACGGCAGCTACAAGATCACCGGCACCAAGATCTTCATCACCGGCGGTGAGCACGACCTGACCGAGAACATCATCCACCTGGTGCTGGCCAAGCTGCCGGACGCCCCGGCTGGTCCGAAAGGCATCTCCCTGTTCCTGGTGCCCAAGGTGATGGTCAACGCCGATGGTTCCCTGGGTGGAAACAACTCCCTGTCCTGCGGCTCCATCGAGCACAAGATGGGCATCAAGGCTTCGGCCACCTGCGTGATGAACTTCGACGGCGCCACCGGCTACATCATCGACGCCCCGAACAAGGGCCTGGCCGCCATGTTCACCATGATGAACTACGAGCGTCTGGGCGTAGGTATCCAGGGCCTGGCTTCCGGCGAGCGTTCCTACCAGAGCGCCGTGGAATACGCGCGTGACCGCATCCAGAGCCGTGCCCCGACCGGCCCGGTCGCCAAGGACAAGGCCGCCGACCCGATCATCGTCCACCCCGACGTGCGTCGCATGCTGCTGACCATGAAGGCTGCCAACGAAGGCGGTCGTGCGTTCTCCAGCTACGTTGCCATGCAGCTGGATACCGCCAAGTTCAGCGAAGACACCGTCGTGCGTAAGCGCGCCGAAGAAATGGTCGCCCTGCTGACCCCCGTCGCGAAGGCGTTCCTCACCGACCTCGGCCTGGAAACCACCGTCCACGGCCAGCAAGTGTTCGGCGGCCACGGCTTCATCCGCGAGTGGGGCCAGGAGCAACTGGTGCGCGACGTGCGCATCACCCAGATCTACGAAGGCACCAACGGCATCCAGGCCCTCGACCTTGTGGGTCGCAAGGTAGTGGGCAGCGGCGGCGCGTTCTACAAGCACTTCTCCGACGAGATCAAGGCCTTCGCCAACGGCGCTTCCGCCGAGCTGGCCGAGTTCGTCGAGCCGCTGAAAGCCGCCATCGCCAACCTCGACGACCTGACTGCCTGGGTCCTGGACAGCGCGAAGAGCAACCCGAACGAAGTCGGCGCCGCCTCGGTGGAGTACCTCCACGTCTTCGGCTACACCGCCTACGCCTACATGTGGGCCCTGATGGCCCGCGCCTCGCTGGGCAAGGAAGGCCAGGACGACTTCTACGCCAGCAAGCTCGGTACCGCGCGTTTCTACTTCGCCCGCCTGCTGCCGCGCATCCACTCCCTGACCGCCTCGGTGAAGGCCGGCAGCGAGTCGCTCTACCTGCTGGACGCCGCGCAGTTCTAAGCGGTACTCCGCAAACACGAAGCCCCGCTCATGCGGGGCTTCGTGTTTCCAGGGAGGTGCATTTCTGTAGGGGCGTATTCATTCGCCATGGACGGCGGCTGTCCCTCGGCATGCAGGGCGTGCTTGCGGTCCGCGAGGTCTCCTAGGGCTGCAACGAATCCCCCAGCGTCGGGTCGTCGATAAAGCGGTTGCGATTGCCCTGGATGGCTTCGATGCGGCTGTTGCGAGCACGTTCGTCATCGTCCACCGGGTCCAGGCGGTTCCAGTGCTGGAACATCTGCAACTGGCCAACGATGGGCAGGCCGTACTCGCTGTGCATGTAGAAGATCGCCCGGGCCACGTTGCCCTTGGCGGCATCGCGGGGCTCCACCAGTTGGTAGGAGGACTTGAAATCGCAGTCGGCGACTTTGCTCTGCCCGCCATCACCGGCATCGCCAAACAGGGCGTTGCGCCGTGCCAGCTCGATACGCGACAGGTCCGGGTAGAGGTTGTGCAGGTCGGAGAGCATGTAGGGGTACTGCGGATTCGCGGATTGGCACTGACTGTCGGTGACACAGCGCAGGGCGCTCTTGATCTGCTTGGTGCTGTAGACCGGGCTGGCGCTGAGCAGGCCGCCGGGGGCACTGAAGGTCTTGCCGCAATAAAGCGTGGTGCCGCCGCCGGCATAGAGCTGTTGCCAGAAGGCCTGCTCGACTGCGGCTTTGGGATCGGCCAGGCGATCCTGGCCACCGGCGAATGCGAAATTGGCGGCCACGGCCGCCAGGCAGGAAAGGGCAGTAACGACTGGGCGCATGCTGATGACCCTGGGACCACCTTGTCGGGGTCTGTTGTTCTTGTAGGACAAAACGAGTCTAACAATAGCGCCGCTGGCAAACCAAGGCCAACCGATCGCTTGCTTGGTTTGCGGCCCGGTTGCAATAAGCCCATTCAGACTAATTGCCAAATCATGTAAGCATTGGCTTACAAGTGCTGGTGGCTATAGCTCCTTTCGGGCGTCTGTGGCGGGGGCTAATCTTCACGACATTGGACGTAGCGCAGGAAGCGCACTGCAAAACAGGGATACGCCGGATTTCCGCCAGGATGGCGGTCAGATCAGGGATGTCGGGACACAGTCTGCAAAGCCTCGCTTCGGCGGGGTTTTTCTTTTTCCGCGTCCTGGAACTCCGCTACAGCAGCAGGTCCTTCGGTCCCACCACCCCTTCCAGCATCGAGCGCAGCAATTCCAGGGTCGCCTGTTGGCGCTGCGCATCGCGGAATACCAATCCCATCTTCAATGGCACCCGTGGCTCGCTCAGCGGCTTCCACAGCAGCCCCTGGTTGGCGTGCATCTGCCGCGCGCGGCCGGGCAGGACGGTGGCCAGCATGGTGTGCGGCAGGCTATCGAGGATGCCCGCCTTATGGTTCAGCGCCTCCTGCATATCGAGCGCCGCCGCGAGTTGCGCCGCATCCTCGAACAGGGGCCGGACGGTCTGCGTTTGCTGGGTATCGAATACCGCCATGAAGAGGTCCCCGAGCGTGCGTGAGCCACTCGCCAGCCTGCAGCACGTCCCCTTCGAAGGCCCTGGCCGCATGCCGCGTTGACCTGACGCTTCTCCTCGGCATTGGGATTGAGGTGGGTGCGGTTCGATGTAGGGGTGAATGAATTTGCGATGTCTGCGTTAGCTGTCGCGAGAACCGGGCCAAGAGCCGGGCAAAGCAGCTGCGTGCAACACGTCATGCAGACTTAACCCATGAATTCGCCCACGCAGAGGTTTCAGGCCAGCGGACGGTACAACTCCGCGCGCCGGTCCTTGAGGTAGGTGATGCTCGCCCGCGAAGCCTCCAGCGTGTCGCGCTTGAGCTCGGCAAAGGCCAGGGTCTCCTCGCGACCACACACCGCTGCCAGCGTGCCGTCCGGCGCGGCGACGCTGGAGAGACCGCAGTAGCGGATTTCCCCCTCGCCGCCGCAGTAGTTGGCGTAGGCCACATAGCACTGGTTCTCGAAGGCGCGGGCGCGGACCAGTACCTCGCAGACGAAGTCGTAGGGCACCATGTTGGCCGTTGGCACCAGCACCACATCCGCGCCGGCCAGCGCCAGGCGGCGGACGTTTTCGGGGAACTCCACGTCGTAGCAGATCAGCATCCCCAGCTTCCAGCCGTTCAGCTCCAGCAGCGGATAGTCATCGCCGCCAGCGCTGAACATGCCGTTGTCCAGTTCGCCGAAGAGGTGCGTCTTGCGGTAGTTGCCCAGGGGGTGGCCCTGGGCGTCGATCAACTGCACCGCGTTGAAGAGGGCGCCCTCGGCGCTGCGCTCCGGGTAGCCATAGAGGATGGCGATGCCGTTTTCACGAGCGATGTCCGCCACCCGCGCAGCCCAGGGGCCGTCGCATGGCTCGGCCAGGGCGCTGACCGCCTCCAGGCCGATGTTGTAGCCGCTGAGGTACATCTCCGGGCACACGAGCAACGCCGCGCCGCGCTGGGCGGCCTCAATCGCCCGCTGTTGCAGGCGGTCGAGGTTGGCCGCCGGTTCCAGCGGCAGGGGCGGGCATTGGTAGAGGGCGATGCGCATGGGCGTCTCCTGGCTCAGTCCGGCAGGGCGATGGGGCCGAGTTCGGCGAACAGGTCACCGGGGCCAGGGTTCTCAACCGAGGTCTTGCCGCCGAAGTGCTTCATGATGCCCCACACCGCGTTGAGCGAGGTCTGCACCGCACCTTCCACCCAGGCCGGAGTCCAGGACACGTCGTCACCGGCGATGAACATGCCGCGCTGTTCGGCGGGCATGTCGTCCTGCATGAAGTGCGCGTACATGCGCTGGTTGTAACGGTAGTGACCCGGCAGGGCGCCCTTGAAGGCGCCAAGGAAGTGCGGGTCGGCTTCCCAGGAAATGGTGATGGGGTCGCCGATGATATGGCCGGCTATGTCCACGTCAGGGTAGATCTTCTTCAGCGCGTCCAGGGCCAGCTTCACACGCTTCTCCACCGGGTGCGGCAGCATCTTCAGCGCGTCGCTCATCCATGAGTACGACAGGCAGATCACCCCCGGCTTGTCGTCGCCGTTGTCGAACAGGTAGGTGCCGCGGGTAAGGCGGTCGGTCAGCGTCATGCTCAGGGTGTCGCGGCCGGTCTGCGGGTTCTTGTCCTTCCAGAAGGGGCGGTCGACCATCACGAAGGTCTTCGACGACTGCATGTAGCGGGTGCGGTCCAGGGCCATCCACATCTTCTGCGAGAACAGCGATTCCTCGCACTCGATCTGGGTAGTCAGCAACCAGCTCTGGCAGGTGGTGAGCACGGCCGCGTAATGGCGGGTGTCGCCCCAGTTGTCGGTCACGGCCAGGCGGCCATCGGCGGCACGGGCGATGCGCTTCACGCCTGGGCGCGGTGCACCGCTGTGCAGCGAAGCCAGGCTGGTGCCGGCAGGCCAGTGCACGCAACGCTCCGGCTCATGGCGCCAGATGCCCAGCGGCACTTGTTGCACGCCGCCGACGATCAGGTGCTGGTTGTCGTCGCAGGCGGTCATCACCACGCGGAAGATTTCCAGCATCGAGTTGGGGAAGTCGGAGTCCCAGCCACCGGTGCCGAAGCCGACCTGGCCGAACACTTCGCGATGGTGGAAGGACAGCTTGGCGAAGGCCTTGGAGCTGGCCACGAAGTCATAGAAGGTGCGGTCGTCCCACAGGGGGACCAAGGTGTCCCACAGCTCTTTCAGGCGTTTCACATCGCGGTCGCGAATGGCCTGCTGGATGTCGCCGAAGCGGGCGCCGTCTTCCAGGGCGTCGGCCCAGGCGTCGGCCACTTCCTGGAACAGCGCCGGCAGGTCGGCCATTTTCTCGGCGTAGTAGGTCTTGCCCTCGATATCGATCACCGTGCTGCCCGAGGCCGGGGTCAGCGGGTTGGGGAAGGGCTGGGTCTCGAGGCCGAGCATGTCCACATAGTGGTAGAAGGCGGTGGAGGAGGCCGGGAAGCGCATGCCGCCCAACTCGGCAATGATGCCGTCGGTGCCTTCGAAGGTCTGCGAGCGCAGGCGCCCGCCCATCTTCGAGGCTTCGTACACCACCGGCTTCAGGCCCAGCTTCATGAGCTCGTAGGCCGCCACCAGGCCAGCGATGCCGGCGCCGACGATTGCCACTTCGGCGCCGTGGTGTTCGGCGGGAATGCTGCCCAGACCAGCCGGGTGCTGGATCCAGTCATCGAAGGCGAAGGGGAAGTCCGGGCCGAAGATGGTGATGGGTTTCTTGCCGTCGGCGGGGTGGCGATTATTGTTGTTCATGATCGACCTTGAAGGCGGTGAGAGGGGCTGCCGGGCGGGGCAGCGTTGCAGGCCATTCTAGGGAGCGCCGATTTCGTCCATAAGACGCAGAGTGTCGTCATTTGGCAGTCATACGCTGCAGAACGACGAGTTGATAATTCATTCTGACGAAAGCGGCGCGCACCTGCTTTCCATCAGGTTAGCCGGCAACGGAGGGAGTCAGGGTCGCTTGGGGCGGGTGGAGCTCCGCAGTTCCCATCCCGCGGATGGCTTTCCGTAGGGTGGAAATCGCTTTCTATTTCCACCCTACGGTGCAGCGTTCACGGGGAGGTTGGAGCCAACGGCTGACCGCGATCGATCTTGCAGCTGAGAATGATCGAGGTGGTGGTCTTCTCCACCCCATCGACGCTGCCGATCTGGTCCAGCAGTTCGTCGAGGCGCTCGGGGGAATCGGCGCGCAGCCAGGCCACGTAATCGAACTCGCCGCTCACCGCGCAGAGCACCTGCACCTCTGCCATGCCGGTCAGGCGCCGCAGCACCTCCTTGCCGCTGCGCGGCTTCACCGTGATGCCCACATAGGCCTGCAGGCCGCCATCGGCTACGCGCTGGCCCAGGCGCACCCCGTAGCCGGTGATGATCTGCGCCTTCTCCAGCCGCGCCAGGCGTGAGGTCACCGTGGTGCGCGCGATGCCCAGGCGCCGGGCGAGCATGGCGACGCTCTCGCGGGCATTGATCTGCAGCGCGGCGATCAACTGGCGATCGATTTCGTCGAGGGATAGGTCGGACATGGTGGGCTCGGCGCGGGGCGGTGGTCAGAGATTAGCGGGTGCGCAAGGCTACCTGAAGCATGGCGGCCGCGCCCACTGGTCGGCGCTCACGTCGTGATAACCGGCTCGGAGCCAGACTGAACGCTGCAAGGCCGGCCATTTGCCGATTCCCCCCACCCGCTCCTGGAGCTCTATTGCCATGCGCCCAATCGCTTCTTGCCGCTGGACCCTGCTCGCCTCGCTTGTCTGCCTGCCCGCGTTCGCCGAAACCGTGGTGCCCTTGCAAGGCCAGACCCAGCAACAGATCCAGCAGGACATAGCCGACTGCCAGGCCCAGGCCGGCAGTTCAACATCCAGCTCCAGTTCCAGTTCCACCACGAGCGGAGGTCGTGCTCGTGGGGCCGCCGCGGGTGCTATGGCGGGCGCCGCCGTCGGGCAGGCACGCAGCAACGATTACGAGCGTATCGATGACGACTTGCAGCAGGAGTATCGCCAGGAGAAAGCCAAGGATGCCGCAGTAGCGGGCGCCGTAGTCGGAGGCTCGCGACAGCGCCAGGACCGTCGCGAGGACCGCCGCACCGATGAACAGGCCAGCAGCACCTCGTCATCGGCCTATACCAGCTGCCTGCAGCAGCGCGGTTACCAGGTCAGCCCTTAGGCACTTCCCCGCGTCTGCCGCTCCAGTTGCGCCTGCAGGTCTGGATCGAGCCTGAGCTGATAGGCCAGTTCGTCCAGGTAGGCGCGTTCGGCGGCCTGCTGGTCATCCACCAGCATCACGCTGGCCAGGTACATCTCAGCGGCCATGCCCGGGTCCGTTGCCGACTGCGCGACCTCGGCGGCATCCAGCGGGCGGCGCACCTCCTGGTCCAGCCATTCCTGCAACTGCGGGTCGTCGGTATGGCGGGAGATCTCGGCGTAGATGGTCTGCTTTTCCTGCTCGTCGATGCGACCGTCCGCCTTGGCCGCGGCGATCAGCGCTCGGAGAATGGCCAGGCTGTGGTCATCGGCTTCCGCCCCGGAGAGCTGATCCACAGTGCGCAGTGCCTGCTGCGGCGCAGCGGCTGGCTGCTGGCGCTGCCAGGCCTGGTACGCCTGGAAGGCCATCATGCCGAGGGAGGCCAGTGCGGCGTAGTTCATGCCGCCGGAGCGCCCGCCACTGCTACCCATCGAGCCCCCGCCCATCGGGTTGCCACCCAGGCCGCCACCGCCGCCGAGAATGCCACCGAGCAAACCGCCCAGCCCGGCATTGCCGCCACCTCCACCACCGCCCATGAGCCCACCCAGCAGGCCGCCGAGCCCGCCCAGCGGGTCCTGCGACGCCATGCCCGCGCCGCCTTGTCGTGATGTGCTGGCCTGGCCGGCCCGCAGCAGTTGTTCGAGCAGATCACTGGTGTTCATGGCCTCATCCTCGTCTGGTGGCCGTTGCACGGTCTGGGAACGATAGACCCGGCCAAACGCGGGGGCATGACCGTCGGGCGGCGCGGATTGTTGCGCGCCACGGAAAAGCGCTTTCAGCAAAGCCGTCTTTTTCACGCGCCGTGCCGGGAGTCCAATAGCCACATGGGCCAAGAACGCATCCCCAGCGATGTCGGGCCTTCCAGGCAAACCAGGAGATCCCCCATGAACCGTGCAATCACCACCAGTACCACTTTGCTGCTCGCCTTCCTGGCCAGTGGCAGCGCCTTCGCCGCCAAATCCGCCGAGGCCGTGCCCTACCGCTACGGCATGCCGCTGGATGTCGCCCGCGTCATTTCCATCGACGAGCCGAACTCGCTGACCTGCGAAACCATCCAGGCGAAGATGACTTACGTCGATTCCAACGGCGAAGAGAAGTCCGTGACCTACCTGAAAGAGTCCAGCGCCTGCGCCAACAGCTGACGCGGGCTGCGGGGCTCAGGCCCCGAACAGTTGCCGCAAGGCGCTGGGCGACAGTCCGGTCCAGCGCTTGAATGAGCGGCGGAAGTTGGTGGCGTCGTGGAAATGCAGGTAGGCCGCCACCTCCTCGTTGCTGTACCCCTTGATGCGATAGAGGTAGAGCGCCACGTGCTTGCGCACCAGGTCGCGTTGTTCCTGATAGTGCGTGCCGTGTTTCTGCAGTTTGCGCTTGAGAGTCGCCGGACTCATCTCGAAGGCCTCCGCGGCCTGTTCCAGCACCGGTGCCTCGCGCACCCGCTCCAGCAACCAGCTGTACAACCGATCCAGCAGACTCGCTCGTGCGCCGAGGGCTTCCAGTAGCCGCGTGCTTTCCTGGCGGGCCACCCGGCCGGCGGTCAGCGAGGCTTCCGGCAGCGGTCGGGTCAGCCAGGCGCGCGGAATCTGCAGCGCATCGATCTGGCGGTCGAACAGCACCTCCTCCCCCAGATGCACCCAGTACTGCTCGATGTAGCGCGGCTGCCCGTGGGCGAAGTGGAAGCGCCAGGGCAGGCGTTCGCCACTCAGCCGGCGACACATGCCGGCCACCGCCGCCATGCTCGCCTCCAGCAGGAAGCGGTACTGCTCGCCGGCACCGCAGGCATCCACCCAGTACAGCCAGGCATCCTGCTCATCCAGCAACAGGCGCGGTGACAGCAGCGGGCTGAGCAGCGCCCGATGGCGAATCAACTGGCCCAGCGCGTCCTGCAGGTGTTCGGCGTGCAGCAGGGTGTGACTGCTGGCGCCGTAGTGCCCGGGCAGCAGGCGCTGGCCGAAGAGGAAGCTGGTGTCATCGGCATCCAGCAGGCGCCGTGCGTTGCCGATCAGGGTGAGGAACTGCTGCGCGCTGATGCGTTGCTCGCCGGCGAGAATGTCCTCATAGAACAACCCGGTGCCCCGCAGCAGGCGGTGGCTGTCGATGTCTCGCGAAAGGGCGAGATCAATCAGCGCCGCCGGCTGGTAATGGGCCGGAATGAAGCGGCTGTCGCACTCGTACCAACTGCCTTTGATCGCCATGGCGGGCCTCAGGCGCTGCGCGCCAGGCGGGGCGACTTGGCCCGCGCCAGGGCGAGGTTGAGGCGCTGCAGCAACGCGTCCGGGGTTTCCTCCAGGGCCATGGCCACGGCGGAGGTGGCCTTGAGTTGCAGGCGTTCGCCGTGCTGGCGGGTCTTGTGGGCGAAATGCGCCACGGCCTGTTCCAGCTCTGTGGCCAGTTGCCGTGCCTGGCGCTCGCCGGTGTTCGGCAGCAGCACCACGAAGCGGTCGCCGGCCAGCCGGCAGAGCAGGTCCTGGCGGCGCAGATTGAGCACCAGCAACTGACTGAGGCCCTGCAGCAGGTGATCGCCTTCGGCATGGCCGAAGCGGTCGTTGAGGCTGCTGAAATCATCCAGGTCGAGGATCACCAGCGACAGCGGCTGATTGTCCTCGCGGGCCTGCACCAGGCTCAGTTCCAACTGCTTGCGCAGGTAATCGGCCCCGCCCAGCGGCGTCAGCTTGTCGAACAGGCGATGCTCGCGAAACAGCCGTTCGCGCTTCTCCATCTGCGCGCTGATCGCCAGTTGCTCGCGGTGCCAGTGGTAGATGCCAAGGGTCAGCAGCACCAGGCCCACCGGCATTGGCCCGGACTCCAGCCAATGGTCCCAGGTAATGCTTTCCGGCATGCGGATGAACTCATCCAGGCAGTCGATCCACCAGGAGAAGAACACCCCGGAAAGGCCCAGTACCAGCAGGTTGGTCACCCGGCCTGCGGGCCGGCTTTTCAGCACCAGGCCGATCCACACCAGCGAAAGCAGCGCCGAGCCGCCTTCGCCGAACACGTCCAGCCAGACCCACTCGGAAGTGGCCTTGAGGTCGCCCACCGCCAGATGCAGCAACAGGCCGAGGTTGGCCGCCAGCAGCAGGGCGGTGAGTTTCAGGCGATGAAGCTTGAGCAGCGAGGGCATGGCGCAAGGTCCGCGGCGATGAATGGCCGTCAGAGAATCAGAGCCGTATGACAGTTGCGTGGCAGGCGCCAGGGGTCGTTTCGGCTCAGGGGAAGTGGCGCGGCTGGCGCGAGAATCTCGACCAAGGCGAGCAGGCCGTAGGGTGGGCTTCAGCCCACGCGGCACCGTTCGCAGGCTAAGTGGCGTTCATACGGGTCATATCGGCTCATACCCGCCTCGAATTACCCGGAAAACCCCGTCTTTCAAGGCCCGGCGCCATCCCCTGTCACAGAAGTTTCATTCGCCGGCCCTAGGTTCCGCTCCCATCTCGCCGGGCCATTTGCCTGGCATCAGCGGAACACTTGGGGAGAGCAACCATGCACAAGCGCAGTACCGCCGTCCGCGTTGCGGGCTTCACCCTCAGCGCCCTGACGCTGGCCCTGGCCAACGTGGCGCCGGCCGCCGAAAGCGCCGCCGACGCCACCGAGCACGTCGATGTCATCGGCCAGGCCGCGAGCATCGACCAGGCCCTGAAGGAGCAGCGCAATTCCGACAGCGTCGAGAGCGTGGTGCATGCCGATGGCGTCGCCCAACTGCCCGATGAGAACGCCGCCGAAGCCGTGCAGCGCCTGCCTGGCGTGGCGGTGGAGCGCGACCAGGGCGAAGGCCGTTTCGTCAGCGTGCGCGGCCTGGGCCCTGACCTGAACAGCGTCACCATCAACGGCACCCTGGTACCGGCGCCGGAAAGCGAGCGCCGCGCGGTGGCCCTCGACGTGCTGCCGGCTGAGCTGGTGCAGTCCCTCAGCGTGATCAAGACCCTCACCCCGGACATGGACGCCAACTCACTCGGCGGCACCGTGGACGTGGAGAGCCTGTCCGCCTTCGACCACGACGGCCTGTTCTTCACCGGCAGCTCCGAGGCCAGCTACGACGAAAACACCAACCAGACCAGCCCGAAATTCTCCGGCGCGGTGAGCGACCGCTTCAGCCTCGGCGACGGCATCGACAACTTCGGCGTGGCCGCTGCCATGAGCTGGCAGAAGCGCGACTTCGGCTCCGACAACGTCGAAACCGGTGGCGACTGGGACTTCGAAGATGGCGCCCGGCTGGAGCAGTTCGAACAGCGCGACTACGACATCAGCCGCGAGCGCACCGGCGCCGGCCTGAACTTCGACTACAAGCCGGACGACGTCTCCAGCTTCTACCTGCGCACCCTCTACAGCCGCTTCAAGGACACCGAGACGCGCAACGCCGCGGGCGTCGAATTCGCCGACCCGCAGGCCCCCGGCGAAACCGGCGAGGCCGAAGGCTTCCGCGAGCTGAAGGACCGCGAGGAGACCCAGGAAATCCAGTCGTACGTGTTCGGCGGCGAACGCATGATGGGCCTCTGGACCTTGAGCGGCCAGGTCGGCTACAGCCAGTCCAGCGAAGACAGCCCCGGCCACATCGCTGGCGCCACCTTCGAAGGCAATGACGACTTCGCCGACGCCGGCTTCTACGACACCAGGAAGCCGCGCCTGAACATCGAAGAGGCCTTCTACGACCCGGCCAACTTCACCCTCGACCAGGTGGACCGGGAGAAGCAGAACACCGAGGACACCGAGAAGAACATCCGCCTGGATCTCGCCCGTGACTTCGACCTGGCCGGCTATGCGGCCCAGGCCAAGGTCGGCGGCAAGCTCAGCCGCCGCGACAAGACCAACGACCTCGAAGCCTGGACTTATGAGGACCTGGGTGACGTCTTCACCGACGAACAGCTCAACCTGACCCAGTTCCAGAAGGGCAACGTCCACTACAGCCTCGACCGCTTTGGCCCCGGCATCAGCGCCGGCGCTGTCAAGGGCCTGATCGGCAGCCTGGATCCGGCCGACTACTACAACGAGGAAGAGTCGCGGGTGAATGACTTCGACATGAGCGAAGACATCGACGCCGGCTACTTCATGCAAAGCCTGGACGTGGACGACTGGCGCTTCATCGCCGGCCTGCGCTACGAGGGCACGCAGTTCGAGGCCAAGGGCAGCGGCATCCGCGATGGCGAGTTCGAGGCCACCGAACGCAAGAAGGATTACCACCACTGGCTGCCGGGCCTGCACGCCCGCTACCAACTGGACGAAGACACCCAGCTGCGCGCCGCCTGGACCAACTCAGTGGTGCGGCCGACCTTCGGCCAACTCGCGCCGGGCTTCGTCATCGACGGCGACGAAGCCAGCTTCGGCAACCCCGACCTCGACCCGCTGGAGTCGAGCAACTTCGACCTCGGCATCGAGCGCTACCTGGGCCGCGCCGGCGTGGTTTCGGCGTTCGTCTTCTACAAGGACATCGAAAACTTCGTCTACAGCACCGACCTCGCCGGCACCGGCGACTGGGTGGACTTCGACGAGGCCAACACCTTCACCAATGGCGACAGCGCCAAGCTGTACGGCATCGAACTGGCCTGGTCGCAGAAACTCGACTGGCTGCCGGCCCCCTGGAATGGCCTGCTGATGGGCGCCAACGCCACCTTCAGCCGCTCCGACGCCAGCATCGAAGGCTTCGACAGCACCACCGGTCGCAACCTCAAGCGCGACATCGACCTGCCCAACCAGTCCGACACCGTCGGCAACCTGATGCTGGGTTGGGAGAACGACAAACTGAGCCTGCGCCTGTCCGCCAACTACAAGTCCGACTACCTGTTCGAAGTGGCGCCGGTGAACGACCGCCTGCACGACATCCATGTCGATTCGCAGACCTTCGTCGACTTCAGCGCGCGCTACTTCCTGACCAAAGAGCTGCAGGTCAGCTTCGAGGCGCAGAACCTCACCGACGAGAGCTTCTACGCCTACACCGGCAGCCGCTCCTACAACGCCCAGTACGAGGAATACGGCCCGACCTACAAGCTCGGCCTGACCTTCACCCACTTCTAAGACCTGTCGCGCACGGCCCGCCGGGCGAGCACCCGGCTGGCCGTCCTGCGCACGCGAATACCTGGAACGACCCATGACCTTCACCCGTACTTCCCTTTACCTGCTCCTGGCCAGTCTGGCGGCCCTGTCGGGCTGCCAGCCGCAAGCTGCGGACGTGCCCGCGGCGCCGGCCCTGTCACTGACACCGTGGAGTGCACCCGCCCAGTTCAAGGCCGAAGACCTGCGCTTCCTTCCCGCACCGCTGCCGGCCGATCTGCGCCTCGCCGCCAGCGAACGCCGTGGCCTGCTCCTGCTCGACGACAAGGGCACCGAGTTGGCGCGAATGCCGGGCCGCTTCGCCGGCCTCGACAGCCGCGCCGCTGGCCAGCGGCTGCTGCTCGCCACCCTCGACACCGCCAGCCAGCAGGCCCTGCTGACCCGCCTGGACCCGGCCGCCCGCGCCTGGGACCAGACCCTGCGCCTGCCAATGCGGGACTACGCCCTGTCCGGCCTGTGCCTGTACCGGGACGACTCGAGCAACCTCTACCTCTTCCTCCTCGGCGAAGACGGCGGCGGCGAGCAATGGCTGGTGGGCGCCGGCGACGAGTTGGCCGCCGAGCCTCGACGCGTTCGCGGCCTGCCGCTGCCGGCGGGGGCCGAGTTCTGCCAGGTGGACGATGGTGCCGGCCGGCTCTTCGTCAACGAAGAAGGCATCGGCCTCTGGGCGTATCCGGCCCACCCCGAAGCGGATGCCGGGCGCCAGCCGGTGGACCTGGTACGTCCCTTCGGGGCGCTGGAGAAGGGCGCCGCTGGCCTCGCCGTCGTGCCGGGTGGCGTGCTGGCGCTGGACCCGACGGCCGCTGCGCTGCACCTGTATCAACAGCAGGGCGAAGCGTGGAATCACGTCGCCGCACTGCCGCTAAGCGGCCTCGAAGAACCCGAGCGCATCGCCGCTCGCCTCAGCAGTTCGGGTGTCGAGGTGCTGCTGCAGGACGACGGCAGCGGCCGCTTCCACCAGGGCAGCCTGAACTGGAAACCCGCAGCCCCCGCACTACCGATGCCCTTGCCCAATGTGGCGGCCCAGCGCCAGAGCGAACCGGTTGGCCGCCATGGCGACGCGGCGGACGACCCGGCGATCTGGGTGCATCCGCAGCAGCCGGAACGCAGCCGCATCCTCGGCACCAACAAAAAGCAGGGCCTGCTGGCCTATGACCTTGACGGCCGCTTGCTGCAGGAACTGCCTGTCGGCCGCCTGAACAACGTCGACCTGCGCCCCGGCTTCCAGCTCGGCGAGCGCGAGGTGGACCTGGCGGTGGCCAGCAACCGCGACAGCAACAGCCTCAGCGTCTTCAGCATCGACCGCGAATCCGGCGAGTTGGCGCTGCTGGGCGAGGTGCGCACGCCGCTCAAGGAAATCTACGGCATCTGCCTGTTCCAGCCGGCTTCCGGCGAGATCTACGCCTTCGCCAACGGTAAGGACGGCAGCTTCCTGCAGTACCGCCTCGACGGTACCGGCGGCGCTGTGGCCGGGAGCCTGGTGCGCCAGTTCAAGGTGGCCAGCCAGCCCGAGGGCTGCGTTGCCGATGACCAGCGCCAGCGCCTGTTCGTTGGCGAGGAAGACGTCGGCGTCTGGTCCCTGGATGCCCGCCCCGACGCGCCGGCCGACCTGCAGCCGGTTATCAAGGTGGGCGAGGTACTGCACGCCGACGTCGAGGGTCTCGGCCTTTACCAGAGCGCCGCGAGGGACTACCTGGTGGTTTCCAGCCAGGGCAATGACAGCTACCTGGTGCTCGACGCCGAACCGCCCTTTGCCGTGCGCGGTGCCTTTCGTGTCGGCCTCAACGCCGCGTCCGGTATCGACGGCGCGTCGGAAACCGATGGCCTGGAAGTCACCTCCGCCAACCTTGGTGGCCCCTGGAACCAGGGCCTGCTGGTGGTGCAGGACGGCCGCAAGCGGATGCCGGAAGCCACCCAGAACTTCAAGTTCGTTTCCTGGGCCGACGTGGCGCGAACCCTCGGCCTGGAATGAGCCGCTGTCATCAACCGGAAACCTCAAAGCAATCGAATAGCAGCCCTGGCAGCGGAGCCGGGGCAGGGAGCACGACATGCACGCGACACTCGAACAGATGACCCTCTGGGGCCTGGTGGGCAACGCCAGCCTGCTGGTGCAGGCGGTCATGGCGAGCCTGCTGCTGGCCTCGCTGGCGAGCTGGTACCTGATCATCCAGCGCGGCGGCGCGCTGGCCCGCACCGAGCGCCGTCTCAAGGCCTTCCTCGCGCGGATGCGCAGCACCGGCAACCTCGCGCTGGTGGACGTGGATGCCCATGAAGACGGCGCGCTGGAGCGCATCTTCCTGGCCGGCCGTGGCGCTTTCGAACAGCTGCGGCGCGAACCCGGAGTGAGCAGCGAGGCGCTGATGGACGATGTGGAGCGCAGCCTCTATGTGGCCATCGCCGACGAAGAAGAACGCCTGGAGAAGGGCCTCACCTTCCTCGCCACCGTCGGCTCGGTGAGCCCCTATATCGGCCTGTTCGGCACCGTCTGGGGAATCATGAATGCCTTCATCGGCCTCTCCCAGGTGCAGCAGGCCACCCTCACCACCGTGGCGCCGGGCATCGCCGAAGCGCTGATCGCCACCGCCATCGGCCTGTTCGCCGCCATCCCCGCCGTGGTTGCCTACAACCGCTACGCCGCGCGGGCCCAGAGCCTGGTGGCGCGCTACTACAGCTTCGGCAACGAACTGCAGTCGCGCCTGCGCCGCCAATTGCACGGCCAGGCGCCGGGCATGGCCGCGGCGGCCTGAGGAGCGAACGCCATGCTGACCCGTCCGCTGCGCAAGCACAGCCCCAAGGCCGAGATGAACGTGGTGCCCTACATCGACGTGATGCTGGTACTGCTGGTGATCTTCATGGTCACCGCGCCCATGCTCACCCAGGGCGTGAAGATCGAGCTGCCCAAGGTCGCCGCCGAGGCCCTGCCCAGCGATAGCCAGCAGCGCATCGTCACCCTTTCGGTGCAGGCCGACGGCCGCTATTACTGGAACCTGGGCAGCGAGCTGGATGCCGAGAACCACGGCGACCAGGCCGTGGGCCTGGAGGAAATGACCGCCGCCGTCAGTGCCCTGGTGGCGGCTGATGCGCGTACCCAGGTCTACATTCGCGCCGATAAGGATGCCGGTTACGGCAGCGTGGTCGCCGGCATGGCCGCCCTGCAGAAGGGCGGGGTTGCCAACCTGGGCCTGGTGACCGAGGCGCCGCAATGAGCAGCCTGGCCATGGACCCCGTGCAACCCTTCGCCTGGCCCGCGCCCCAGGGCCGTTGGTATCGCAACGCGGCAGCGGCGGTTTCGGCGCTGGGTCTGCATGCGCTTGCCGTCGTCCTGCTGGTGGCCGGTTGGGCGCCTGGCACACCGCCGGAACCAACCACCCGCGTGCTGCATACCCAACTGGTCAGCCTGCCGGCACCACAGCCGCCGGCGCCGCCCGCACCCGTGGCCGAACCGGCGCCACCCGTTCCGGAGGGGGTCGTCCAACCTGAGCCGCTGCCGCAGCAGAAACAGATCGAAGAAGCCGCCCTGGCGCACAAGCGCGCCGAGGCGCAGCGTGAACGTCAGAAGCAACGCCAGCAGGCGCGCGAACGCCGTGAAGCCGAGCAGCGTCGCCTGGAGGTCGAGCGCCAGGCCGCCGAACAACAGCGCCAGGCCGAGGCCGAGCGCCAGGCCCGCGCCGCCCGCGAAGCCGCCGAACGTGCCCGCCAGGCACAGGCACAGGCCGAAGCCGCAGCCAGCCGCCAGTACCTGCCTATTGCCAAGCAGGCGCCGGACTACCCGCAACGCGCCCTCGACAAAGGTCTCCAGGGCGATTGCACGGTGGAATACCGGGTCGACCCGCAGGGCCGCGTGCAGGACCCGAACATCGTCGGCGACTGCCACCCGCTGTTCATTCGCCCATCGCTGGCCGCCGCGCGCACCTTCCGCTACCAGCCGCGCATCGTCGACGGGCAGCCGGTGGCCGTGCCGGGCGTGCGCAACACTTTCCATTACCGCATCGAGCGCTGAGCGCCGAACCGAGGAGCTTTCCCCATGACCCAGGAACTGGACGCCTTCCACGCGGCACTGGCCGCCCACGACGACGTGGCCATCAACCCCAGCGGCAACACCCCGCTGGACAGGCTGGTGGACCAGGGCCGGCGTAACGTCCTGAAAGGCGGCCTGGCCCTGGCGGCCATCGGCTTCTTCGGCGGCGGCATCAGTGCCTGCCGGGCGGTGGCCGACAACGGCCTGCTCGGCTTCAAGGGCGTACCGCAGCAGTTCGATCCGGCCTTCGACCGCGTGCTGGTGCCGGAGGGCTACAGCGCCCGCGCCTTCTTCTCCTGGGGCGACGCGGTGCTGGCCGATGCGCCGGCCTTCAAGGGCGACGCCAGCGAAACCTGGCAGGACCAGCTCAAGCAGGCCGGCGACAACCACGACGGCATGCACTTCTTCCCCTTCCCCGATGCACCGGACGACCACGGCTTGCTGGTGATGAATCACGAGTACATCAACCCCACGCTACACACCGACGGCATCGTCTATGTCGACGGCAAGCGCAAGGTCGAGGACGTGAAGAAGGAGCAGGCCGCCCACGGCGTCAGCGTCATCGAAGTGAAGAAGGACGCCCAGGGCCATTGGCAGCGCGTCGACGGTTCGCGCTACAACCGCCGTATCTCCACCCTCACGGCCATGACCCTCAGCGGCCCGCTGGCCGGACATGAACTGATGAAGACCGCCTCCGACCCCGAAGGCCGCGAGGTCATCGGCACCTTGAACAACTGCTCCATGGGCATCACGCCCTGGGGCACCTACCTGGCTTGCGAAGAGAACTGGCACAACTACTTCATCAACCGCGACCAGGCCGACTACGCCCAGCGTGTTTCGCACTGGCGCTACGGCATCGCCAAGGACGGGGTGAGCAAGAACTACGGCTGGGAAACCGCCGACCCGCGCTTCGACGCCACCCCAGCGGCGGACCAGCCCCACGGTGGCCATGTGAACGAACCCAACCGCTTCGGCTGGGTCGTGGAGATCGACCCCTTCGACCCCACCAGCACGCCGAAGAAACGCACCGCTGTCGGCCGCTTCTGCCGCGAATGCTCGACCCTCTCGCTCGGCACCGATGGGCGCATGGCTTACTACTACGGCGACGACACCAAGGGTGAGTACATCTACAAGTTCGTCCCCGAGGGCCGCTTCGATCCGGCCAACCCTGCTGCCGCCCGTGACCTGCTGGACAAGGGCACCCTCTACGTCGCGCGTTTCGAAGCAGGCGGCAAGGGCCGTTGGCTGGCCCTGGTTCACGGCCAGAACGGGCTGACCGCGGAGAACGGCTTCCCCAGCCAGGCCGAGGTGCTGGTCAACGCCCGCGCCGCGGCCGACCTGCTCGGCGCCACCCCCATGGATCGCCCCGAGTGGGTGGCGGTGCACCCGACCAGCCGCGACGTCTACGTGACCCTCACCAACAACGACGACCGTGGCAGCAAGAAGCCGGTGGACGCCGCCAACCCCCGTCCGCAGAACCTGCACGGGCAGATCCTGCGCTGGACCGAGGAAGGCGCCGACCCCACCGCCACCACCTTCCAGTGGGAGATCTTCCTGCTCGCCGGCGAGCCCGAAGGGGCGAAGGACGAAGCGGGCAAGCCGGTGCCGGCCAACCTCATCGGCACCATCAAGGGCGATGCCTTCTCTTCCCCGGATGGCCTGGCCTTCGACCCAGCCGGCCGCCTGTGGATCGAGACCGACTTCGACGACGAGGACCCCGCCATGAAACGCATCGGCTGCAACCAGCTCCTCTGCGCCGACCCCACCACCCGTGAAGTTCGCCGCTTCCTCGTCGGCCCGCGTGGCTGCGAGATCACCGGCATCACCTTCACCCCGGACGGGCGCACCCTGTGGATCAACGTCCAGCATCCGGGCCTGAGCTACCCCGCCAGCGACGGCAAGAGCCGCCCGCGCTCGACCACGGTGCTGATCACCAGGAACGATGGCGGCGTGATCGGGACTTGAGACGGGGCAGGACTGCGTCCTGCATGGCGATTGAAATCGCCCCCACAAGGAACGTCGAACGTGCGCCGAGAGTCACCCCTCGCCTTGTAGGAGCTGGCTTGCCAGCGAAACGGGGGCATTCGCTGGCAAGCCAGCTCCTACGGGCAATGCAGCTACTTGCAACATGTAATGCCGACAGAGCCAATGAGTTCGCTCCCACACGGAAAGCTGCAGCTGCCGCTCAGTTCATCTGCAGCTTTTTCAGCGCCTCGCAGCTCGGCGCGTATTGCTTGTCGCATGCGCTCTGGAACAGGGCGCGGGCCTGGTAAGGGTCCTGCTTGAGGCCTTCGGCACCCTGGGCGTACATGCTGCCGAGCACGTGCTGGGCCATGGCGTTGCCGGCGGCAGAGGCCTGGCCGAGGTACTTGTGCATGGCGCGCTGGTCGGCGAATGCGGGGTCGGCGCGGCCGGTGTAGAGGAAGGCGAGGCTGAAGGCCGATTGGGGATGCCCCTTGTCGGCGGCCTGCTTCCACCAGTACTCGGCCTGCTTGAGGTCCTTCTGCGGCTTGCCGACGAAGTAGAGGCTGCCGAGTTGGTACTGGGCGTCGAGGTCGCCGCGCATGGCCTGTTGGCGAATCCGCTCGAACTCGCTGGTCTGCTGGTCCTGCGGCGTGGTCGCGGGGGCTTGGGGTTGGCCTGCGGGT
>NZ_SCOK01000052.1:0-36320 GCF_005502555.1 Pseudomonas sp. D(2018)
AGATGTGTATAATAGTCAGCACTCGATGCGCTGGAGAGATCACCCGGCAAGACGGTGAAGGACAGACTCAAAACCGAGCAGATCGCCATCGCCAGTAAACACTTCTTTAGCGTCATGACAGGCCCCGCGTTCTCTAGTGAGTTACCTAGTGAACACTAGCGGCTGTAACAGAATATTTCATACCGCCTGACCGGTGGTGACCTCACAACGAAGCAGCGCCAACCCACTCACGACCTCCTCGATTACGGTCACCGGGGAACGTAACCAGGCGCTATGGGGATTCTCTGATGCCGGCCTTGGAGAGCGCAGCATGCGGACTTGGGGTTGTTCCTGGATCAACGCGGCCAGGCCGCAGGTGGAGGCTTCCGGGGCGAAAGAGTCGCCGTGAATGCCAATGAACAGAGAAGGCGTCCGGTTGTGTCGAGGATGGGTCAGATCCAACCCGAGATGATCGAAGTTACCCGTCCAGGCCACTCGCCCCCAATCGCGCATCAGGCTGCGCGCTTCGTGGCCACCGAAACCGATGGTCTTGCCCGGCAGGTATCCGAACATGGCCGTCAACAGGTTGAAGATCATGGCCACGCTGGGCGTCAGCAAGCGCTGCCTGCCCTGCCAGTTGCGGTAATGAATATTCCCGCAGGCCACGCCCACCACCGCCACCTCGGCCTGGGGATTGGCAGCAGCGAACAACGTCGCGATATGCCCGCCCAGGCTATGACCCAGCAGAACCAGGCGACCTTGGTGAAAATGCTGGCGAGCAGCCGTCAGCAAGCTCGGTACGAACTCATCGATCAGGTCACGGTAGCCATAGTCCAACTGGCGGCTCGGTCGTGGGGCACTTTCTCCCTGGCCGGGCCAATCCACTACCAGCACCTGGTTGCCTGCAGCCACTAGGCCCAGGGCAAAGTTTTCGTACTTGCGCGCAGCTACGCCAAGGGCCGGCAACAGGATCAGAATCGGACCGGCAACGGCCGAACGGTAGACCCGATAGGGGCAATGGAACCGACCTGCAGAAAATCGGAAGGCCTCGATCAATGTGTTCTCCTTGTTTCGATCGGTGAGGGGAGCGATCAATTTAGAGCCATTGCTCTAGTCTTGCCATTGCAGAACCTCGGCCTTCGGCAAGACTCAGAAGATCAGGCGCGATAACCTGCGCGCCAAACTTCCCACCAACGGATGAAGGAACAGCTGAACCATGGGTCGAGTCGTTGCCGCCGCTGTATATACCAAAGGCCGGAAAGTCACCGACATAACCCTCGATGAAGGCTTGCAGTGGGCCAGCAAGCCGGGGCACTTCGTCTGGATAGGCCTGCATGACCCCGGTGCGGAAGAACTGAGCAACCTGCAGCGACAGTTCGACCTGCACGAACTGGCCCTCGAAGACGCCCTCACCCGCCATACCCGTCCCAAGCTGGAGACCTTCGGTGACGCCCTGTTCCTGGTGGTCTATTCGCCGATCGAAGTCGAAGGTGAACTGCAGTTCATCGAGACGCAACTGTTCGCCGGCAAGGGCTACATCATCAGTGCCCGCTACGGCGAATCCGCGCCCTACTCCCGCGTTCGCCAGCGCTGCGAGGCACGCCCGCTGTTGCTCGACCACGGCGAAGACTTCGTCCTCTACGCGCTGCTCAGCTTCGTGCTGGAAAACTATCGGCCGCTGATGGACAGCTTCCATGTGGAGCTGGAGGCGATCGAACAGAACGTGCTGGAGCGCCCGCTGGGCAAGTCCGATGTCGAGCGCATCCACTGCTTGCGCCGCGACCTGCTGCGCCTGCGACGTTACATTGGCCCCATGGGGGAAATCTGCGAGGAGCTGCAGCGTCTGGACTTCCCTTTCATCGACAAGCACATGCGGCCTTACTTCCGCGACATCGCCATCCATGTCAAACGCCTGCTTGAAGACCTGACGGGCCTGCGCGAAATGGCCGATCACGCCATTGAAATCGGCTTGTTGCTGGAGTCGTCTAGGCAGAGCGTGGTGCAACGCAAATTCGCCGCCTGGGCCGCCATCCTTGCCTTCCCGACGGCAGTTGCGGGCATCTACGGCATGAACTTCCAATACATGCCGGAGCTGACGTGGCAATACGGTTACTTCGGCGTGCTGGGGCTGGTGGCAACCGGGTGTACCGCGCTCTATGCCAGCTTCAAGCACTACGGCTGGCTGTGAAGGGCAGCGGACAGTGCGCGAACGGGCCACGCCCCGTGCGACAAAAAACCCGCCTGAAGGCGGGTTTTTCCGTACAGCTCCGATCAGGCCGCGCGGTCGCGAGCGATGAAGCGCATCATCCACTCAGCCACGGCAGCCCCCTGGTGGTCGCGGTTCAAGCTGCTTACGCCCTGCTTGTAGACCTCATCGCCGAGGAAATCCTGGCGCAGATCGAGCAGTGCGCGGGAGTAGTCGTGAACGAACTCCGGGTGGCCCTGGAAGCACAGCACCTGGTCGTCTACGGCGTAAGCGGCGTTCGGGCAAAAGTCGCTGGAAGCCAGCAACGTGGCGTTTTCGGGCAGTTGGGTGACCTGGTCCTGATGGCTGATCAGCAGGGTCAGGTCCTCCAGCTCGGGGGTCATCCACTCCGGCTTCTGTTTCAGCTGGTAGCTATGGGTGCCCACGCCCCAGCCCTGCGTAGCGCGCTCGGTACGCCCACCCAGCAACAGGGCGAGTAGTTGGTGGCCGAAGCAGACGCCTAGCAGTTTGTCGCCGGCCTCGTAGCGCGCCAGCAGGAACTCCTTGAGCTTCAGGATCCAGGGATCGGTGCCGAAAGAGTCGGCCTTGCTGCCGGTCACCAGGTAGGCGTCGAACGTCTCACCCTCCGGAGGGTAATGCCCCTGCACCACGTTGTAGACACTGAACTCCGCAGCAATCGGCTGTTTGGCGAACAACTGCTCGAACATCAGGCCGTAGCCTTTGTATTGATCGACCAGTTCGGGGCGGAGAATGTCAGTTTCGAGAATGCAGATGCGAAGTGGCATTAGCTCATGGTTCCTGAAATGCAGAGAGGCTCTATGTAGGGAAAATGTGCGATTTATTTAACACAGTGACGGTGTGATTGAAATACCGCTTGATCCCCTCCCCCATAGCCAACGTCTAACAGGGCGATAGGCTGCATCAGGTGCCGTGCCTCACCTGCCGAAGCCGCAAGGCTGTGCCGCTCTAGCTCGGCGCTTTACACGCCACGTCAAGTAAAATTGACGGAGCCCGACGGAACTATTGGTGCCGTCGATACTTACCATGCCTGAACGTCGTTTTTTCATCGAAAGGATTTTCGCGACTCTACGTCCACCCCAAGTCCCCCGGTCGCGGAGTCCAGACATGAGCAACCCCACCATTCAGTACGCACGCAATGGCGCCCTCGCCAGCCTCGGCTTGTATTTCGTCGTGGTGATGGTGGTGCTTGCCATCAGCTTCGGTTACGAGCGCGGTCGCATCGGGGTGAGTCCCACAGACGCATCCATGAGTTTCTACCAGCAACTCAGTCAGAGCATCCCGGTGCTGCTGGCGAGCCAGAAGAAACCCAGCGGCAGACACCAAGGCTGACACCAGGCACAGGCACGACTGAAAATGAAACAGCACAGGAATCGACTCTATTTCCTCACCGCCCTGGCAGTCATGACCAACGGCTTTTCGTTGATAGGCTGCGCCCACGGCTCGGTGGGCTCGGTGGCAAAGACCATCGAAGCCAACCACAACATCAGCCGCGGAATCACCAACGAGCGCGCCATACAGGTTCTGTCGGGTAACCCGCCGACCGGCCGCGAGATATCGCTTCCCGCCGTCTTCGACATGAGTTCGCTGGCCTGCTGCACCAGCTAACCGCTGCAATGGCGCCAGGCCTAGCCATCGAAATGGCATAACCCCTAGGACTTATCCGCTACGGCGTCAGAAGCATTCGTCGACGAATGCAGACACCAACCCATCTACACGTAGGCAACTGACGCCGAACGATTGGACTCGTTCTCTGCGGCAACCAGCCAAACTGACGGAACAGCGCGCGAACGGCTGGGGTAGAGCTATTTGGTCAATCCTTCAGACGGTCAGCACCCGCATCAGATCAGCTTACTTTCGGTTCTGTGGGGGTACCTGGCTTGCGGTGGAGTTCAGTGATACTTGTTTTCAGGAACTTAGGGAGATAGCCCGCATGACTGAAAACAAGTTTCAAGAACGGTCATTGAATCCGCTCACCAAAGGCCTTGGCGCCACCCCTCCGGATTGCCCACTGGAAGCGATAGAAACGCTGGGCTGGAACATACTCGACGAAGACGTCAGCTTGCCGGTGGCGGTCCTGCGCCAAAGCCGCATCCACCACAACCTGGAGTGGATGCGCCAGTTCATCCAGCGCTACGGCGTGCAACTGGCCCCCCATGGCAAGACGACGATGAGCCCCACCCTCTTCCACCTGCAGCTGGCGCACGGCGCCTGGGGCATTACGCTGGCAACCGCGCCCCAGGTACAGGCCGCCTATGCCGCTGGCGTCCGCCGCGTCCTGCTGGCCAATCAACTGGTGGGCAAGGGCAACATGGCAATCGTCTCGCGGCTCCTGCAGGACCTGGACTTCAGCTTCTGCTGCCTGGTGGACTCCCCCGCCAACGTGGACGCCCTCGGACGCTACTTCGACGAGACCGGCCAGCGCCTGCGCGTGCTGATCGAATACGGCGTTCCGGGCGGTCGCACCGGCATCCGCAATGCGGATCAGGAAGCCGAGCTGCTCGAGGCCATCAGACGCTGGCCGCAGTCCATCGATCTGGTGGGCATCGAGCTCTACGAAGGTGTGCTGCAGGAAGAGGACGCCATTCGCGCGCTGCTCCGCCATGTCCTGCAGCGCGCCCGCGCCCTGGCCGATGGAAACTGCTTCGCCGAGCCGGAGATTCTGCTTTCCGGCGCCGGTTCGGCCTGGTTCGACGTCGTTGCCGAAGAGTTCGCCGGCCAGGATATCGGCCACCCGCTGCAGGTGATCCTGCGCCCCGGCTGCTACCTGACCCACGACGCCGGCATCTACCGCGACGCCGAGCAACGCATCCAGGCCAACAACAGAGTGGCGCGGGAAATGGGCCGCAGCCTGTTGCCGGCGCTGCAACTCTGGGCCAACGTACAGTCGATGCCGGAGCCAGGCCTGGCAATCATCGCCCTGGGCAAGCGCGATGCCGCATTTGATGCCGGTATGCCCATCACGTCGTTGCACCACCGCCCCGGCTCGGATCACGCACCGACGGCGGCGCCGGCGGACTGGCGCATCACCCGCATGATGGACCAACACGCCTTCATGACCCTCCCGCAGGATGCCGACTTGCAGGTCGGCGACCTGCTGGCCTTCGAGATATCCCACCCCTGCCTGACCTTCGACAAGTGGCGGCAACTGCTGCTGGTGGATGACGACTACCGCGTGGTCGGAGCTGTGGAAACCTTCTTCTAGCCGCCCCCCATTACCCAACCAAGCCCCCGCCCACGGGCGGGATGGCCCCCTTTTGCCTGAAAAACAAGGAACACCCCATGCAAGCAGCGACTGGAAGCCCGCTGTTGGTCTATGCCGCGCTCGCCATCATCGCCCTGGTGGTGCTGATCGCGCGCTACCGCCTCAACCCCTTCATCGTCATCACCCTGGTCTCGGTGGGACTGGCGCTGGCAGCCCAGATGCCGGCCAAAGACATCGTCATCGCCTACGAGGCGGGCGTCGGCAAAACCCTCGGCCACATCGCCCTGGTCGTGGCGCTCGGCACCATGCTCGGCAAGATGATGGCCGAATCGGGTGGCGCCGAGCGTATCGCGCAGACATTGATTGCCCGCTTCGGCGAGCGCAACGCCCACTGGGCCATGGCCTGCATTGCCTTCCTCTGCGGCCTGCCGCTGTTCTTCGAGGTGGGCTTCGTGCTGCTGGTGCCCATCGCCTTCACCATCGCCAAGCGCATTGGCTCGTCGGTGCTGATGACCGGACTACCCATGGTTGCCGGGCTCTCGGTGGTGCACGGTCTGGTTCCGCCGCACCCCGCAGCCATGCTGGCAGTGGGCGAATACTCGGCCCAGGTCGGTCGCACCGTGCTCTTTGCCATCCTCGTCGGCGTGCCCACTGCGGCCATTGCCGGACCGATCTTCGCCCGCCTGGTGGCGCCCCGCATCAACCTGCCGGCGCATAACCCGATTGCCGAGCAATTCACCGAATCCCAATCCCGGCCCGCCAACTTGCCGGGCTTCGGCATCACCCTGGGCACCATCCTGCTGCCGGTGCTGCTGATGCTGCTCGGTGGCTGGGCTGACCAGCTCAGCGCAGCGGGCTCGACCCTCAATGCCGTTCTGCACTTCATCGGCAACTCGGTGATCGCCCTGTTGATCGCGACCCTGGTGAGCTTCTGGACCCTGGGCCTGGCGCGTGGCTTCAACCGTGACGCCATCCTGCGCTTCAGCAACGAATGCCTGGCGCCCACCGCGGCCATCACCCTGCTGGTCGGCGCCGGCGGCGGGCTCAACCGCATCCTCATCGAAACCGGGGTGACCCGGGAGATCGTCGAACTCTCCGCGCGCTTCGACCTTTCGCCGCTGCTGCTCGGTTGGCTGGTGGCAGCACTGATGCGCGTCGCCACCGGCTCGGCGACCGTCGCCATGACCACCGCGGCAGGAATCGTCGCGCCGATTGCCCTGGCCAGCGGTTATCCGCATCCGGAGCTGCTGGTTCTGGCGACGGGAGCCGGCTCGCTGATCCTCTCCCACGTCAACGACGGCGGTTTCTGGCTGATCAAGGAGTACTTCAACATGACCGTCGTGCAGACGCTGAAGACCTGGACGGTGCTGGAGACGCTGGTTTCAGTGGTGGCCTTCATCCTGACCCTCGGCCTCGCGCGGATGCTCTGACATGGACATCCTCTATCTGATCCGCAGCCGCCGTGACCAGTTGCGCGGCAACTCGGCAAAAGTGGCCGAGACGATCCTGGATGACGTCGGCTTCGCCGCCTCGGCCGCCATCGGTGAACTGGCGGCGAAGGCAGGAGTAAGCAAGGCGGCGCTGTCGCGATTCGCCCGCCTGATGGACTGCGCGGACCTGCGGGAACTGCGCCTCAAGCTGGCCCGCGCCAGCACCGTCGGCAGCCGCTTCCTTGGTGCCGCACCGGTGCGGGTGCCACGCTACTTCGGCCAGATAGTCGAAGACATAGAACAGAGCCTGCATCGGCATCTGGCGGCGTTCGACGAAAGGAACTTTCGCTCCGCCGTGGACCTCATCTGCTCGGCGCAGAAGATCTTCGCCTTCGGCATGGGCGGATGTTCGACACTGCTTGCCGGCGAAGTGCAGTACCGCCTGGTACGGCTGGGCTACCCAGTGTCGGCCTACCACGATCCCGTACTGATGCGCATCGCGGCCGCCACCCTGGGTCCCAAGGACCTGCTGGTCATTCTCTCGATCACCGGCATCACCCCCGAGCTGCTCACCACGGCCCACCTCGCCAAGTCCTATGGTGCGCGCCTGCTGACCATCACCCGCGCCGGCAGCGCGCTGGCCGACCTGGCCGATATCCAGATTCCTATCGTCCTCGACGAAACCGACTTCATCTACAAACCCACAGCCGCGCGCTACGGGATGCTGCTGGCTATCGATCTGCTGGCAACCGAAACCGCCCTGCGCACCCCCGACGCCAGCCAGGAACTACTGCGTCGCGTGAAGCTGGCGCTGGATGACCATCGCCGCGGCGAAGACCGACTGCCCCTGGGAGACTGAACCATGCGCCACTTCGAAACGCTGATTCGCCGGGCGACCGTCATCGACGGCAGCGGAAACGCCCGCTTCATCGGCGATCTCGGCATCGCTGGCGGTCGTATAGCACTGCTGGGCGACGCCGCTCACGCCACCGCAACAGAGGTCGTCGATGCCGACGGGCTGGTGCTGGCGCCGGGCTTCATCGACGTACACACCCACGACGACACCGTGGTGATCCGCCAACCGCAGATGCTGCCCAAGCTCAGCCAGGGCGTAACCACCGTGATCGTCGGCAACTGCGGCATCAGCGCCGCGCCCGTGTCCCTGGCGGGCGAGCCGCCGGACCCAATGAACCTGCTGGGGCCCGCCTCCGCCTTTGTCTACCCGACCTTCGCGGACTACTGCGCAGCGGTCGATACAGCCGTGCCGGCGGTCAACGTAGCGGCCCTGGTCGGCCATACCGCACTGCGCAGCAACCACATGGACCGCCTCGACCGCAGTGCCCATCCCAACGAAATCGCGGCCATGCGCAGTCAGTTGGCGGATGCCCTCGCCCATGGTGCCCTGGGCCTCAGCAGCGGGTTGGCCTACGCCTCGGCAAGGAGCGCGAGCACCGCTGAAGTCATGCAGCTCGCCGAAGTGCTGGGTGATTACGGTGGGCTCTACACCACCCACCTGCGCGACGAATTCGACTACATCCTCGGTGCACTCGACGAGGCCTTTGCGACTGCCCGCCACGCGCGCTGCGCACTGGTGGTGTCCCACGTCAAATGCGCCGGCGCCGGCAACTGGGGACGCAGCCAGGAGGTACTCACCAGCCTGGAAACCGCCCACCAACACCAGGAGGTCGGCTGCGACTGCTATCCCTATTCAGCGAGTTCTTCGACCCTCGACCTCAAGCAGGTCACCGGGGACTTCGACATCCTCATCACCTGGTCGCAGCCGCATCCGGACATGGCGGGACGCACCCTCGTAGTCATTGCGGAACGTTGGGGCGTCCCACTGCTCGACGCGGCCCGGCGCCTGCAACCGGCTGGCGCGGTCTACCACTGCATGAGCGAGGCCGACGTCCAACGCATCCTCGCCCACCCGCTGAGCATGGTCGGCTCCGACGGCCTGCCCGAAGACCCGCGGCCGCATCCACGCCTGTGGGGCGCCTTTCCCCGCGTACTCGGACACTACAGCCGGGACCTCGGCCTACTGCCGCTGGAAACAGCGGTACACAAGATGACGGGCCTCAGCGCAGCCCGCTTCGGCCTGGCCCAGCGCGGGCTGCTCGCCCCCGGCTACTGGGCCGACCTGGTGCTGTTCGACCCGCAACGCATCGAAGACACCGCCCGCTTCGACGACCCCGAACAACCCGCTGCCGGCATTCGAGCCGTGTGGGTCAACGGGGTGCAGTCGTACCGCGACGGCCTCGCCCTGCCCCGGCGTGCCGGTCGCTTCCTGCCTCGCAACACGTCCATCCCTGCAACAACTCTCAAGGAGAACACACGATGAAATCACTCAAACGCCACGGCGTCGCCCAGGGCACCGGCAACCAGCAACTGCCCTTCGCGCGAGCGGTACAGGCCGACGGCTGGCTGTTCGTTTCCGGGCAGACGCCCATGCGCGACGGGGCGGTAGTAGACGGCGGCATCGTCACCCAGGCCCACCAGTGCATCCGTAACGTCCTGGATATCCTTGAAGAAGCCGGCTACGGGCCGGAACACGTGGTCCGCTGCGGCGTCTGGCTCGACGACCCGCGCGATTTCGCCGCCTTCAACCAGGTCTTCCAGCAGTACTTCGGCGCCCATCCCCCGGCCCGCGCCTGCGTGGTTTCGAGCATGGTCATCGACTGCAAGGTCGAGGTGGACTGCATCGCCTACCGGGAGTCCTGACAGCATGCGCGACTGCCTTCACATCGCCTGCCTGGGTGAATGCATGGTCGAACTGAGCGGCCAGCCGCTGCAGCGCCGATACGGCGGCGACACCCTCAACACCGCCCTGTACATGGCACGCCTGCTCGCCGGTAGCCGCGCCCGCGTCCACTACATCAGCGCACTGGGCGACGACCGCCTGAGCGACGAGCTGATTCACCAGTGGCAATGCGAAGGCATCGAGACGGCGCGCGTGACGCGCCTGCCCGGCACACTGCCGGGCCTTTACCTGGTGGACGTGGACCCGCAGGGCGAGCGCAGCTTTCTCTACTGGCGCGATACCAGCGCAGCCCGCCAGTACTTCGCCATGGAAACCGACTTCAGTGCCTGGCTGGACCGGGGCCGGACCGATGCCCTCTACCTGTCCGGCATCAG
Organism: Pseudomonas sp. D(2018); assembly: GCF_005502555.1. Taxonomy (NCBI): domain Bacteria; kingdom Pseudomonadati; phylum Pseudomonadota; class Gammaproteobacteria; order Pseudomonadales; family Pseudomonadaceae; genus Pseudomonas; species Pseudomonas sp. D(2018). The sequence goes on from NZ_SCOK01000052.1 coordinate 9,971, forward strand.
CCTCGCGCTGTTACCCGCCAACCGCCGCCTGGCGCTGCTCGATGCCCTGGAAGGCTTTGTGGCAGAGGGAGGTCGGCTCTGGTTCGACAACAACTTCCGCCCCGCCCTTTGGTCGGCGCAGGACGCGCGTGCCGCCCATGAGCGCGTGCTGGCGATGGCCGAAATCGCCCTGCTGACGCTGGATGATGAACACCAGCTGTATGGCCAGCACACCGCTGAAGAAGCGGCAAGGCGCACCTTGGCCCTGGGTTGCACTGAGGTTGTAATCAAGCAGGGCGCGCAGCCCTGCCTGATTGCCACCGCGCAGCGAGAGATAGACGTGCCGGCACAAGCGCCTGGGAAAGTGGTCGATAGCTGCGCCGCCGGAGACGCCTTTGCCGCCGCCTACCTGGCCAGCCGCATCCAGGGCCTTTCCGCCCACGAGGCCGCCGCAAACGGCCATTGCCTGGCGGCCACTGTGATCGGCCACCCTGGCGCGATCATTCCGGCGCATGCGATGCCGGACATCTCACTACCCCGCTGACCGCTCATCGATCCGCCCCTCTCCCTGGAATGGATAGGGGCGGCGACCATCTGGCGTGAAAGGCGTTCACGTCCGCCAAGTTCCGGTAGACTGCCGGCCCGTTTTTCACTCAAGGGTACGCAGCAGTGTTCATCAAGGCGTTACGAGTCGGCCTGGGCCAGTTGATCATCTTCCTCGATTTCATCACCCGTCCGCGCAAGCTGCGCCGCAACCCCGAGGCGCAAGCCCGGGTAGCGGAAGAGACCGCCAACCTCGCGCTCTACCAGTTCAACGCCTGCCCCTTCTGCGTGAAAACCCGGCGCGCCATGCACCGGCTGAACCTGCCGATCGCCCTGCGCGACGCGAAGAATGATGAAACCCACCGCGCGACCCTGCTGGCCGGCGGCGGCAAGATCAAGGTGCCCTGCCTGCGCATCGACGAGAACGGTGAAAGCCGCTGGATGTACGAGTCCAACGACATCATCCGCTACCTGGAAAGCCGCTTCGCCAAGTCCTGAACCAGGTTCAAGGCACAAAAAAACCGGCTCATATCGAGCCGGTTTTTTTTATGCGCGGCGGGACGCTAGAACGGCTCGCCCTTGGCCGCCTTGTCCAACAGCAGCGCTGGCGGTTCGAATCGCTCGCCATACTGCTCGGCCAGGTAGCGGGCACGGGCGACGAAATCCTGCAGGCCGTACTGGTTGATGAACTGCAGAACGCCGCCGGTCCAGGCCGCGAAGCCGATGCCGAAGATGGAGCCAATGTTGGCGTCGGCGGTCGAGAGCAGCACGCCCTCCTCCACGCACCGCACGCTTTCGATGGCCTGGATAAAGAGGATGCGATCACGCACGTCCTCTTGCGGGATCTGCTTGTCGGCCTTCTCGAAGCGCGTCTTCAGTTCTGGCCACAGATGCTTCCGACCGCCAGCCGGGTAGTCGTAGAAGCCGCCACCGGCCGCCTTGCCCGGCCGCTTGTACTCGTTGACCATCAGGTCGATCACAGCGAAGGCCGGATGCGTCGGCATCACCTTCCCTTCGGCCTTGAGGTCTTCAGCGGTCTGGTTGCGGATGTGAGTCATCAGGCTCATGGAGACTTCATCGGAAATCGCCAGCGGTCCAACCGGCATGCCGGCCTTGCGGGTTTCGTTCTCGATCATCGCAGCGGAAACACCCTCGCCCAGCATGGCTATGCCTTCATTGGTGAAGGTGCCGAACACGCGGGAGGTGAAGAAACCGCGGCTGTCGTTGACCACGATGGGAGTCTTCTTGATCTGCAGGACGTAGTCGAAGCCACGGGCCAGGGTTTCGTCCGAAGTCTTCTCGCCACGGATGATCTCCACCAGCGGCATGCGGTCCACCGGGCTGAAGAAATGCAGGCCGATGAACTTCTCGGGCTTGGCCACCGCCTGCGCCAGACCGGTGATCGGCAAGGTCGACGTATTGGAGGCGATCACTGCATCCGGCAGTGCAGCAGCTTCGGCGGCGGCGGTGACCTTGGCCTTCAGCTCGCGATTCTCGAACACGGCTTCGATGATCAGGTCGCAGCCGTCGAAGTCAGCGTCGCTGTCGGTCGGCTTGATGCGGGCGAGGATGGCGTCGCGCTTCTCGGCCGCCATGTGGCCAAGGCTCACCAGTTGGTCGAGCAGGCCCTGGGAATACGCCTTGCCCTTCTCCGCGGCCTCCACCGACACATCCTTCAGTACCACCTCGATGCCGGCGATGGCGGAAACATAGGCAATGCCCGCCCCCATCATGCCGGCGCCAAGCACGCCCACCTTCTTCGTCACATAAGGCGCCGGCCCCTTGGGCCGCGAGCTGCCGGCGTTGATCTCGTTCAGCTGGAACCAGAAGGTACCGATCATGTTCTTCGCCACCTGGCCGGTGGTCAGCTCGGTGAAGTAGCGCGCCTCGATCAACTGCGCGGTGTCGAAGTCCACCTGCGCACCTTCGACGGCCGCGCACATGATCTTCTCCGGCGCGGGGAAGCAGCCCTTGGTCTTGTCGCGCAGCACCGATGGAGCGATGGCGAGCATCTGCGCCACGTTGGGGCTGGACGGGGTGCCACCGGGAATCTTGTAGCCGGCGGTATCCCAGGGTTGTGCTGACTTGGGATTGGCGGCGATCCAGGCGCGGGCCCTGGCCAGCATCTCGTCCGGGGTTTGCGCCAGGTCGTGGATCAGGCCGGCCTTGAGGGCCTGTTCCGGACGCACCTTGCGGCCTTCGGCCAGGTACGGCAGCGCTTTTTCGATGCCCAGCAAACGCACCATGCGCACCACGCCGCCGCCACCGGGCAGCAGGCCGAGGGTCACTTCCGGCAGGCCGAGCTGCACAGCGTTGTCGTTGAGGGCTATGCGGTGATGGCAGGCCAGGCAGATTTCCCAGCCGCCACCCAGGGCCGCGCCGTTGATGGCGGCCACCACCGGCTTGCCGAGGGTTTCCAGGCGGCGCAGTTGGCCCTTGATGCCCAGCACCATCTGGTAGAAGGCGTTGGCGTCCGCCTTGGTGACCTTGATCAACTCATTGAGGTCGCCGCCGGCGAAGAAGGTCTTCTTGCCCGAGGTGATGATCACCCCGGCGATGCTGTCCTTCTCGGTCTCCAGGCGCTCGACCATCTTGCCCATGGCTTCGCGGTACACCGCGTTCATGGTGTTGGCGCTCTGGCCGGGCATGTCCATGGTCAGGACGACGATATTGTCCTGGCCTTTTTCGTAACGGATGGCGTCAGTCATTTCTTATGTCCCATTCGCAGTCGCCGTAGGAGCGAGCTCCGCTCACAAACACCCCTCACAGGGGCACCATTGGCGAGCAGAGCTCGCTCCTACAGACGGATCAGATTCGCTCGATGATCGTGGCTATACCCATGCCGCCACCAACGCAGAGGGTGGCCAGGCCGTAGCGCAGGTTGCGCGCTTCCAGCTCGTCCAGCAGGGTGCCGAGGATGGCGCAGCCGGTGGCGCCCAGCGGGTGGCCCATGGCGATGGAGCCGCCGTTGACGTTGACCTTCTCCTCCGGAACGCCCATGTCCTTCATGAACTTCATCACCACCGAGGCGAAGGCTTCATTGACTTCGAACAGATCGATGTCGGCCACGTTCAGGCCGGCCTTGGCCAGGGCCTTGCGGGTGGCCGGCGCGGGGCCGGTGAGCATGATGGTCGGGTCGGTGCTGGTGACCGCCGTGGCGACGATGCGTGCGCGGGGTTTCAGGCCCAGTTCCTTGCCCTTGGCGGCGGAGCCGATGAGCATGGCGGCGGCACCATCGACGATGCCGGAGCTGTTGCCCGGCGTGTGCACGTGCTCGATGCGCTCGACCTGGCTGTACTTGCGCAGGGCGGTGGCGTCGAAGCCCATCTGCCCCATCATCTCGAAGCTGGGCTTGAGCGCACCCAGGCCTTCCAGCGTGGAATCAGCGCGAATGAACTCGTCATGGTCGAGCAGGACGATGCCGTTCTGGTCCGTGACCGGCACCAGGGATTTCTTGAACGCACCGGTGGTACGGGCGCGCGCGGCCTTCTGCTGGGAACGCAGGGCGAAGGCGTCGACATCCGTGCGGCTAAAGCCTTCCAGGGTGGCGATCAGGTCGGCACCGATGCCCTGGGGCACGAAGCTGGTGTGAAGATTGGTTTCCGGGTCCATCGCCCAGGCGCCGCCGTCGGAGCCCATTGGCACGCGGGACATGGACTCCACGCCGCCAGCGACCACCAGATCCTCGAAGCCGGAGCGCACCTTCATCGCGGCCAGGTTCACCGCCTCCAGGCCGGACGCGCAGAAACGGTTGATCTGCTGGCCGGAAACCGTCTCGTCCCAGTCGGCGACCAGCGCGGCGGTCTTGGCGATATCGGCACCCTGGTCGCCCACCGGGGTCACGCAGCCAAGGACGATATCGTCGACCTGGCTGGTATCCAGGTCATTGCGCTCGGCCAGGGCGCGCAGCAGCCCGGCGATCAGGTTGACCGGCTTGACGCTGTGCAGAGCGCCGTCCTTCTTGCCCTTGCCGCGGGGCGTGCGCACCGCGTCGAAAATGAATGCTTCGGTCATGGCGTCCTCTTGAGGCAGCTTGGCGGCACCTTAGGTACCTGTTGTTCTTTCCGTCGGCCGCCGGTGCTCCGGCAGGTTGTGGCTACCTTATCGCTATAGGCCATGGGCTCAATGACGGAAGTGCTCAGCCCCATTGACCGCTGCGCTCAGACGAACGGTCAGTTGATGGCCAGTTGCTGGCCAAGGTGAAAGGGATGTGTCTGGCCTCGGGGCCGCCCAACGAAGGCAGGGGGTTCCCAATAGCCCGGCGTTACTAGCATCCATGCGCTAGTTACCAACCGATATAAGCGATATGTGATGCCGGCCCTAGAGTTTGAAATGCAAGTAGCCGTCGTTGCCGGGTTTTGCCGGGGCGGTGTTTTTCCTAGCCACGGAGGCGAGCGAAGTTCCGGGCCGGCCGTAGGGAGCCCTGACCAACGCACCTCCAACAACAACAAAGGCAGTTGGCCATGTTCAAGCAGCCGAAAATGCGGCAAGCGAGCCTGATCGTCTTTGCCACCACAGTAATTCTCATCCTTCCCAACCTGACCCGCCTGGTCAGCTGATCGCCGCCCAACCACTGGTCGTCCTGTGCTGCGTACCGCCCCTGCGGTCAACGCAGCGCGGGTAGCCACCACGCCAGCAGCAATGGAATCAACACGAAGGACAGCAGCGTCGAGCACATCACCAGGCTCGCCACCGCTTCCGGCGAGCGCCCTGCGCGCACGGCAAACAGGTAGTTGAACACCGCCACCGGCATTGCCGATTGCAGCACCAGCACACCCTGGGCGAGCGGCGGCAGGTCCAGCATCCAGCCCGCCAGCCAACCCACGGCCGCACCGCAGAGAATTCGCATCGCGCCCAGCAACATGCCGTTGCCCAGGTGATGGACGCGGATACTGGCAAGGGAGACGCCGAGGGTCAGCAGCATGAGCGGGATGGTCATGCCACCCAGCAGGCCAATGGTGTTGGCAAGCCAGAGCGGCAACTGGAGGTCCCAGATCACCAGGGGCAACGCCAGGGCCAGGCTGATGATGATGGGGTTGGCGAGGAGCTTCTTCGGCGAGCGCTCGGTGCCGGACAACAACAAGCCCAAGCTGAAATGCCCCACTGACAGCACCAGGAAGAAGGCCACGGCCAACGCCAGCCCTTTTTCGCCGAAGGCATAGAGCGTAATGGGCAGGCCCATGTTGCCAGAGTTGGGAAAGAGATAGGCCGGCACCAGGATGCGCCAGTCCTGCCGGAACACCCGGCTGAGCAGGCTGCCGATCAGCCCCATCGCCAGCATCACCACCAGGCAGGCAATGGCAACCTGGCCGAAGGCGTGGCGATCGATCTCGGTGCGGCTGAGGGTGGAAAGCACCAGGCTCGGGGTGCCAATGTTGAGCACCAGGCGCGCAATGAACTCGGTGGGATAGGACTGCCCCGAACGAGCCCAGCCGTAACCGATACCGGCGGCTATCAGCACCGGCGCCATGACCGCGAACAACTCGGCCAGCATGGCCTCTCCTTAATAGCTGCCGACACCCTAAAACAGGGCCCGAAACACGCGCAAGTTTGACGGAAAGCCGCGATCCTAACGGCCTGCGCCACCTCCAGGCAATTGTGCTAGGTTGCCTTAAGACCCTTACTCGAGGGAGACACCATCATGCGTACCCTGCTCGCTGTTCTCGCGCTGTCCCAGTCCCTGGTCCTGAGCCTTCCGGCCACCGCCGGTGAAACCGACCAGGCCGCCGCCGTCGAAGCCCTGCGCCAACCCAATGCCATCCTGATCGATGTGCGTACACCCGAAGAAGTCGCCGAAGACGGCACCTTGCCCGGCGCACGCAACATCGGCTACGAAGACATCGGCCAACACATTGCCGAGGTCGCCCCGGACAAGGACGCCCCCATAGTGCTCTACTGCCGCAGCGGCCGCCGGGCCGGCATCGCCCAGGACAGCCTGCAGGAACTGGGCTATAGCCGGGTGATCAACGGCGGCGGCTACCAAGACCTGAAAACCGCCGTGCACAAGGACTGATCAATGCGCAAAGCGCTACTCGCCCTGCTCTTCTGCTTCACCCCGCTCCACGCCGCCGAGCTGACCCTGGAACTGCCCGGCGGCACCCGTACCTGGGATTCAGACGCCCTGCTCAGCCATCCCCAGGCGCAGGAGGTGAGCATTCCGGATGACGTTTCCTACAAGAAGACCATGCACTACCGCGCCGTCCCGCTGGCCGCACTGCTGGAAGGCGTCACGCCTGACCAGCACTTGCAGGCCGTAGCCCTGGACGGCTTCGCTGCCGAGCTGACCGCCGCGCCACTGCTGGCCACGAAAGGCGCCCGGGCCTGGCTCGCGATCGAAGATCCGGCCAAGCCCTGGCCGCCACTGGCCACCGGCAAACCCAGCGCCGGCCCCTTCTACCTGGTCTGGACCGAGCCCAAGGCCGCGCGCATCGGCCCGGAGCAGTGGCCTTTCCAGGTGGCACGCATCCGCTATCTGCCCGCCGTGGCCGAACGCTTCCCTGCCCTGCTTCCGGCCGACAATGCCGGCGCTGAGGTTCAGGCCGGTTTCGCCCAGTTCCAGAAAAACTGCCTGGCCTGCCATCGCCTCAACGGTGCCGGCGACGCGCAGTTCGGCCCGGACCTGAACATCCCCCACAACCCGACTGAGTATCTGGCCGGCGACTTCCTCCCCCGCTACATCCGCGACCCGCAAAGCCTGCGCCGCTGGCCCCAGGGCAAGATGCCGGGATTCTCGAAGGAAGCGATAACCGATGAGGAGTTGGGGCAGTTGATTGGCTACCTGAAGCACATGGCGGGGAGAAAGGTCAGCCCCTAGGTGAGTGCCTAGCCCGAGCCCTGTAGGGGCGAATTTATTCGCCAAGGAGGCCGAAGGTCTCCCCGATCACACGTTGTATTCCACCGGCGGCGGCGGCAGCTCGCCGATCAGTTTCTGCAACCCGGCGGCCCATTGGCGGCGGATGTCGGCAAAGTATTCGTCTTCCTCGGTCACCCGGTAGCCGACCGGCAGGATCAGGCTGTCGCGGTGATACACGAGCAGGTCCAGCGGCATGCCCACCGAGAGGTTGCTTCGGATGGTGGAGTCGAAAGACACCAGGGCACAGCGCAGGCCCTCTTCCAGGCTGGTTTCGAACTCCAGGTTGCGGTCGAGGATCGGCTTGCCGTACTTGCTCTCCCCCAGTTGCAGGAAGGGTGTGTCCCGGGTGGCCTGAATGAAGTTGCCCTGGGGGTAGATGCTGTAGAGATCCGGTGGGTTGCCGGCGATCTGCCCACCCACCAGGAAGGAGCAGGTGAGATCGGTATTGCCGGCCAGCGGTGCGCCGTCGCGGGCGATGACTTCGCGAACGGTCTCGGCCACCAGGGCGGTGGCGTCGTAGAGGGTCGGTACGTTGTGCAGGTTAGGGATCGAGCCGTCCAGGCGCTGCTTGAGCAGGTTAACCACCGATTGCGAGGTGGCCAGGTTGCCCGCGCTCTGCAGCACGATCAGCCGTTCGCCGGTAACGCCGAAGGTGTAGAGCTTGCGGAAGGTGGCGATGTGGTCGATGCCCGCGTTGGTGCGCGAATCGGATACGAACACCAGGCCGTCGGCCAGGTGCATGGCGACGCAGTAGGTCATGCCGTTACTTCTCCTTGTTGAGGCTTCCCGCGTCGTGTACCCGGCCGCCGGCCCTTGCGGGCTGGCAGTAATCGGCGGCCGGCGCCGTGGGAAGTCGGGAATCCCGACTTACTGTTCTTGCACCAACAGCAGCGGCGGCGCGTCCACTTTGGCGTGCATCTGCTCGCCACCACCGCCCCGGCGCATGCCGCGAACCGGACAGGCGTCCAGGTAATCCAGCCCGACCGCCAGCTTCAGATGGCGCTCCGGGCGAGCCAGCTTATTGGTCACATCAAAGCTGTACCAGGCATCGCCCAGCCAGGCTTCGGCCCAGGCATGGCTGGCCAGGTTCTGGTTATTGCCCTGGTACAGGTAGCCGGACACGAAGCGCGCCGGGATGCCCAGGCTGCGGGCGCAGGCGAGAAAGGCGTGAGTGTGGTCCTGGCAGACTCCCGCACGCCCGGCGAAGGCTTCGGCAGCGGTGCTGTCGACGCGGGTCACGCCTTTCTTGAAGGGCATCTGCTCGTGCAGGCCTGCCATCAGATCAATCAATCCATTGCGGTCACGGCGGTTGCCGCACTGTTGCGCGGCAAACTCGCGCAAGGCGTCGTCGGCGGTGGTCAGGCGGGTAAAGCGCAGGAAGGGCAAGGCCGACTGCTTGTCATGCTCGGCCTCACGCTTCTCGTCGATCTCCACCAGGCCGCGAGCGCTGATGACGATGGCGTCGTGGGGCTCGTCCAGGGTCAGCACATGGAAGGTGTTGCCGAACGGGTCGATCTGCGCGCGTACCGGACGCGGCAAGGTCAACTGCCAGCTCAAGACGTGCTGCCGTTCGTTTTCCTGGGGCGTCAGGCGCAGGTACTGGATGCTGGCGCGAACCTGATCGTCGTAGCGGTAAGTGGTGTCGTGGCGGATGGACAGTTTCATACAGCCTCCAGATACGAGCTGTGGATGGCCCGAGCCAGTTGGCGGACCAGCAGGATGAAGTCGGTGAGCCAGGTGTGCAGGCCCTCCGCAAGAATCTCGTCGATGGCGGTGTAGCGCAGGCGCGCGTCCAGTTCGGCGGCCAGGCGCTGGGCCGGCCGGCCGTTGTCCCCCGGCAGGCTGGCGAGGATGAGGTTCAGCTCTTCCATGCAGGCGCGCAGCGAGCGCGGCACGTCGGCGCGCAACAGCAGCAGTTCGGAAACCTGGCGGGAATTGGGGGAGCCGCGGTACACCTCGGTATAGGCCTCGAAGGAGGACAGTGCGCGGAGCAAGGCACTCCATTGGTAGTAGCCACGGGCGGAGTTGTCGCTGACCTCCTCCGACTCTTCACCATACATTTCGTAGCGCGAGTCCAACAGGCGCAGGGTGTTGTCCGCCCGCTCGATGAAGGTGCCCAAGCGAATGAAACGGTAGGCCTCGCCACGCATGATGGTGCCGTAGGTGGCGCCACGAAACAGGTGCGAGCGCTCCTTCACCCATTCGCAGAAACGGCTGATGCCATAGCGACCGAGACCTTCGTTGGAAATGCTCAGCATCTCCAGCCAGGTGGCGTTGATGTTTTCCCAGATGTCGGCCGTGATCCGCCCACGTACGGCATGGGCGTTGATCCGGGCCGCGCGCAGGCAACTGAAGATGCTCGCCTGGTTGTCGGCGTCGAGGGCGAAGAAGTGCAGCATACGCCCAGCGTTCAGCTCACCGTGACGCTCCTGGTACAGCTCCAGGGTGCCGGTGCTGAGCAGGGACATGGCCAGCTCTTCCAGGCCGTCACCACGACCGTCCTGGGGCATCAGCGACAGCGAATAACTGACGTCGAGCATGCGCGCGAGGTTCTCCGCACGCTCCAGATAGCGCGACATCCAGTACAGCTCGGAGGCAGTTCTGCTCAGCATGGTCAGTCCTCCACGATCCAGGTGTCCTTGGTGCCACCACCCTGGGACGAGTTCACCACCAGGGAGCCCTCACGCAGTGCCACGCGGGTCAGGCCGCCAGGTACCAGGCGAGTCTCCCGCCCGGAGAGCACGAAGGGACGCAGGTCGATATGGCGCGGGGCGATGCCCTGCTCGACGAAGGTCGGGCACGTGGACAGGCACAGCGTGGGCTGGGCGATGTAGGCCTCGGGGCGGGCCTTGAGGCGCTCGCGGAAGGTCTCGATCTCCTTGCTGCTGGCGGCGGGCCCCACCAGCATGCCGTAGCCGCCGGAACCCTGGGTTTCCTTGACCACCAGCTCGGGCAGGTTGGCCAGCACGTGGGACAGGTCTTCGGGTTTGCGGCACTGCCAGGTGGGCACGTTCTTCAGGATCGGTTCCTCGTCCAGGTAGAAGCGGATCATGTCGCAGACATAGGGATAGATGGACTTGTCGTCCGCCACCCCGGTACCGATGGCGTTAGCCAGCACCACGTTGCCGGAGCGGTAAGCGGCCAGCAGGCCAGGCACGCCGAGCATGGATTCGGGATTGAAGGCCAGCGGGTCGAGGAAGGCGTCGTCCAGCCGGCGGTAGATCACGTCGACCGGTTGCGGGCCGGAGGTGGTGCGCATGTACACGCGGTCGTCGCGCACGAAGAGATCGGCGCCCTCCACCAACTCCACACCCATCTCGCGGGCCAGGAAGGCGTGTTCGAAGTAGGCGCTGTTGAAGCGGCCGGGAGTCAGTACCACCACGCTGGGGTTGTCCAGCGGGCTCGAGCTTTTCAGGGTATCCAGCAGCAGGTTCGGGTAGTGGTCGATGGGGGCGATGCGCTGCGCCGCGAACAGCTCGGGGAACAGCCGCATCATCATCTTGCGGTCCTCCAGCATGTAGCTGACACCGCTGGGGGTACGCAGGTTGTCTTCCAGCACGTAATAGGTGCCGTCGCCATCGCGGACCAGATCCACCCCGGCGATGTGGGCATAGATGTCACGGTGCAAGTCGAGGCCCTGCATTGCGATCTGATAGCCCTCGTTGGCCAGCAACTGTTCAGCGGGAATGATCCCGGCCTTGATGATCCGCTGGTTGTGGTAGAGGTCGGCGAGGAACATGTTCAGCGCCTTGACGCGCTGGATGCAGCCCTTCTCCACCACCCGCCACTCGCTCATGGGGATGGAACGAGGAATGGTGTCGAAGGGAATCAGGCGCTCGGTGCCCTGCTCGTCGCCATAGAGGGTGAAGGTGATGCCGGCACGGTGGAATAGCAGGTCGGCATCACGACGTCGCTGGGCCAACAGCTCCTGGGGCGTGTCCGCCAGCCAGCGTGCGAATTCCCGGTAGTGCGGACGGCATTCGCCACTCGCGTCGTACATTTCGTCATAAAAAGTGCGGGACATGCCTAACTCCTTGTCGCCACGGGCCGTTTTGCAGTCGCAAGCCCCGTGCCATCGCAACAACCGCTTGCATTTCAACAACTTGCAACACACGCATAGTCGTCGCGCCCCAGTCTGGTGCAGCCCGCGAAGCGGAACTGACCGCGCCGCCCTATTTGGCGGCGATACAGGGTTGGACGGATTGCGACGGCGAGGTGTTCCCCTGATTGCGCCTGGGGGCACCGCCATCCCTGGAACAGACAGTCTAGTCCGGCCTTGTGTGACCACTAGGGTCCGATTGTTCTATACATATGTTGCGATTTGGAATTTGCCCTATAACTCGTCGACCTATGGTCACGGAGCGCCTTCTATGGACGGTATAGCCCGAGCACATTTTCCAAGCTCCCGGGAGCCTTCCATACTTGCTCCATTCCAGTGCCTCCATCCTGCCTTGGAGCAAACCTGCCATGCTCACCATCGGAGACAAACTGCCGGCATTCGACCTGCAGGCGGTGGACCATGATTCGGAACACGCACCCAGCCCTGAGAGCGCCTTCAAGCGGGTCAACCAGGACAGCTACCGTGGCAAGTGGAAGGTGCTGTTCTTCTGGCCGAACGACTTCACCTTCGTCTGCCCGACCGAAATCAGGGCCTTCGGCGACCTGCTGGAGCAGTTCAACGACCGAGATACTCAGCTGATCGGTGCATCCACTGACAGCGAGTTCGTCCACCTCGCCTGGCGCCGCGACCACAAGGACCTGAAAGGCCTGAGCTTCCCCTGGCTGGCCGACACCCGGCACGAGCTGTCCAGCGCCCTGGGCATCATTGACCGCCGCGAAGGCGTAGCCCTGCGCGCGACCTTCATCATCGATCCGGACAACGTCATCCGCCATGTCTCGGTGAATGACCTGCTGGTAGGCCGCAACCCCCAGGAAACCCTGCGCCTGCTCGACGCCCTGCTGACCGAGGAGCTGTGCCCCTGCAACTGGCACAAGGGCGAAGCGACCATTCATTTCTGAGCGTGCGAGTGGTCGACTTCCTTGTAGGAGCTGGCTTGCCAGCGAAACGGGGCCATTCGCTGGCAAGCCAGCTCCTACGGGCATGCAGCTGCCTGCAACACGTAATGCAGACATAGCCAATGAATTCGCCTCCACGGATATCCGCCCCGATCCGCCGCGCCGCCACCTCCCTCCGCTCCTTCCTTGTCAGCCCCAAAGCCCCGAACTACGCTGCTGAATGCGAGCAGCAACTGCTTTTTTCGGCTCGCATTCGCCGCACCGCCAACGGCACGCAGTTCCGCCGAACAGGCTCCGCACGTCATGTACAACAGGAGTCGACAATGCCTTCGCTCAACCCCGCTCTCCTTTCGTTCGCCGTCAGTTGCGCCTGCCTCGTTGCCTCCGCCCAGGCCGCCGAACCGCTGAAGCAAGTCGGTGCCGGCGAAGGTCAGCTCGACATCATCGCCTGGCCCGGCTACATCGAGCGCGGCGAGTCGGACAAGAACTACGACTGGGTAACCCAGTTCGAAAAAGACACCGGCTGCAAGGTCAACGTGAAGACCGCCGCCACCTCCGACGAGATGGTCAGCCTGATGGCCAAGGGTGGTTATGACCTGGTCACCGCGTCCGGCGACGCCTCGCTGCGCCTGGTATTCGGCAAGCGGGTGCAGCCGGTCAACATCGCCCTGATCCCCAACTGGAAGACCCTCGACGAACGCCTCCAGGACGCCCCCTGGCACACGGTCAACGGCCAGCACTACGGCACGCCTTATCAGTGGGGGCCGAACCTGCTCATGTACAACACCAAGCTGTACAAGCAGGCGCCCGATAGCTGGGCCGTGGTCTTCGAGCCACAGGAGCTGGCCGACGGCAAGCCTAACAAGGGCCGCGTACAGGCCTACGACGGCCCGATCTACATCGCCGACGCCGCCCTCTACCTGAGGTCCGCCAAACCGGAACTGGGCATCCAGGACCCCTACCAACTGACCGAAGAACAGTACGCCGCCGTGCTCGACCTGCTGCGCAAGCAGCACAGCCTGGTACACCGTTATTGGCACGACGCGACAGTGCAGATGAGCGACTTCAAGAACGAAGGCGTGGCCGCCTCCAGCACCTGGGGCTACATGGCCAACACCCTGAAAGCCGAAGGCCAGCCAGTCGCTACCGTGTTCCCGAAAGAAGGGGTCACCGGATGGGCCGACACCACCATGCTGCATGTGGACGCCAAGCACCCGAACTGTGCCTACAAGTGGATGGATTGGTCCCTGCAGCCCAAGGTCCAGGGTGACCTGGCCGCCTGGTTCGGCTCCCTGCCCGTGGTTGCCGGTGGCTGCACCAGCAGCGAACTCCTCGGCCCCGGCGGTTGCGCCACCAATGGCTATGACCAGTTCGACAAGATCGCCTTCTGGAAAACCCCGCAGGCCGAGGGTGGCAAGTTCGTGCCCTATAGTCGCTGGACCCAGGACTACATCGCGATCATGGGCGGGCGCTGATAGCTCCCCTCTCCCTGGAGGGAGAGGGAGCTGATCCGAGCCACCCGTAACACCGCAAGGACTGACGCCCCCTCACCCCAACCCTCTCCCGGAGGGAGAGGGAGCCCATCCTCCGGAGCACGAGCATGACCACAGCCGTCCAGTTCACCGATGTCTGCCGCCACTACGGCGAGGTGAAGGCGGTCGATCGGGTGTCCATCGAGATTCGCGACGGCGAGTTCTTCTCCATGCTTGGCCCCTCAGGCTCGGGCAAGACCACCTGCCTGCGCCTGATCGCCGGCTTCGAGCAACCCACTTCAGGCTCCATCCGCATCCACGGCGAAGAGGCCGCCGGCCTGCCGCCCTATGAGCGCGATGTGAATACCGTGTTCCAGGACTACGCGCTGTTCCCCCACATGAGCGTGCGCGACAACGTCGCCTACGGCCTGAAGGTAAAAGGCGTGGCCAAGGCCGAGCGCCTGGCCCGTGCCGAGGAAGCGCTCGCCATGGTCGCCTTGCCCGGCTACGGCGAGCGCAAGCCGGCGCAGCTATCCGGTGGCCAGCGCCAGCGCGTGGCCCTGGCCCGCGCATTGATCAACCGACCGCGCGTGCTGCTGTTGGACGAACCGCTCGGCGCGCTGGACCTGAAACTGCGCGAACAGATGCAGGTGGAGCTGAAGAAGCTGCAGCGCCAACTGGGCATCACCTTCATCTTCGTCACCCACGACCAGGGCGAGGCGCTGTCCATGTCCGACCGCGTGGCGGTCTTCAACAAGGGCCGCATCGAGCAGGTGGACAGCCCGCAGAACCTCTATCGACAGCCGCGTACCCGCTTCGTCGCCGAATTCGTCGGCACCGCCAATGTCCTCTCCGGGGAACTGGCCCAGCGTCTCACCGGCAACATGGGCGCTTTCTCGTTGCGCCCCGAGCATGTGCGCTTCGGCAGTGCCAGCAACGGCGAACTGCAGGTCAGCGGCACGGTGCACGACGTGCAGTACCTCGGCGCCAGCAGCCGCTACGAGCTCAACCTGGAAGGTGGCGGGCGTCTGGCGGTCAGCCTGCCCAATGGCGAAGAGACCGACAGTGCACGTCCGCAGCCCGGCCAGCAGGTAGACGCCTGCTGGGCGCGCAGCGCGATGGTTGCGCTCAGCGAGTAGGCCATGAGCACCGTCATCGCCAGCCATCAGAGCGGCCCGCTGCGCGGGTTGTCCAACCTGCTCTACCGCCGATCCACGCTCTACCTGCTGCTGCTGTTGACGCCGCCGCTGCTCTGGTTCGGCGTGGTCTACGTGGGCTCGCTGTTCGCCCTGCTCTGGCAGAGTTTCTACACCTTCGATGACTTCACCATGGCGGTGACGCCGGACCTGACCCTGGCCAACTACGCCGCCCTGTTCAACCCGGCCAACTACGACATCATCCTGCGCACCCTGACCATGGCCATCGCCGTGAGCCTGGCCAGCGCGGTGTTGGCGTTCCCCATCGCTTACTACATGGCGCGCTTTGCCACGCCGAAAGAAAAAGCCTTCTTCTATATCGCCGTGATGCTGCCCATGTGGGCCAGCTACATCGTCAAGGCCTACGCCTGGACGGTAATCCTGGCCAAGGGCGGCATCCTCTACTGGCTGATCCAGCAACTGCACCTGGAGGGTCTGCTGGGCGCCCTGCTGACTGTGCCCGGCGTCGGCGGCAACACCCTGTCCACTTCACACCTCGGGCGCTTCCTGGTGTTCACCTACATCTGGCTGCCGTTCATGATCCTGCCGATCCAGGCCTCCCTTGAGCGCCTGCCGCCGTCGCTGCTGCAAGCTTCGGCGGATCTCGGCGCCAGGCCCCGGCAAACCTTCGCCCAAGTGATCCTGCCGCTGGCCTTCCCCGGCGTGGTGGCCGGTTCGATCTTCACCTTCAGCCTGACTCTGGGCGACTTCATCATTCCGCAGCTGGTGGGGCCTAGCGGCCTGTTCATCGGCACCATGGTCTACGTGCAGCAGGGTTCGGTGGGCAATATCCCGCTGGCGGCGGCCTTCACCCTGGTACCGATCGTGCTGATCGCCATTTACCTGTCCATCGCCAAACGGCTGGGAGCTTTCGATGCACTCTGAACGAGCATCCTGGGGCCTGCGCCTGGCCGCTTGGGGCGGGCTGGTGTTCCTGCACTTCCCGATCCTGGTGATCCTGCTCTATGCCTTCAACACCGAGGAGTCGTCCTACAGCTTCCCGTTGCAAGGCTTCACCCTGGAATGGTTTGCCGTGGTGTTCGGCCGCGAGGATGTGTTGCAAGCCATCGTCCTGTCGGTGAAGGTCGCGTGCATGGCCACCGCCCTGGCCATGGTACTCGGCACCCTGGCCGCCGCCGCGCTCTATCGTCGCGACTTCTTCGGCAAGGAAAGCATCACCCTGATGCTGATCCTGCCCATCGCCCTGCCCGGCATCATCACCGGCATCGCCCTGCTCTCCGCGTTCAAAGCCCTCGGCATCGAACCGGGCATCTTCACCATCGTCGTCGGCCACGCCACCTTCTGCGTAGTGATCGTCTACAACAACGTGATCGCGCGCTTCCGCCGCACCTCCCAGAGCCTGATCGAAGCCTCCATGGACCTGGGCGCCGATGGCTGGCAGACCTTTCGCTACATCATCCTGCCGAACATCGCCACCGCCCTGCTGGCAGGCGGCATGCTGGCCTTCGCGCTGTCTTTCGACGAGATCATCGTCACCACCTTCACCGCTGGCCACGAACAGACCCTGCCGCTCTGGCTGCTCAGCCAACTCAGCCGCCCGCGCGACGTCCCGGTGACCAACGTCGTCGCCCTGCTGGTGATGCTCGCCACCATGCTACCCATTCTCGGCGCCTACTACCTCACGCGGGGGACCGAGGCAGTGGCAGGGGGTGGGAAGTGAACACACATGCATACCCTCACCCGGCTTTGCTCCCCTCTCCCTCCGGGAGAGGGGCCGGGGGTGAGGGTGGTCCGAGCCACACCGAACTTCCCTCACCCCAACCCTTCTCCCAGGGGGAGAGGGGCTAGTCCGCACGAGGACCTGTCTCATGCAAACCAAACTCCTGATCAACGGCCAGTTCGCCTCCGGCGAAGGCGAGGCGCTGGACGTGCTCAACCCGGCCACCGGCACCGTGCTGGTGAAGATTCCCGAGGCCAGCGAAGCGCAAGTCGACGCGGCCGTGCGCGCTGCCGACGCAGCCTTCGAGGGCTGGGCGCGAACTTCGCCGCGCGACCGCGCCACCTTGTTGCTGAAGCTCGCGGACACCATCGAAGGCCATGCCGAAGAACTGGCGACGCTGGAGTCGGACAACTGCGGCAAGCCCTACGCCGCGGCGCTGAACGACGAAATCCCTGCAGTGGCCGATGTGTTCCGCTTCTTCGCTGGCGCCAGCCGCTGTCTGACCGGATCGGCGGCGGGCGAATACCTGCCAGGCTTCACCTCGATGATCCGCCGCGACCCGATCGGCGTGATTGCCTCCATCGCCCCGTGGAACTACCCGTTGATGATGGCCGCCTGGAAGCTGGGGCCGGCACTGGCGGCCGGCAACACCGTGGTACTCAAGCCTTCGGAACAGACGCCCCTCACCGCCCTGCGCCTGGCCGAATTCATCGCCGAACTGCTTCCAGCGGGCGTGGTGAACATCGTCCTGGGCCGTGGCCCGACCGTGGGCAGCCCGCTGGTGTCGCACCCGCTGGTGCGCATGGTGTCCCTCACCGGCTCGGTCGGCACCGGCAAGGCCATCATCCGCAGTGCCGCCGACAGCGTGAAACGCACCCACATGGAACTGGGCGGCAAGGCGCCGGTGATCGTCTTCGATGATGCGGACCTCGCCGACGTGGTCGCCGGCATCCGCACCTTCGGCTTCTACAACGCCGGGCAGGACTGCACCGCCGCCTGCCGCATCTACGCCGGCAAGAAGATCTACGACAACTTCGTGGCCGACCTGGCCAGCGCGGTGTCCAGCCTCAAGACCGGCCTGCAGAACGACCCGGCCACCGAGCTCGGCCCGTTGATCACCCAGAGCCAGCGCGAGCGGGTAGCCGGCTTCGTCGAACGCGCCAGCACCCTGCCCCACATCCAGATCGCCACAGGCGGCAAGCCGGTGGCCGGCAGCGGCTTCTTCTACGAGCCAACCGTGGTGGCCCATGCGAAACAGGATGACGAGATCGTGCAGCGGGAAGTGTTCGGCCCGGTGGTGACGGTTACGCCCTTCAGCGACGTGGACGAGGCCGTACGCTGGGCCAACGACTCCGACTACGGCCTGGCGTCATCACTCTGGACCCGCGACGTGGGCCGCGCCGCGGCCGTGGCATCACGGCTGCAATACGGCTGCACCTGGATCAACACCCACTTCATGCTCACCAACGAAATGCCCCACGGCGGCTTCAAACAGTCCGGCTACGGCAAGGACCTGTCCATGTACGGCCTGGAGGATTACACCGTGGTGCGGCATGTGATGATCAAGCACTAGCGGTGGAGGCAGAAGTACCTGTCGGGGAGAACTGCTTTCCGTAGGGGCGAACTCATTGGCTATGTCTGCGTAAAGTGTTGAAGGTCCTGGAATCCCTTGTAGGAGCTAGCTTGCTAGCGAACGCGGACATTTTCGCCAGCAAGCTGGCTCCTACAAGCGTCCAGGTTCACCGGTTGCCCTCTAGCAACAGCTAACGCAGACACAGCCAACTCATTCGCCAAGCAGGCCGAAGGCCTGCCCTTCGAGCCCGCAGGGGGCAGCATTGCTGCCCTTGGCGATTGAAATCGCCCCCACAGGCCATTCAGCCAAATGCCAGCTTCAACCATCTCCGGTAGAACCCTTCCGCCACCTGGTTCAGCGCCGCCACCTTGGTGGGCAGGTCATCGAGCATGCGTGCCCTGGCCTGCTGGCTGGGCTGGGTCTCATCCAGCAGGTGCGCCCAATCGGTCAGCCAGCCCCGCACCAGGTCCTCGGTCATTTCCGGATGGCCCTGCAGGCCCAGAACCTTGTTGCCCCAGGAAAAACCCTGGTTAGGGCACCAGGGGCTGTCCATCAGCCACTGGGCGCCTTCAGGCAGGTCGAAGGTGTCGCTGTGCCATTGGTAGATCGAGAACTCCCGTGGCAGGTGCGCCAGCCAGGGGTTGTCCGTCGCCAGCGCGCGCTTCTCCAGCGGCTGCCAGCCAATCTCGGTGTAGGGCATGCGGTGCACCGAGGCGCCCAGGGCACGAGCCAGCAACTGGCCGCCCAGGCAGTGGCCGATCATCGGCACATCGCGCGCGATGAAGTGACGCAACGCGTCGACCTCCGCCCCGATCCAGGGCAGCGGGTCGTTGACGCTCATGGGCCCGCCCATGATGGCCACGGCCTTGGGCCGGTCCAGGTCGTAGCCATCCAGTTCGCCCAGGTCCGTGCGCAATACGGTGAAGTCGCGCTGCTCTCGGTCCAGGACGGTGGCCAGGTGGCCGGGTGGGCAGAAATCCGCGTGGGTAAGAATCAGGATGTCGGTCATGGGGTCCCCTCCGTTGGCGGAGTCTGAGGCAAAGGCCATGCCGAGGTCGAGTAATGGAAGTGTATGTTTTTGCAGGAAATACGCGAGCCAGAGGGGGGAAGGAAAACCAGCCGAAGAATTGTCCGGAATGCCCGGTTCGCAGCGAATTGACCGCCACGAACCGGGCTGGCTTCAAGGTCGCGTGACGCCCACTTCCTGGGTCACGCCCCAGCCATCGAGCACACCGCCGAGCGGGACCACCAGGGCCTCCAGATCGTGCTCGAAATCACCGATTCCCGTGTGGGTGGCGTACATCACCTTGCTCACCTGCAGGTGCCAGACCCCGTCGGCGCGTACCGATACCTGGGCATTCAAGGACTCACCACGAAAATTCTTCGCCGCCAGTCGCGCCCGGTCCTCGTCGGGGAAGATGGCGTAAAACTCGATCGGATGGACACGGGCAAAATCGAAACCGCCTTCTTTCATGCGGCGCAACAGACTACTGCTGACATCATCGTGGAAGGCTGTGCTCATGAAACGACCTCCTCTTAGCGATGGATGAGAGTTCCGCTTTTTCGCTTTTCCGCTAATCCGAGAAGCCGGTGGAATCGGCCTCGCGGCACCACGCAGTGCCGCCCCCGGGCCGACTCTGCAGACACAGCGCCAGACCCTGGCCAGGCCCCGCGCGGACCTGGCCACTGACTCACTCATCGAGTGATTGTTTCAGCTTTCATTTTGCAGGGTAGCGCCACCACGGCCGGTCTGCCGAAAAGCAGGACAAATTGTCACAAAAGTGGCGACAGGCGGCGTCCAGGCTTCCTCTGTCAACAAATTGGCCCTGCGCTCGGCCACCTGTATCCATCACGCCCCGCTCAACAGCTTCATGATCCCCCTGTTCACCCAGGCCGGCGAAACCTGCCCCGCGCCGTACATCAGGCGGAACAGCCAGCTCACCGGCCGATGCACCGCTGCACCCTGGGCCTGCTGCCAGGCGGCCTGGGCGATGTCCTCGGCGTCCAGGTTCACCCCCAGGCGCCGCAGCACCGGCGGCTCGAAACCCTGGCTGCTGACCATCGGCGTGCGCACGAAGGGTGGCATCAGGTCGCCGACGCGGATGCCGTGGCGGCGCCACTCCAGTTCCAGGGCCTCGGTGAAGCCGCGCACCGCGAACTTGGAGGCCGAATAGCTGGCCATGTGCGGCGTGCCATAGACGCCCGAAGCCGACCCCATGTTGATCACCTGGGCGCCACGGGTGGCCTTGAGGTAGGGAAAGGCCGCGTGGGTGACCTGCACGAGCCCCAGCACGTTGATCGTGAGGATGCGCGCATGCTCGGCCATGTCGATCTCCTCGAAATGGCCGAAGCGCAGCACACCTGCGCAATTGAACAGCAGGCGCAACTGCCCCGCGTGGCAGCCACAAAAGTCCGCCAGCGCGGCTTCGACGGCCGCCAGGTCGGTCACATCCAGGGCCTGGTGCCAGGCACCGCCCAGGGCAGCCGCCTGGGTGGCCAGCGCCGCGGCGTCCCGGTCGATCAGCCCCACTTGCCAGCCCCGTTCATGGAACAGCCGCGCGGTCGCCGCGCCAATGCCGGACGCAGCGCCGGTAATCAGGATGTTGTCCATCTCAGGCCTCCGCCTCGACATGCTTGCAGATGAAGTCCGCAGCACTGGCCAGGGCCTGGTCGGCCGTGCGCAGCACCCCGGTGTGAGCCTGGAACACATGCCAGAGGCCGGGATAACGCTCCAACCGCACCCAGCCCCCGACCTCACGCACCCGTCTGGCCAGACGCAGGCTGTCATCGCGCAGGATTTCGTCCTCGGCCACCTGCACCAGCATGGGCGGCAGCCCCGAGAGATCGGCGAACACTGGCGACAGGGCCGGGTCGCGGCGATCCATTCCGGGCGGGCAATAAAGGTCCATCGCCTGCTCCACCCACGCCGGGTGGATCAGCGGGTCGCCGGCCGGTGGAGTGTGCTGCGCCGTGCCGCTGAGGTCCGTGGCCGGCGAGAAGCAGACCAGCCCTGCCGGCTGGGGCAGGTTTTGGCGCTGTATCTCCAATGCACAGAGGAGCGTCAGGTTCCCCCCCGCCGAATCGCCGCCAATGACAATGCGCGAAGCCGGATAGCCCGCTTCCAGCAGCTCGCGGTAGGCCGCCACGGCATCCTCCCGCCCCGCGGGAAAGGGATGCTCCGGTGCCAGCCGATAATCCAGCGCACACACCGCCACACCGGCCCGCTTGGCCAGGCTGGCGGTGATCGCCCGGTGAGTGGCAGGCGAGCCGGTGATAAAGGCCCCACCATGCAGGTAAAGCAGCACCACGTGGCTGCCGCCCTGGGGCCGGTGCCACTCGCAGGGGCGACCGCCCAATTGCCCGCCTTCGCGCACCACGCCCCGGGGCGCCAGGGTGCTGGCAGTGAGAAAGCGCAGCACCAGGCGCTGCAACGCCACCGGCATGGGTGGCCGCATCAGGCCACGGAACAGCAGGCTCAGGGCACCGCGCAGGGTCGCCCGCAGCAGCGGCTGACCGGGCTCGGGAGCAGTGAATTCAACGGGTGCATTCATAGTGATTCAGTTCCAGGCGACGAGTCTGTTGACGGTAGCTGAAGGTGAATCCCGGCCAGTTGTTGGTGTTGCGGCCGTCAGCGGTCTTGTACCAACTGTTGCAGCCCTGCTCCCAGATGGTGTGACGCACATCCTGCTGCAGCCGCAGGTTGAAATGGCGTTGCACCTCGGGCTTGAGGTCGAGGTAGCGTAAACCGCTCAGCGCACGGATTCCGTCGAGTACGTAGCGGAACTGGCTTTCCAGCATGTAGATGATGGAGTTGTGCCCCAGGTTGGTATTGGGTCCGTAGAGGATGAAGAGATTCGGGAAGCCGCTGACGCTGACGCCCAGATAGGCCTCCGCGCCCTCACGCCAGGCCTGGTTCAGGTCGCGCCCACCCAGCCCGCGGATGCTCATGGGGGCGAGGAAATCCGTGGCGGTGAAGCCGGTGCCGAGGATGATGGCGTCCACCTCGTGATGCTGGCCGTCATCGGTGACCACCGCACGCTCCGTCACCTCGCGGATGCCCGTATTGATCACCTCGACATTGGATCGCGCCAGGGCGGGATAGAAATCGTTGGAGATCAGGATGCGCTTGCAGCCCAGCGGGTAGTCCGGCACCAGACGCTGGCGCAATGCCGGGTCGGTGATGCCGCGTGCCAGGTGTCGGCGGAAGCGGAACTGCATCAGCTTCATCAACGATGGGAACACCGAGAACGCCAGCACCCGCGACTCATGCTGGATGTACTTGAGCATCCGGTCGACTTTCTGCAACCCGGGCAGGCGCCGCATCAGCGCCAGCTCCCAGGGCTGGTAGGCACGGTCCGACTTTGGAATCACATAAGCCGCCGAGCGCTGGAACAGCGTGAGCTGTGCCACCTTCGGGGCAATCTGCGGAACGAACTGGATGGCGCTGGCGCCCGTGCCGATCACCGCCACCCGCTTCCCCTCCAACGGGTAGCCGTGGTTCCAGCGAGCCGAATGGAACAGCTCGCCCTTGAACCCGTCCAGGCCGGGAATGCGCGGCCAGGCCGGGCGGTTCAGCTGGCCACAGGCACTGACCAGCGCCCGGGCGTGGAAGCGTTCGCCCGTGCGGGTCTGCACCTGCCAGGTGCCGCTGGCTTCATCGAACTCCGCACCCGCCACCTCGCAACCGAAACGAATATGCCGGTGCAGCCCGTACTTGTCGGCGCAATGACGCTGGTAGGCAAAAATCTCCGGCTGGGGCGCGTACTTGCGCGACCAGTCGGTCTTGGGCTCGAAGGAAAAGGAATAGAGGTGCGAGGGCACATCGCAGGCCGCCCCGGGGTAGCTGTTGTCACGCCAGGTGCCGCCGACTTCGCTGCCCTTCTCCAGGATCAGGAAGTCCTGGATGCCCGCCTTCTGCAACTGGATGGCCAGGCCCAGGCCGCCGAAGCCGGCGCCAATGATCAGCACGTGCAGGGGCGCACCGGGCTGGGAACTGTTGGTCATTGTTATCTCCCATTGGTAGTGACACGCCGGCACGGGGCCTGCGTGATGGAAGCATGCTAGTTCGGCGTAAATCGGCGCGTTATGGCATAGTCGGACAGTAAATTGTGAATTTCGGACAACCCAGAGCAAAGCCTCGATGCCCAGCCCCACACCCCGACCACCCCGCCGCAGCGCCATCAGCGTGCAATTGATGACCCAGTTCGGTCTCGACCAGGGCCTCACCCTGGAACAATGCCTGGCCGGAACCGGGCTGGACTGGTGCCTGCTCGGCGATCCCGGTGCGGAGGTCGTCGCCAGTCAGGAGCTCGAACTGCTGCGCAACCTCGCCCGACACCTCGGCCAGCATCCCGGCATGGGCCTGCAGGCCGGGCGGCGCTATCGCCTCAACACCTACGGCATCTGGGGCTTCGCCCTGCTCAGCAGCGCCACCTTTCGCAGCGCCGTGCAACTGGGCCTGCGCTACCTGGACCTGACCTACGCCTTCCACAGCATGCACCTGGAGGAACAGGGCGACGACGCCTGGCTGACCCTGGAAGAGCAGGACCTGCCGGACGACCTGCGCGGCTTCCTGCTGGAGCGGGATGTTTCCGGTGCGCTCAGCGTGTACCACGACCTGGTCAACGCCCCGCTTGCGGTGCGCCGGGCCAGCTTCCGCATTCCCGAGCCCGCCGACGTCACGCCCTGGCGTGAACTGCTGGGGGTGACGCCCCAATTCGGTGCCAGCCGCAACTGCATCGTCTTTCCCCGCGCCCTGCTCGACCTTCCCCTGCCCGGCGCCAACCCGCAGGTGGCGCAGCATTGCGAGGCGCAGTGCAAGATCATCCTGGCCCGCCGTCGGGCGCGCACCGGCTTTGCCGGGCGCATCCGCGACCTGCTGCTGGCCAGGCCGGGACAGCTGCCAGACATGGAACGCCTGGCGCAGGCGCTGCATATGACGTCACGCACCTTGCGCCGCAAGCTGGCGGCCGAAGACACCAGCTTCCGACAGTTGCAGGAGGAAGTGCTGGAGACGCTGGCGGAAGAGCTGCTGAGCTCGACCGCCTTGCGCCTGGAGGAAATTGCCGAGCGCCTGGGCTATGGCGAAGTGTCGAACTTCATCCATGCCTTCAAGCGCTGGAAGGGAATCACGCCGGGTCAGTACCGGCTCGAGAGTCAGCGGCCGGCACGCGATTCGCGAATATAGAAGCGGGCCTTCTCGGCCTTGCTGGTGCAGCCCTCGAAGGCTTCGAACTGCTGCTGGGTCTTGGCCGCGGTGAGCAGGCTCAGCGCCTTGGAGTAACTCACGGTGCCGGAGAAACCTTCGGCCTTGGCCAGGTCCAGCTCCTTCCAGGCGGCATCGAGCTCTGAAGCGCAGCTCGTGCGAAAAGCTGTCTTGCCGGCGCAACCGACGAGCAACAAGGCGATCAAAGGCAGGCTGATCCAGGCTTTCATCTATACAACTCCTGTGGTGAAGATCGGCAGAGTCTAGTGTCTCGATAGACGGTCCGATACTCACAACATTCAACTTCGTGTACTAGCCCTGGCAGGTTTGCAGAGCGCCTTGGCGACGCCCCGCCACGGGCGTATCGTCGAAACACTGTTGGTGGGGGAATTCCGAATGAACAAACGCGTGGCACTGGTGCTGGGGTCAGGGGGTGCGCGCGGCTATGCGCACATCGGCGTGATAGAAGAAATTGAAGCGCGCGGTTATGAAATCGCCTGCATTGCCGGCTGCTCCATGGGCGCCGTGGTGGGTGGCATCTACGCCGCCGGCAAGCTGAACCACTACCGCGACTGGACCGAAAGCCTGGACTACCTCGATGTACTGCGCCTTCTGGATGTGAGCTTCCGCCTGGGCGCCATCCGTGGCGAGAAAGTCTTTGGGCGCATCCGCGACATCGTTGGCGAAATCAACATCGAAGACCTGTCCATCCCCTACACGGCGGTCGCCACCGACCTCACCAACCAACAGGAAATCTGGTTCCAGGAAGGCTGCCTGCACCAGGCCATGCGCGCCTCGGCCGCCATACCCAGCCTGTTCACGCCGGTGGTCCAGGGCAGCCGCATGCTGGTGGACGGCGGTCTGCTGAACCCGCTGCCCATCATCCCGGTGGTGTCCAGCCACTGCGACCTGATCATCGCCGTCAACCTCAACGCCACCACCCAGCGCGACTACCAGCTTCCGGTGATCGAGCGCCCACCGGCGATCAAGAGCCGCATCGACCTGCTGATGGCCTCTTTGGGCTCGCGGCTGCCCTTCCTCAAACGCAGCGGTTTCGAACCCCACGACATACTCGACCCGGAGAGCCTGCCCGGCGGCAACCCCTGGCTGGAGAACGCCGCACCGCAAATGCAGCAACCCGCCGCCGCCCCGGAAACCCACGGCGCCCCCCGATCCGCCAGCGGGTCGGAAGTCATTGCCAGCGTCGGCCCCGCTTCCCTGCTGGACCTGGTGAACCAGAGCTTCGAGGTCATGCAAACCTCACTCGCCCAATACAAGATCGCCGGCTACCCGCCGGACATCCTCATCAACGTGCCCAAGCGCGTGTGCCGCTTCTTCGAGTTCTACAAAGCGCCGGAACTGATCCAGCTCGGCCGGCAGATCGCCCGGGAAACCCTGGAGCGGTATGAGCAGGGGAAATGAGGGGGCAATTGTTTAGTGAGAACGTGAGTAGGCGGTTTGGGTCAGGAGGAGCGGCTTTCGGCGGGCTTCTTTCGGCCGATTGTGTTAAAAAAGTCGGTTTCTGAGAGAGCTGCATCTCGGCAGCTCAAAAATCACTCGATTTTGGCGTTGCTACGTGAATTCCGAGGCAGTTCCACCTTCTGAGCGGGCCAGATTTCAGCGTAGCCAAGGCTATTTCGTGGGCAAAAATCGCTGTGGGACTTTTCCAACAGAATCGGCCAGAAGCGGCCATGCAGCTTTAATTATCGCAGAACACCATGCCTCAGTTAGCCCGCTTGGCGTGTGCGTCCGCTTAACGTACTTAGTTAGCGTGTTCGTCGGCTATCTGCGCGTTTCGGCGCAGAATGCAAGGTACGTATGCGGGCTTAACG
>NZ_SCOK01000053.1:0-34512 GCF_005502555.1 Pseudomonas sp. D(2018)
GGGTGGGGTGGGAGTGAGTCCACTATCCCCTCCGGATTGATCATTGATTAGTGGGTAATGCCTTGAATGATTTTCAAGCATTGATATAAGGTCGGCCGATGGAAACCCTCGCCAACCTGGAGTCCTTCGTGCGCAGCGCCGAGACCGGCAGCTTCTCCGCCGCCGCGCGTCGCCTCGCCCTGACGCCGGCCGCTGTCAGCCGCAACGTTGCCATGCTCGAGCGCAACCTCGGCGTGCGCCTGTTCCAGCGCTCCACCCGCAAGATCACCCTGACCGAAGCCGGTGAACGCTTCCTCCAGGCCATCGGCGGAAACCTGGAGGCCCTGCAGTCGGCCATTGCAGCGGTGGGCAACGATCAGGGCGAGCCTTCCGGGATACTCAAGCTGAGCATGGCGCCGAGCTTCGGCATGACTCACATCCTGCCCTTGCTGCCGGCCTTCCGGGCCCGCTACCCCCAGGTGCGTCCGGAGTGGCACCTGGAAAACCGCCCGGTGGACCTGATTGCCGAAGGCTATGACCTGGCCATCGGCGGCGGTTTCGAACTGGCCCAGGGCGTGGTGGCGCGGCCATTGGCGCCGGCTCACATCATCGCAGTGGCGGCGCCGGCCTATCTGGCGGACCGCACCCTGCCCACCGATCCGGCCGGGCTGATCGACTTCGACGGCATCGTCATGCGCTCCTCCCGCACCGGCCGGATGCGCCACTGGAGCCTGCGTGACGCCGCCGGCAACGAAGTGGCCGCGCCACTGGCCGAGACCCTCATGCTCAACGACCCCGCGGCCATGCGCGAAGCGGCGCTGTTGGGCCTCGGCGTGGCCTTGCTGGCGGTACCCGACGTGCTGCCCTGGCTGGAGCGAGGCGAACTGGTGCGACTATTGCCCCAGTGGTACGCCGATGCCGGTACCATTGCTCTCTATTACCCCAGCCGCAGCCTGCTGCCGGCCAAGACCCGCGCCTTCATCGACTTTCTCACCGAGCATTTCCAGCGCGAACGGCTGGACCGGCGCTTCGCCGGAAGCCTGGGCGCCTGACCTATGCTGGAAACCTGCTGATTCGCCCGAAACGGAGTCCCCATGAACGATCAAACCCTCCCTCCCGAGTACCTGGAGTTCGCTGAAGAGCTGGCTGATGCGGCGGCCCGGGTGACCCTGACCTACTTTCGCCTGCCTCTGGAGGTGGAGAACAAGGAGGCCGAGCGCTTCGACCCCGTGACCCTGGCCGACAAGGGCGCCGAGCGGGCCATGCGTGCGCTGATCGGCGAGCGCTATCCCGGCCATGGCGTGCTGGGCGAGGAGGAGGAGAACATCGCGGGCGAGGAACCCTGGACCTGGGTACTGGACCCGGTGGACGGTACCCGCTCCTTTATCAGTGGCATTCCGCTCTGGGGCACCCTGATCGCCCTCAACGACGGCACCCGCCCGGCGCTGGGCATGATGGACCAGCCCTTTACCCGTGAGCGCTTCGTCGGCGACGGCAGCAGCGCCTCGCTCAACGGCCGCCCGATCCAGACCCGTGCCTGCAGCCGGTTGGCCGATGCGACCCTGATGGTCACCAGCCCCGAGCATTTCCAGCAGCCGCCTTACAGCGACCTGTTCAAGCAGCTCTCGAACGACGTGCGGCTGGTGCGCTACAGCGGCGATTGCTACGCCTACTGCATGCTCGCCCTGGGGCTGGTGGACGTCGTGCTCGATCCGGGTCTCAAGCCCTACGACATCCAGGCGCTGATACCGATCATCGAGGGCGCGGGCGGTGTGGTGACCCGTTGGGATGGTGGCGACGCACAGCACGGCGGCGATGTCATCGCCTGCGGCGACCCGCGCCTGCACGCCCAGATACTGGAACTGATGCGGACGGTGTGATGAATGAATCGCGGCGGGGGGCTGGTGGCTTTCTGGCATCCCGCCTGCGGAAATTTCTGCATTCGGCGCCTAAGCGCATGAATGCCAAGCGTATTCACCGGCGCAATTAATGTGCCTGAAAATAAACCTGTACATCCTGATCGAACCGCGTATAGTCGCGTCCACTGCTCTGCGATTGTCTCTGCGATACTTGGTTCGATGTTCTGATTGAAGTTATTTCATCTCCTCGATTCGTTACAGCTTTAGCACTTCAGTAATTTCCTGAGTTTTTATCAGGGTTATTTATTTTTATCTTGGAGTTATGAAATGTCCAATCGTCAATCCGGCACCGTCAAGTGGTTCAACGATGAAAAAGGCTTCGGCTTCATCACCCCCGCAGAAGGCGCTGATCTGTTCGTTCACTACCGTTCGATCGAAAGCACTGGCTTCAAGAGCCTGAGCGAAGGCCAGCAAGTGACTTTCGAAGTCGTACGTGGCCAGAAAGGCCTGCAAGCGGATAAAGTTCAGGTAGTCTGATACTTTACCGCCTCGAAAAGCCCCGTTATACGGGGCTTTTCTATTTCTGCTCCAAAAAATTCCAATAGTTTCGCTGGCTTGTGAATTGGCAGCAGGAACTTACTTCGCTTTGCCTCCATGTACTGTCGATAGTTACCAATTAACTATCCAGTGCTGCGCATCTGGCGGCAACACTCACTGAATAGGGAGTTCCGCATGCCAGGCTATGAGGTCAGGTATCAAGATATATCCGTGGGCGATATGGACTTTCATATCCGCTCGTTGCTTGATCACCAGCAATATCACGATCCTGGAATGGTGGCAGAGAACTTGGGCATATCGCCCGAAAGCTGGCCGCTGTTTGGCCAGGTCTGGCCATCCGGGCAGGTCCTTGCGCTGGCGATGCTCACGATGGACCTGGAAGGCAAACGCATCCTCGAAGTGGGGGCCGGCCTGGCTCTGGCCAGCCTTGTAGTACATCGCCGGGGTGGCGATATCACCGCCAGCGACTATCACCCGCTGATCCCCGATTTCCTGAAAGAAAATTTGCGCCTGAACGATCTCGGCCCCCTCAAGTACCAGGCGGCGGACTGGTCCGACCTCGAAGATGGGTTGGGCGTGTTCGACATGATCATCGGTAGTGACCTCATCTATGAGCGTGGCCAGCCGGCGCTGCTCGCAGATTTCATCGACCGGCACTCGGCCGATACGGTGGACGTCTACATCGTCGACCCCAATCGCTCGAACCGGTCCAGCTTCTGTCGGGAAATGGTCGAGCTCGACTATGTGTCGAGCACCAGCAAAATGAACTGCCTTCTGGGCAATGGCGAAGCCTTCAAGGGGTCGCTTCTGCATTTCCAGCGCGACGACTCCCGATTCAATCTGTGAAGGCTCTGCAGGACCCGAACTGAATTCGAGATTCTGCTTCTCGCTGACTCTCTATCCGTCTTCTGGCCAGATCTCTCCCATGAGATCGACCAAAAGTGCCGCATTCTCTGTGCACGCAGAGCGATTTGGTCAGGGGCTATCTACACTGGCTCAGGTTACTGATTGTGCCGAGGCAGCGTCATGACCTACCCACGCGAGAGCAGCGGCCTGCTGCTGGTGGACCCGTATAACGATTTCCTGAGTGAAGGCGGCAAGCTCAATGGCCTGGCCAAACCGGTCGCCGACGCCGTGGGCACGCTGGATAACCTGCGCCGGGTGCTGGCAGCAGCGCGCAAGGCAGGGATTCAGGTTTTCTATGTGCCACACCATCGCGCGCGGCCGAACGACTTCAAGACCTGGAAGCACCCCAGCCCCTACCAATTGGGTGCCAGCCGCGCCCAGGTGTTCGCTGCGGGCAGTTGGGGTGGGGAATGGCACCCTGATTTCCAGCCGATGGAGCAGGACGTGATGATCCAGGAGCACTGGGGCGGTAGTGGTTTCGCCAATACCGACCTGGACTACCAGCTCAAGCAGCACGGCGTGCAGCAGGTGATCCTGATCGGGATGCTCGCCAATACCTGCATCGAATCCACCGGGCGTTTCGCCGCAGAGTTGGGTTACCACGTGACGCTGGTGACCGATGCCACGGCGGCTTTCTCGCCTGAGGCCATGCACGCGGCCCATGAGCTGAACGGGCCGACTTATGCCCATGCGATCCTCACCACTGAGGAAGTGCTGGGCGCGCTCCTGTAAGGGCGAATTCATTCGCTATGTCTGCGTTAGCTGTTGCGAGAGATTGACCATCGGGCCAAGAGCCTTGTAGGAGCTGGCTTGCCAGCGAAACGCCGCCATTCGCTGGCAAGCCAGCTCCTACGGGCAATGCAGCTGCCTACAAGACGTACTGCAGACATAGCCAATTCATTCGTCCTCAATACACATCCCTCACATAGCGCTTCTCCCGCGCCATGTTGCTGACATAGGTCTCGGCATCCGCTGCGCTGAGGCCACCATGCTCGCGCACCACCGCCTTGAGTGCGGCGTCCACATCCTTGGCCATGCGGCTGGCGTCGCCACAGACGTAGAAGTGTGCGCCGTCCTCCAGCCAGCGCCAGAGCTCGGCACCCTGTTCGAGCATGCGTTGCTGCACATACACCTTTTCCGCCTGGTCGCGGGAGAAGGCGGTATCCAGGCGATGCAGGTGGCCGCTGGCCTGCCAGGCATGCAGTTCGTCGCGGTAGTAGAAGTCGGTCGCTTCCCGCTGTTCGCCGAAGAACAGCCAGTTGCGGCCCTTGGCACCGAGGGCCTCACGTTCCTGCAGGAAGGCGCGGAAGGGGGCGATACCGGTGCCGGGGCCGACCATGATCATCGGCCGCTCCGGATCGGCCGGTACGCGGAAGTGGGCCGCCTTCTGGATGAAGATCGACACCTCGCCACGGCCGGCACGGTCGGCGAGGAACGCCGAGCAGACGCCGGCACGGTTTTGGCCCTCGCATTGATAACGGACGGTGGACACGGTCAGGTGCACCTCGTCCGGGGTCGCCAGGGGGCTGGAGGCAATGGAATAGAGGCGAGGTTGAAGGCGCTTCAACCGGTCCAGCAGCTCGTCCGCGTTGATCTGGATGGGGCAGGTGCGCAGCAGGTCGGCCAGCTGTTTGCCCCAGAGCCAATCCTCCAGTTCGGCCTTGTTCGCCGGTTCCAGCAGGCGTGCCAGCGCCGCGCTGCCAGAGCGTTCGGCAATGAAGCGCAGCAGATCAGGGGTGACCTTGGCGATCTCGAAATGTCGGCCCAGTGCCTTTGCCAGCGGCAGGACACCCAGGTCTTTCACCTCGACCAACTGATCGCCGTCCAGATCCAGTGCGCTGAGGACCTCGTTCACCAGCGACGGACAGTTGCTCGGCCACACGCCCAATGCATCGCCGGCCCGGTAGTCGAGGCCGCTGCCCTTGAGGTCGAGGACGACCTGCCGGGTCTCCTTGCTGGAACCGGGCGCATTCAGCACGGGGTTGCGTAGCAGCCGGCTGGCCAGAGGGCGCTGACGGCTGTACAGCGGTGGCGCTGCGTCCTCGGCGGGCGCACCAGCGGTTTCCAGCACCGGCAGCGGAACCGTTGTACTGGCCAGGGCACCGCGGACGGCGGCCAGCCAGGCGCGCGCCGGTTCTTCGTACTCCGGCTCGCAGTCCACGCGTGGCACCAGGCGGCGCGCACCGAGGGCTTCCAGGCGGGCATCGAGCTTGCGGCCGAAACCGCAGAACTGGTCGTAGTTGGAGTCGCCCATGGCCAGCACGGCGAAGTCCAGGCCGCTGAGGGAGGGGGCGCTGTCCGCGTTCAGCGCGCTCCAGAGCGACGCACCGTTGTCAGACGGATCGCCGTCGCCGAAGGTGCTGGCGATCAGCAGGGCGGTGTCGGCGCTGGCCAGCTCGGCGGGCTGGATGGCGTCCATGCAGTGCACCTTTACCGCATGGCCCTCGCGTTTCAGTGCGTCGGCACAGGCGGTGGCGAAGCTTTCCGCATTGCCGGTCTGCGAGCACCAGAGCACCAGCAGTGAATTCCCCGCCGACGGCGTTGGGTTCGTGACGGCCGTAGGCGCTTCCCAGCTGCGGGAGAACAGCCCTGCGAGCATGCCGTCCAGCAGCAGGCGGGTTTCCGGGGCCAGCGGTGCGCTGGCCGGCAGGGTGGGCACGCCACCTTGCTTGCGGCTTTCCTCGCTGCGCAGGCCGAGCAGGTAGCCCTGCAGGTAGCGTTGCTCGGTGGGCGCCAGGCTGAGGTCGGCTCTGGCGTCGAGGTTCAGCAGACGGGCGAAGGCATTGATCGGCATGTCGGCGAGTTCCTCCGGAAAACCGGCAGCGGCGCTGACCGCGACCGGCTCGACTTCTACCAAGGGGATGAGCGGGGGGCTGGCCGGGGCGACCGGCGCCAGGGCGACGGCGCTGTATTTGAACTCCGGCTGCAGCGAAATGGGGTCGATGGCATCACTGGTCACGGCGTTGATTGCCAGGTCTTCGCCATAGCGGTCGTTCCAGTGGAAGGGCGCGAAGCAGTTGCCCGGTTGCACGCGGTCGGTGACCACGGCCGGCAGCACGGCGCGGCCACGGCGCGAGCGCACTTCTACCTGGCTTTTGTCGGCGATACCGAGGCGGCTGGCGTCACTCGGGTGGATTTCCAGGAAGGTGCCGGGGTTGAGCTTGTTCAGGGTGGCCACCTGACCGGTCTTGGTCAGGGTGTGCCACTGGTGCTGCACGCGGCCGGTGTTGAGCACCAGGGGGAAGGCGTCGTCAGGCAGTTCCGCCGGGTCCATGTGCGGCCGGGCGAAGAACCTGCCCTTGCCGTTGTCGGTGGCGAAGGCGATGGCCGGGCGTGTGCCGTCGGCACCGATCTTCATTGCCTGGCTCACCCCGTCGTTGAAGTAACGGATCGGGTTGCGCGCGTTGGCCTTCGAGCCGGGCGCGCAGGGCCATTGTTGCGGACCCTGGCGCAACAGCTCGTAGCTGGCGCCGCGGATGTCGTAGCCGGTCTTGGGGTTCCAGGCGAGTTTGATTTCTTCGAACACCTCGGCGGCGGACGCGTAGTCGAAGGCCTCGGCGAACCCCATCGCGCAGGCGACGCGGGCGATGATCTGCCAGTCCGGCAGGCTGTCGCCGGGCGCGTCCACGGCCTTCTGGGTGAGGGTCAGGTTGCGCTCGGAGTTGATCATCACGCCTTCGGCCTCGGCCCAGAGTGCGCCGGGCAGGAGGATGTCGGCGTAGCGGTTGGTCTCGGTGTCGAGGAAGGCGTCCTGGGTGATCACCAGTTCGGCATTCTGCAGCCCCTCGATCGCCTGGCGGCGGTTGGGCACGGTGGCGACCGGGTTGGTGCAGATGATCCAGCAGGCTTTGATATCGCCAGCGCGCATGGCCTCGAACATGGCCACGGTGCCGTTGCCGCCGTCCTGGCGCAGGTGGCCGCGCGGCAGTTGCCACAGGTCTTCGATGAACTGGCGGTCGGCCTCCACCAGCAGCGAACGCTGGCCAGGCAGGCCGGGGCCCATGTAGCCCATCTCGCGACCGCCCATGGCGTTGGGCTGGCCGGTAAGGGAGAAGGGGCCGCTACCGGGTCGGCAGATGGCGCCGGTGGCCAGGTGCAGGTTGCACAGGGCGTTGGTGTTCCAGGTGCCGTGGGTGCTCTGGTTGAGGCCCATGGTCCAGCAGCTCATCCACTCTTTGGATTCGCCGATCCATTGGGCGGCTTTGCGGATGTCGGCTTCAGGCAGGCCGGTGATGGCGGCGACACGCTCCGGTGCGTAGTCCTCGAGGAAGGCCGGCATGGCCTCCCAGCCCTGGGTGTGGGCGGCGATGAAGGCCGGGTCGGTGTGGCCGTTCTTGTGCAACAGATGGAGCAGGCCGTTGAGCAAGGCGAGGTCGGTGCCGGGCTTGATCGGCAGGTAGAGGCTGGCTTTGTCGGCGGTGGCGGTGCGACGCGGGTCGACCACGATCAGCTTCGCCCCGGCCTTGACCCGGTCCATCATGCGCAGGAAAAGGATCGGGTGGCAGTCGGCCATGTTGGCGCCGGTCACCAGGAACAGGTCGGCCGTGTCGAGGTCCCGGTAGGAGCCGGGCGGGCCGTCCGAGCCGAGGGAGAGCTTGTAGCCGCTGCCGGCACTGGCCATGCACAGCCGCGAATTGGATTCGACGTGACGGGTGCGGATGAACCCCTTTGCCAGCTTGTTGGCCAGGTACTGCGCCTCCAGGGACATCTGCCCGGATACATAGAAGGAAATGGCGTCAGGACCCTGAGTGTCGAGCAGCGCGCGCAGCCGGCTGGCGGTGTCCTGGATCGCCTCGTCGATGCCGGTGCGCACCGGGTCGCGACTGCGCTCGTGGCGCAGGTAGGCGTGCTCCATGCGGCCGGAGCCGGTGAGCGGTTGGGCGCAGGTATTGCCCTTGGTGCAGAGGCGGCCAAAGTTGCTTGGGTGGTTCTTGTCGCCCGTCACCTTGACCACGCGGTTGTTCGCGACCTCCATGACGATGCCGCAGCCGACGCCGCAATAGGGACACACGCTTCGCACTGTCTTGTTCGCCATATCCGTACCTTGCGCGGAAACGAAAAAGCGCCATGCCACCCACCGTCGAAACGGGGGAGACACGGCGCCTTTGTCGTGGGGTAGGGCAATCGGCATTGATTGCCTTGGCGGGGCTATCGCAAGGCACATGCCAAGTCCGCTGCAATCCTCGCCAAGGCTTTGCGTGGCGGCCCCTGCAGGCATTTATCAGGTGGAGTTCGAGCGGTGTTGGCTGGCTTCAGGATGGGGCGTGATGCGTGTTGTCGCACCGTTTTGGTTCCTTGGCGGGCGCTCGTCACGAGCGTCGCTGCAGCCGGGAATGGCGGCTGCACGAATCGCTGCAGGGCGCGCCATTACTGGTGCTGGACCTGGCTCTGGATGCGTTGGGAAGCGCGCTTTCGACAATCTGGCACAGCCACTGCATAGGCAGGACCAGGCCCACCACGAACAGTGCGGTGGGTGGCCCGGCAGATCAATGGCGATCGCTTCCCGGGCCAAAGCCTGTTCACGATCTCGCGAGCTAGAGAAGAACAAGGCGGGAATGGCTGAGGACGCGGAGTTTACGAGTTGTAAATGAGCAGTCCGAAGCCATTTTCAACGCGGTTGTTCCGACGCGCAGCAGATTGTGGATAGGTTTTGACAGGTGCGCCAGGCAGTGTGGCTCGGCGGCACCCATGAACGAACAGGCAAAGGCGCCTGGGACGATAAGTCCCAGGCGCTTTTTTTTTGCCCCCGAAAAACGTGATTGGCTTGGGCCGGGTGCTACCTATGAACTCCAACGTCGCTTCCACTCCTGATGTGCAAACGCTGATCGTCATCGGCAATGGCATGGTCGGCCATCATTGCGTCGAGCAACTGATCGAACGCGGCGCGCTGGACCGCTATCGCATCGAGGTCTTCAGTGAGGAACCGCTGCGCGCCTATGACCGTGTTCACCTGTCCGAATACTTCGGTGGCCGTGATGCCGAGTCCCTGGCCCTGGGCGAGGCCAGCCTCTACCGCACTCCGGGCGTGACGCTGCATCTGGGTGTGCCGGTACTGGAGATCGACCGAGAGCGTCGCGAGGTGATCACCGCCAACGGCTGCGTGGCCTTCGACAAGCTGGTGCTGGCTACCGGTTCCTATCCCTTCGTGCCGCCCATCGAGGGTGCCGAGGGCAACTCGCGGCTGGTCTATCGCACCCTGGCGGACCTCGACACCATTCGTGATGCGGCGGCCAACGCACGCCGTGGCGTGGTGGTGGGCGGCGGCCTGCTGGGCCTGGAAGCGGCCAATGCGCTGAAGTCCCTCGGCCTCGACGCCCATGTGGTGGAGTTCGCCCCGCGCCTGATGCCGGTGCAGCTGGACGACCAGGGCGGCCAGGCGCTCAAGGCGCGCATCGAGGCGTTGGGCGTGGGCGTGCACTTGTCCAAGGCCACCCAATCCATCAGTGCCGGCGCGGAGTACCGCTACCGGATGAACTTCGCCGGTGAGGATTTCCTCGAAACCGACCTGATCGTCTTCTCCGCCGGCATCCGCCCGCAGGACGCCCTGGCCCGCCAGAGCGGCCTGGAGCTGGGGGCGCGTGGCGGTGTGGCCATCGACGGTCAGTGCCTGACCTCGGACGCGAACATCTATGCCATCGGTGAGTGCGCGGCCTGGAACGGCAGCATCTTCGGCCTGGTCGCTCCCGGTTACCAGATGGCCCGCAGCGTCGCCGCGCAGCTCTGTGGCGAGGAGGCCGACCCCTTCATCGGCGCCGATATGTCCACCAAGCTGAAGCTGCTCGGCGTGGACGTGGGCTCCATCGGCGACGCCCACGGTGCATTGCCGGGGGCTCGCAGCTATCGCTTCATCGACGAAGCCACCTCCAGTTACCGCCGGCTGGTGGTTTCCGCTGATGGCAAGCAGGCCCTGGGGGCCGTGCTGGTGGGCGACAACAGCTACTACGACACCCTGCTGCAGTACGTGCAGAACGGCATCAAACTGCCGGCCGATCCGGCCAGCCTGATCCTGCCGGCGGGCGAGGGCGCCCCGGCCCTGGGCGCCGATGCGCTGCCGGCCACCGCCACCGTCTGTTCCTGCCACAACGTCAGCAAGGGGGCAATCTGCTCCGCCATCGACGCTGGCTGCACCGACGTCGCCGGGGTCAAGGCCTGCACCAAGGCGGCCACCGGCTGCGGCGGGTGCGCGGCGCTGCTCAAGCAGGTGGTGGAGCACGAACTGTCCGCCCGTGGCGTGGCAGTGGACAAGAGCCTCTGCGAACACTTCGCCTACACCCGCCAGGAGCTCTACGCCCTGGTGCGTGTGGAAGGCATCGAGACCTTCGAGGAAATGCTCGCCAAGCACGGTCGCGGTCATGTGGGCTGCGAAATCTGCAAGCCGGCCATCGGCTCCATCCTCGCCTCCTGCTGGAACCGTCCGATCCAGAACCCCTGGCTGGTGCCGCTGCAGGACACCAACGACACCTTCATGGCCAACATGCAGAAGAACGGCACCTACTCGGTGGTGCCGCGCATCCCCGGTGGCGAGATCACCCCGGAAGGCCTGATCGCGATTGGCGAGGTGGCGAAGAAGTACAACCTCTACACCAAGATCACCGGCGGCCAGCGTATCGACCTGTTCGGTGCCCAATTGCACGAGCTGCCGGACATCTGGGGCGAACTGATCGCCGCCGGTTTCGAGACCGGCCATGCCTATGGCAAGTCCACCCGTACCGTGAAGTCCTGCGTGGGCAGCACCTG
Source organism: Pseudomonas sp. D(2018) (assembly GCF_005502555.1). NCBI lineage: Bacteria > Pseudomonadati > Pseudomonadota > Gammaproteobacteria > Pseudomonadales > Pseudomonadaceae > Pseudomonas > Pseudomonas sp. D(2018). The sequence continues at coordinate 11,040 of NZ_SCOK01000053.1, forward strand.
GTGCCGCTACGGCGTGCAGGACAGCGTGAAAATGGCCCTGGACATCGAGAACCGCTACAAGGGCCTGCGCTCGCCGCACAAGCTCAAGTTCGCGGTCAGCGGTTGCACCCGCGAGTGCGCCGAAGCACAGAGCAAGGACGTGGGCGTGATCGCCACCGAGAAGGGCTGGAACCTCTACGTCTGCGGCAACGGCGGCATGCGCCCGCGCCACGCCGAGTTGTTCGCCACCGACCTCGATGACGAGACCCTGATCCGCTACATCGACCGCTTCCTGATGCTCTACATCCGCACCGCCGACAAGCTGCAGCGCACCTCCGTCTGGCGCGAGAGCCTGGAAGGCGGGCTGGATTACCTCAAGGCGGTGATCATCGACGACAGCCTCGGCCTGGGCGATGAGCTGGAAGCCCAGATGCAACTGGTGGTGGATCGCTACGAATGCGAGTGGGCCAACGCCATCAAGGACCCGGAGAAGCTCAAGCGCTTCCGCACCTTCGTCAACGACGGCCGTGGTGACCCGGATATCCATTTCGTCAACGAACGTGGGCAGATCCGTCCGGCGAAGGCGGCTGAGCTCACCCTTATTCCCGTAGCCGAGGAGGTGGTCTGATGGCCCAGCAGAGCGCACAACGCATCGACATATCGGAAAGCTGGCAGCGCGTTTGCTCGCGCCAGGACCTGGTGCCCAATTCGGGCGTGGTGGCCTGGTGGGAGGGTGCCCAGGTGGCGCTCTTCTACCTGCCCGAAGGGGAGGAAGGGCGCCAGCTCTTCGCGGTGGATAACCACGACCCGCTGGCCGGCGCCAATGTCATTGGCCGCGGCATCGTCGGTCACCTGGGCGGCGACCTGGTGATCGCCTCACCGCTTTACAAACAGCACTACCGCCTGGAAGACGGCACCTGCCTGGAGTATCCGGAACAGCAGCTGCGGGTCTGGCCCGTGCGCCTGGAGGGGGATGTTGTGGAAATCAGGGTGGAGTGAACAGGCAAATGGCCTCGGATCGGGGCCAGGGTTCAGGCCTTGCCACAAGGCGGCCGATACGCGCGCGTATACATCAGGTGGGCATCCATCAGCAGTGCCTCCATGCCCGACAGCACGGCTTCGCGGCTCAGGTAGCCGGCACTGTCGGACGCCTGCTCAATGCGCAGTCGCTCGATGAGGCGGGTCACCTGCACCAATCGATAGTCGCCGAGGCGGCGGCAGGCCTCGGGGCTGGAGTCGGCGCGGACGTCCAGCACGTCGTCGGGGAATTCATCGAGGGTGGGGAAACGGTGCGGAATCATCATGCGCTGGATCGCTCGGGGTGCAGTAGGTGGAATAGGGGCGAAAAAGCTACCCAGTCGGCCTGTAGGGTTTCAAGGCATGACCCCTGTCCGATTTTTCGTGTTGGCAGGTAGGGATATTGTCGCGATGAGCCGCGACCGTACTGGGAAAGTGCACTCCAGAGCCGTCAGCTGAAACTCAGCGCGCCCTGCTTGCAGCAACGCACCAGGGCTTCTTCCAACTTGCGGTCAGGCATGGCGTGCGCGCGCAGGGTGTTCGCGGTCTTCTCCACGTAGTCGCGGGTGCTGCCGTAGTGGCCGCTGGCACTGTCGAACACCTGGCGCAGCACATGGTCCGGCAGCGCGCCGGCGTAGCAGGAAATATTGCGTCGCAGCACGAAGCCCAGGGCCTGCACCTTGGGCCCACGCTCCAGCTGGCAGCTCAGCCACTTCGGCTGGTACGCCGCATCGGGCATTTCCCGCTGCCACAAGGCGAAGAGATGCTCTTCCAGTTGCTCCTCCGGCAGGCGGTAGGCGAAGCCGGCGCAGGAGCCGCCGCGGTCCAGACCCAGCACGAGGCCGGGGGTTTGCGGCGTGCCACGGTGGATCTGCGACCACAGATAGAGCCCACGATGGTAGCCATGCACGCGCGCGCGGCGGGTTTCCACCGTGGGGCATTCCGGACGCCAGATCAGCGAGCCATAGGCGAACAGCCAGACCGGTCCACCGCGATGGCGATTCATGGTGGTTTCGAGGGAGGCGAGTAATTCAGCGCGAGTCAGTTGCACCGGCTGTTCGAGCTGGGGCGGATAAAGCGTGAAAGGCGTTTCGGAATTGCTGCCTGTCATAGAAGTACTGCGGGTGCTGGTGATGTACGAACCCGTCCGGGATTCGCCTCTTCTTGTATCAGGTGTTGGGACGCTGGCGAACAGGCGGTCGTCGAATTCCGCAAAAAATTCCCGTTGGCGCAGCGGGTCATGAGCCGCTGATAAAGGAAAGGCATGATTTGGCGCCGGGTTATTGCGGATGGCGATAACCACCAGCGGCCGTAGGTTTTCCCCCCCGACGCGTGGCAACTGGCGGGGGCGCGCTGAACCGCCTGTGGGCCGGGTTCATTCCGTTCAGTCCAGGCGCTGTAGCTCGCGATATGACGACATCTTTTGTTGCAAGGAACGGCATCACACTGTCATGAAATGCTAAGAAGTTGTCATGAAATGCGAAGCCGTAGGGGGCGGCCGTCCCTAGTCTTTGCCGCCAGTCGGAAGGGGTGGAGAACCTGCACGGTTCGCCCCGACATTCATGGAGCCTTCTATGGTGAAACCGCTATTCGGATTTGCATTGGCTGGAATCGTCCTGCTTGGCAGTGGCTGTGCAAGCAACGTCACCCAGCCTGAGCAGTACTCGGGCTTCCTGGGGGATTACTCGCAGCTCGAGGAAGCGATGTCTGCCAGCGGCAAGCCGGTGCTGCGCTGGACGGCGCCGGATTTCGATCCGCAGCGCTATGGTTCGCTCCTGGTGGAGAAGCCGGTGTTCCATCCCGCCCAGGCACCCAGCGACAAGATGAGCCAGCAGACCCTGGACCAGATTGCCACCTACATGCGCCTCGCGCTGCAGCGCGAGCTGGTGGGCAAGTTGCGTCTGGTGGGGCAGCCCGAGGCGGACACCCTGGTGCTGCGCCCGGCCATCTCCGCGGTGGCGGTCTCGACCGAGCACCTGAAGGCCTACGAGGTCATCCCGATTGCCCTGCTGGCCGCTGCCGCGACCACGGCCGCGGGTACCCGTGACCAGGAAGTGACCCTCTACGCAGAGCTGGAGGCGGTGGACGCCGCCAGCGGCAAGCCCGTTGTCCGGATGGTGCGCAAGGGCCAGGGATTGAGCCTGGAGAACCGCAAGACGCCTCTGATACTGGACGACCTCAAGCCCGTGCTCGATGACTGGGCGCGAGACGCACGCCACTTCAGGCCCTGACAGGCCTCCCCCGATCAACCACCAGGCCGGAACCGGCGAACAGCCGGTTCGCCTTCGCGCGCGCTGAATCGAGCGCTACGGAGCGGCCTGGACGCGAATCCGCATTTTGTTCGACGCCGGGCATCACCCGGCCGGACGCGGATTTCCCCCCCTGCCAATCAGGTGATGACATGCTCAGTGATGGGTTTCTCGATTACTTCGCCCTAGGCGTGCTGTTCTTCGTTGTGATCGTGTTGTTCTACGGGATCATCGTGCTTCACGACATTCCCTACGGGATCGCCAAGCGGCGCAACCACCCGCACCAGGACGCTATCCATGCCGCCGGCTGGGTGAGCCTGTTCACCCTCCACGCACTGTGGCCCTTCCTGTGGATCTGGGCGATGTTGTACCGAACGGATCGTGGCTGGGGCTTTGGAGCCCCCAGGGCGGAGCTGGAGCAACAACTGGCCGAGATGCGCCAGCGCCTCGAACGGCTGGAGGGGGCGAGCGTCTCCCGCCCGGCCTCTGCAGTAGAGGAGGCCTGACATGGACCTGTTGCTGATCCTCACCTACACGGCCATCTGCGTCGCCATCTTCAAGATCTTCCGCATTCCGCTGAACAAGTGGTCGGTGCCCACAGCCGCCCTGGGTGGCGTGGTGCTGATCGGTGCGCTGATCTTCCTGATGAACTACAACCACCCGTACTCCGAAGTGGCGCGAAGCTATTTCGTGTCGACGCCGGTCATTCCGGCGGTCAACGGTCAGGTGGTGGAGGTGCCGGTAAAGACCAACCAGCCGCTGGAGAAGGGGGATGTGCTGTTCCGCATCGACCCGACGCCGTTCGACAACCGGGTGAAGTCGCTCAAGGCCCAGTTGGTATCGGCCCGCGCGGACCAGTCCCGCGCCCGGGAACTGGCCGCGCGCAATGTGGGCAACCGTCGCGACGTGGACCTCACCACCGCGCGGGTGGAAGACTTGCAGGCGCAACTGAACGTCGCTCTGTTCGAGCTGGACAACACCGTGGTGCGTGCCCCCGGCAAAGGTTTCGTCACCCATGTGTCGTTGCGTCCGGGGATGATGGCGACCAAGTTGCCGCTGCGTCCGTCCATGGTCTTCATCCCGGATGAAGGGCATTACTTCGCCGCCTGGATGCGGCAGAACAGCCAACTGCGCCTGAACCCGGGCGACGAGGCGGAAGTGGCCTTCGACGGCATTCCCGGTCGCGTATTCAAGGGCAAGGTCAAGGACGTGATCGCGGTGATCGGCGAAGGTCAGGTGCAGCCCTCCGGCACCTTGCTCAGCTTCAGTGGCTCGCCGCCGCCAGGGCGGGTACCGGTGATCATCGAGATCACCGACCCCGACTACGCGCAGTACGCCACGCTGATGCCCGGTGGCTCCTATGGCCAGGCCGCGCTGTACAGCGAGCATTTCCACCATGTGGCGGTGATGCGCAAGATCCTCCTGCGCATGGCGTCCTGGATGAACTACGTCTTCCCCTTCCATTGATCGGTACGTCCCCGCGCCCGGCTCTTGAGTCGGGCGCGGGTGCTTTGATCCTGCCGGGGTATGCCCCGGTGCAATCTGACGCGGAAGAATGCAGCGGAAACCTAGTCGGAGGCGCCTGTGTCATGCAGCTTTGCTGCGAGGCGTGGGAGGCGGGAGATCGATGAGGAAGAGGGCGGCTCGCTGCCGGGGCAGGAGCCGCGAGGGAATCAGAAGGTGATGTCTGCGTAAGCTGCGTGGAATCCCTTGTAGGCGCTAGCGTGCTAGCGAACGCGGATTGGCAACAGCTAACGCAGACAGGGCCGATCAGAACAGCAAGTAGGCGCTGGCGCTGGTCTGGTCCAGCTCGATGTCGCCGACCTTCAGCACTTCCTGCTCCAGGCGCACGCCGATGTTGCGGAACAGGTCCAGTTCGACCCCGACGCCGTAGGTCAGATCCAGGTCGCTGCTGTCGCCAGTGGTGTCTTCTTCGGCATCCCAGGCATGGACGCCGGCACTGGCGAACAGGCGAAGGCGATCACCGATCGGCACGCCGAAGTGGGCTGCGGCCTGGAGCGAGTGACCGTCGAAGTCGCCGCGGCTGCCTTCGAAACTGCCCAGGTCGACCCAGGCGCCTTCCACGGCCAGGTATGGGTTCAGGCGGTAGCCGACGTAGGCCTTGTAGCTGTTGTCATCGTCGCCGAGGGTGTTGTCGTCGATTTCTACGCGGGTCACACCTCCGCCCACATAGAGTCCTCGGTCATCGGCGAAGGCACCCAGGGAGGTCAGGGCAAGTAGGGTGGCTGCAAATTGCTTGCGGAACTTCATTTTTCTTCCTGCGGGGTTTGTTGAAAGTGAAAGGGACGAGGGGGGATCAGGCCGATCCCTTCGGCTGGAACTCCCTGTCCAGGCGCTCGCGAATCTGCCGCGCCGCGGCATCCATGGCGGGATAGATGTCCTCGACGACGGGCTTGTCGGATTGCTCGACGTTCCTGCCGCTGGCGCGGTCGACGGCTCGGACGAGGGTTTCGCCCGTGCGGCCATCGCTGACCTCGCTCTGGAAGAACACGTAGAGGGTTTCGTCGCGCACACCGGTGGCGTGCAGGGAGAGCCCGACCAGGAAGCCGATCGGGATGTACTCCATGACGCTCGGATCACGCGGTGTGCGCTTGAGATCGGTAATCGAGACGCGGAGCGACAGCGCTCCCGGGGTGGGGTTGTCCACCAGGCGGTAGCCGGCGCTGGAAAGTTGCCGTTCGAGTTGGTTGCGGAAGTGGAGAATCAGTTTGTTGGTATCCGCATCGGACTCGCTGAATGTCGAGTCGCTATTGGCGAGAGAAAGAGGAGTTGGTAAATCGATGAATATCGCCTTGTCGTGGTTACTTGATAGTGGTGCAGGGTATTTCTTCCAGGCGATGGTTTTTTCGTCCCGTTCGATGACCTGCAGCGGGATATTGGCTTGTTGTCCGGAAGATCCGGATGTGTCGATGCTGGGAGCCATCGAACAGCCGGACAAGAGTATCGAAAGTGAAAGGATGGAAAGTTCTTTGAGATGCATGGGGATTCCTGTTGAAGTCACGTCGACCTGCCCATCCATGGCTCTGGGAAGTGGCTGCCAGGAAAAGGCATCGATTGCGGCGGTCTGGCCTGCCATCAGGCGTCAAGCCTTGAAATGCGACGCGCGTAGCGCCTTGCTGCGCGCTCTCTGGCGCATCCGCACTCTGGGGCACGGGCGACGAAAACAAGAATCAAAAATCGTTATTTATGCCGTGAGGTGCACAGCGCAAAGTCGATGTGCGAGAGAATCCGCGTCCTCTCCCACGGGTGATGCAATCAATAAGCTCAGCAAATTTTCATGAAAAGCCAATTCAAGTTCTTACTGAAAAGTGGCGGCGAAGCAGTGTTCGATGCCGCAAATAATCAGTTGCATATAACCCCGAGTTCGGGCGAGCCGCGTGCGGTGACGCTCTCTTATTCGGAGTCGCGCCTATTGCAACTTCTGCTGGATAACCCGGGGGAAACCCGGAGTCGCAATGAAATAATGGAATACGCCTGGGACAATCGAGTCGTTGCGGCCGGAAGTCTGAACCAGGCGATATTCACCTTGCGCAATCTGATCGATGACGGCACCGATCATGAGTTGCTGCAGACGGTGCCGCGGCGCGGCTATCGGTTCAATGCACAGTACCTGATGGCCGAATCCACGCCGGCGCTGACGATACCCGTTGCTGATACTGCCGTCGGGAGTGCCGGAGCGGTGGACCCGCCTGCGCCCGATGCCGCGCCTGGCACGCGGGAACCTTGGCTGGCCGGACTGCTCCGCTCGCCGAAACTGCTGCTACCCGCCTATGCACTGATGGTTGGCCTGCTCGCCCTGGTGGCCTTGCAGCGCCTCGGCGTCTTCGATGGCGCGGCCTCGGATCAGGTGATCGAAGAGGTGGTGGCAGGGCCACTGACCTACCACTTCATTGGCGACAGCGCCGAAGAGAACGCCCGAACCCGCGAGGCTTTCAAGGTGGCCGTGAACACCCGCGATGAGGGAATCGCCGGGCATATCTGGATCAATCGCTCGAACCGACTCTACGACCTCGGTTGCGTGCGTGCCGATGGCGCGACGGAGAACCTGATCTTTCTCGAGGACAACCCGGTGGCCAACCTGCAACTGGAGATGGTCCGCCGCTGCATGAGGGGCTGGCCATGATGCTGCGCCGCTACAAGCACGCCTTCATTCTCGGCGGCCTGGCTCTGCTGGCCATTGCCGGCCTGGTACTCGACCGCCCGGCCTATACCCGCGGCGTTTCCTACCACGGTGCCAGCGCCATCGTGCTCAACGACGGTACGCGGATCAGCCTGGAAGAGCGGCTCATCATGGGTGACGTGATGAGCTTCGCTGCCATGGAGCGGGTCGCCGGGGAGGTGAGCTACGCGTCCCTAGTGGCGGACGTCGTTCATTTCGGCCCCCGCAGCCTCGATGTCCGCCTGCAGAAGGCGCAGACCAGTCGCGCCAAGCCCATGGCGCGGATGAGCGAAATCCCCGATGTGCTGTTAGGTCGTCAGTACGGCCTGGCGATAGGGGCGACGCTGCGCCTGGAGTTCCTGCCGGTCGCCGATGACAAGGTGATTTGCTACTACGCGCGGGAGATCGACAACGTCCGTTGCCTGAACCGATGACGACCAGGCCGGCGGCCCTCTCCGCCGGCATCAGGCGGACTCCCGCAGGTGGATTTCGCTCCGTTGCGTGAGCCTTCCATCCAGCGTCCGGGTTTCCACGCTCAGGACGACCGTTGGCCGCTCCGTGCGGATGACCTTGATGCGGGTGAGGGTGTCCGGCGTGCGCTGGATGACCAGGCTTTCCCCGACATTGCGACACAGAACCAGCATGATGAACGCTCCAGTGAAGTGGTCTCGCCGCCGATTCTCATCGCCACCGTACGCCTGATGCGAATCAATAGTGCTCATTGCCGGCGAAGCTTCCGACGCCACGCAGAAGGCGCCAGAGGTGGGCTTTTGCTCGTCCGGGGCGCGGGAGGTCAGGCGCTGGAGCCTGCTGACAGAAAATGAGGATTGGTAATTTTCATTTCCGCTTCTTCTTCCCAAGAATCCGGCCGTCCCGAGGTCGATGACCCGAGGGAGGCTGCGGCCTTCCGGGAACAGCCGGGGCCAGTCTTGCTACGAGAAGAGGCGTTGAATGAAGTTTGTACCTGTCATCCGGCTGATGTGCTGGACCGCGTGCTCGGTCCTTGTCGCCCTGTCCTTCGGGGTCATGCGCAGTTCCGTCATCGGTGGGCTATTGATGCTCTGCGGTGCGGTCTGGTTGTGCCCCGCGTCCTGGCGAGCGATCGAGAGCCTTTCCGGACGAAAGGGCAGCGGCGTCGCCGTGGCCATCCTGGCCGTGCCGCTGTTTCTGCTTGGCATGCACATCGCCACCACCGCGCGGGATCTGGGCAAGGCCTCCGCGCCCTTGCGCTACTTCTCCGGTGGGCAGGACCTGTCCCGTCAGGATGCCGCCAACCGTCCCGACGTCGACCCGGGTGCGCTGAACTTCTTCCGTCACATCATGGAGCAGGACTACCTGGTGGCCCTGGCTGGCGGGAAGTCGGCACTGAACAAGCTGTCGATGGTCAATCCGGTGGAGCGCATGCCCAGTTCGAAACTGGCGCGTTTCTATGAAGGGGACGAGGCGGTCGCTGACCCCTTCTTCAAGGGCCGCAAACTCATCGTGACGGGCGAGATTCTGGCGGTGCGGGTCGACTACGCCGATGACGTGATCCTGGAGCTTCCGGGCGCCAGCGATATGTTCAACGTGCAGGCCGAACTCCATAGCGACCCGAGCAAGTACGCCAAGCCGGTAGTCGAGGGGAATTACGCGGAACTGTACTGCACCGTGTACGGCAAGGGCACTGAGGACAGCGCCAGCAACCTCTATCTGGAAGATTGCACCGAAGTCGACTTCACCCTCGACGCCGAGGCCTATGCCGACAACCTGACCGAAGCGCTGAGCGGCTGGCTGAACAGTGGTGGCAGGCATATTTTCCCCAACGACAATGCGGCCACCTATTTCCTGGTTTCCTATCTGGCGGGCACTCAGTTGCCGCCAGACAATCCCTGCCTGCGTAAAGACGCCCCGCTGGAGGATTGCGTGAGCTCGCTGGACAAGCTGCAAGCCGGCGCGCTGTTCGAGAAGGCGCGTGGCGACCTGCGCCGCTGGCAGGAGTGGCTCGGGCTGCCAATGCCGGAAGGCAACGGCCAGTTGAGCAGCCGCTGATGAGACCTTCCTTCCAGGCCCTGGCGCTCTGTTGCCTGCTCGGGCTGGCTGCAACCGGGCCGGTGCAGGCCGCGGATGTGCATCTGCGCAGCCATTGGCTTCAACCGATCGACGACGAAGACAGCCTGGTCGGTGTGCTGAGCCGCGACGAAGCGGGGGACGCAGTGGCTGCCGAACTTTACCTGGAGGCCTATAGCGACGGGATTCCCGTCGGTGAGGAGGTGCATCGCTTCGCACTACCGGAAACCGTGCGGCTGTTCGCCATCCCACTGGAAGAGGACGTCGACTGCTATCGGGTCGTGGGCATCGTTGGCCTGGACGCCGAGGGTGACCCCCTCAGCGCCGACGATGATTCGCCGCCTGCCGAGGGTGAATGCCACGCCCCCGGCCTGTTGCCGGTCGAAGCCTTGCGGCCGAGCTGAACCCACAGGCCGGCCATTGCGATCTGGCCAATTGCGGGCGCTGCGTGTCGGGGCAAGGGCTATGCTTTGAGGCTTGGCGGTCAGACGGGCCTTCCCGCAGCCGGAGGGCCGCGTTTGGCCGCTTCGAGCGGGGGCGCTGCTCACCGGGGGAAATGACCTGGAGCAAGAGCGGCACCGACCGCCAACGATACGATTTCAGCGCAGTAGCGACCTCAGGGAGAGCGTGTTGTGTTGCTGAAGCAGATGGTTTGTTGCCTGGCTGTTGCCGCTGCAGCAGTCGGGGTAGATCGGGGAGGCGCAGTGCCATGAGCGGGGCGCCTTCCATTGACGTTCACTCATCGGGCCTGAGCATCGCCGGGGACTGGACCCTCGCCCACTTTGGCGAGTTGCGCGGCCGGGTAGCCGCCCTGCGCGACACGCTGCTGCCCGGACAATCGGTGAACCTCGACGGACTCGGCAGCCTGGACACCGCCGGTGCTGCCCTGCTGGTGGAGTTGCTCGGCAACGCGCGCATGGCGGACCTGGATCGCCTGGCCCCGCACCTGCCCAGCGAGCGTCGAGCCTTGTTGCAGGCCGTGGCTGCGGCCATGGCCGGGGACGGTGAGGTGTCTCCGCCCCCGAGACAGTCGGCCCTGGTGGAGTTGCTCGGACGCATTGGTGCTGCGATGCAGGGGCTCTGGGAGCAGACCCTGGCGTTGCTCGGCTTCATCGGCCTGACGCTCTCCGCCATGTTTGCCATCCTCCTGCGGCCGCGCCGCTGGCGGGTTACCTCGCTGGTGGCACACCTGGAGCAGAGCGGTCTGGATGCGGTGCCCATCGTCGCGCTGCTGACGTTCCTGGTCGGCGCAGTTGTAGCCTTCCTCGGTGCGACCATCCTTTCGGACTTCGGTGCCACCATTTATACGGTCAACCTGGTGGCCTTTTCCTTCCTGCGTGAGTTCGGCGTGTTGCTCACCGCCATTCTCATGGCTGGCCGCACGGCCAGCGCCTTCACGGCGCAGATCGGTTCGATGAAGGCCAACGAGGAGATCGATGCCATCCGCACCCTGGGCCTGAGCCCGGTGGAACTGCTGGTTCTGCCACGGGTGTTCGCCCTGCTGATCGCGCTGCCACTGCTGACTTTCATTGCCATGCTCAGCGGCATGGTCGGCGGTGCGGTGGTCTGCGCCCTGGCTCTGGATATCTCGCCTTCGATGTATCTGTCGCTGCTGCAGGAGAATATCGAGCTGCGGCATTTCCTGGTGGGCATGGGCAAGGCGCCGTTGTTCGCATTCCTGATTGCGGTGATCGGTTGCCTGGAGGGCTTCAAGGTCACGGGCAGCGCCCAGTCGGTGGGTGAGCGCACCACGTCCAGCGTGGTGCAGTCGATTTTCGTGGTCATTGTGTTGGACGCGGTGGCTGCGCTGTTCCTGATGGAGATGGGCTGGTGACGGGAGAATCCATCATCGAGGTGCGCGGCCTGCGCAACCAGTTCGGCGCCCAGGTGGTGCATGAGGACCTCAATCTGGACCTGCTGCGCGGCGAGATACTTGGCGTCGTGGGCGGTTCGGGCACGGGCAAGTCGGTGTTGTTGCGCTGCATCCTCGGCTTGCGTCGGGCCAACGTCGGCACGGTGCGGGTGTTCGGCGAAGAATTGCTGGCGTTGCCGGCCGAGCGCCGCTCGCAGCTGGAGCGCCGCTTCGGGGTGCTCTACCAGCGCGGGGCGCTGTTTTCGTCGTTGACGGTGGTCGAGAACATCGCCCTGCCGCTGATCGAACACGCCCGTCTCGACAGGGCGGACGCCGAGGCCCTGGCCAGGGTCAAACTGGCACTGGTGGGGCTGCCGGCCGATGCCGGTGGCAAATATCCCACCGAGCTGTCGGGTGGCATGGTCAAGCGCGCTGCCCTGGCGCGCGCCCTGGCGCTGGACCCGGACATTCTGTTTCTCGACGAACCCACGGCGGGGCTCGATCCGATCGGTGCGGCGGCCTTCGACCAACTGATCCGAACCCTGCGCGATGCCTTGGGGCTCAGCGTGTTCCTGGTCACCCATGACCTGGACAGCCTCTACAGCCTGTGCGACCGGGTCGCGGTACTGGCGCAGAAACAGGTGCTGGTGGCCGACCGCCTGGAAGTAGTCGCCGCCAATGAGGACCCCTGGGTCCGCGAATATTTCCACGGACCGCGCGGGCGTGCGGCCGAGCAGGCGGCAATGCGCGCGCCGGGGAGTCCATGAATGGAAACACGAGCCCATCACGTTCTGATCGGTCTGTTCACCGTGCTGGTCGTCGGCGCGGCAATGCTCTTCGCCCTCTGGCTGAACAGGGCCGGCTCCGAAAGCCAGTTGCAGGAGTACGAGGTGATCTTCACCGAAGCGGTCAGCGGCCTGTCCCAGGGCAGTGCGGTGCAGTACAGCGGCATCAAGGTCGGTGACGTGGCGCAGTTGCGCCTGGATCCGAAGGACCCGCGCAAGGTGATGGCGCGCATCCGTATCGTTGGCGCCACGCCGATCAAGGAGAACACGCGGGCGCGGCTGTCCATCACCGGCGTCACCGGCACCGCGGTGATCCAGCTGCACGGTGGTACGCCGTCCAGCCCGCTGCTCAAGGGCAAGGGTGGCAAGTTGCCGGTGATCATCGCCGATCCATCGCCCATCGCCCGGTTGATGGCAGGCGGGGAAGACGTGATGCTCAGCGTCACCCGATTGCTGGAGCAGGCCAATAAGCTGTTCTCCAGCAAGAACGTCGAGCACGTGTCCCAGACACTGGCCCATCTCGAACAGACCACCGCCAGCATCGCTGAGCAGCGGGATGAGCTGCGCCGGACCCTGGAGCAGGTGAATACCGCTACGAGCGAAGCCAGTACGCTATTGCGCACCGCCAATAACCTGCTGGATGGCGATGGTCGGCAGGCCTTCGCCAGCGCAGAGCGGCTGCTGGCCTCCCTGGAACGCAGCAGCCGCAGTATCGAGCTACTGCTGGATGGCAACCGCCAATCCCTCGATGGCGGCATGAAGAGCATTGGCGAACTGGGCCCGGCCATCGGCCAGTTGCGCGACACCCTGGAATCGCTGCGCAACTTCTCCCGGCGCCTCGAAGAAGACCCGAGCGGCTATTTGCTGCGCAGCGACAGCATCAAGGAGTTCCGACCATGAAGCCTCTGTTTCCCCTGGCGCTCCTGTTGCTGCTGGGTGCGTGTTCCATCTTGCCCAAGGGTGAGGAACTGGTGGTCTACCAGTTGCCTGCCAGCAGCGCCGCGCCCATGAACGGGCGGACGGTGGATTGGGCCTTGCAGGTCAACAAACCCCTGGCCAGCCCGCTGCTGGACAGCACGCGCATCGCTGTATTGCCGGAAGGCGACCGCATCAGTGCCTATCAGGGCGTGCGCTGGGAGGACCGTGGCACGCTGTTGCTGCGTGATCGCCTGATCGATGCCTTTCGCAGTGACGGTCGCATTGGTGCGGTGAGCAGCGACGATAGCCGGTTGGACACCGACCTGGTGCTGGCGGGCGATCTGCGTGCCTTCCAGGGGGAGTACCGGGCGGGGAGGGTAGAGGTGCATATCCTGCTGGAAGCGCGCCTGGTGCAAAGCGGCAACCGGCGCATGCTCGCCAGCCAACGCTTCGAAGTGCGTGAGACGGCCAGCGACAAGGCACCGGCTCAGGTGGTGGCGGCCTTCGGCCAGGCCGCCGACCGGCTTGCGGCCCAGGTTCTGGACTGGACGCTGGCCCAGGGCACACGGAGGCCCGCGCTCAGCGCGAGGGACTGAGGTCGATCAGCGGGCCGCTACGCAATGTGGCGGACGGCACATCGTTGGTGAACTTCACCTGATCGACCTGCGCACGGCAGTCGTGCGCCAGCAGCAACCTCCGAGACATTCCCAATGGGGCGATCAGGCAAAAGCACGGTTTTTTGACTCATAAAATCGCTGAACTTGCAAGATTTGGCCGGGGTCCTCCGGGCGGTGGCAAACACCGGATTAACGGAAGATATCTCCCTTGAAGGCTCTAGAACGGGCTTTCTGTCGTGGTGTGCGAGGCCTCTATGTGGGCAAGGAGGCCCACGAATTGCCACGCATTCTCTTCTTTGTAAGAAGTTATTTCACTGAAAATTAATTATAAAACAATTAGTTAATGTGATTTTTTGCTGAAAAGTGACCAGGATGACGGTCGCTTGACAGTGTTTTTGGCCGAATCTTTAGTCAGGTATGTAAGAAATTGTTTCGTAATGCGGACAGCTGCATCGTGAGGGCGCTGCAGCCTTAGCCGGGAAACAATAAAAGCTAGGGAGAACGTCATGAGCCTTGCATCGCGCGACCTGTTCCAGTGGGCGATCTCGCCCATTTCCTTGCACCTTTCCGAATACCACGGTCCGCCGGGTCGATGACCCCGGCGCCGGCACCCGATTGCCGGCACCGTCAGGGATAGAACCTCCTGCTGAAGAGCATGATTCGCGCTGCCACCAGCGTCGCTTCGAGGTAGGCGTCATCTAATCCCCCAAATCCCGAATCAAGTCGAAAGCGTGGAGCCCTGTCCTTGCTGCCATGGCGCACGCCCCTACGCAGTCGGAATTGAGGAATCAGCAAATGGCCAATTTCAACCTCGCAGACCTGGATTTCATCCTCCAGCAGATTCTTATCTCTGAAGCTCACGCCAATGGGGAGGAGCTCCGTGATCTTCTGCCCAACGTGCAGGTGCCTTTCGGTCTGCGCACCATCGATGGCTCGTTCAACAACCTGTTCTCAGGGCAAACCGAGTTTGGCGCTGCAGATAACGTCTTCCCGCGCTTGCTGGATCCTGTGTTCCAGCCCGCAGAGTTGGGAACCTCCTACGCGCAGACAACCGGGACCGTGATCGACTCCCAGCCGCGCACCATAAGCAACCTGATCGTCGACCAGACCGCGAACAACCCGGCGGCGGTCGCCGCTGCTGCACAGACCCCCGGTTCGGCCACGGTGGCCAGCCCCGGTCTGGATGGTCTGTTCGGTACCGCCGATGACGTACAGACGCAGTTCATCCCGAATATCTCCCCGGATGAAGGGCTGTCCGCGCCGTTCAACGCCTGGATGACCTTCTTCGGGCAGTTCTTCGACCACGGCCTGGATCTGGTCACCAAGGGCGGCAATGACATCGTTTTCATTCCGCTGCAGCCGGACGACCCGCTCTTCGTAACGGGCAGCCCGACCAACTTCATGGTCATGACCCGCGCCACCATGTTGCCGGGTGCAGATGGGATCCTGGGTACTGCCGACGATATCCATGAGCAACAGAACACCACGTCGCCCTTCGTCGACCAGAACCAGACCTACAGCTCGCATCCGTCGCACCAGGTGTTCCTGCGTGCCTACGAGATCGGTGCCGATGGGCAGCCGCATGCCACCGGCAAGCTGATCACCAACCGCGCCCTCGGGGCGGACGGCGAGTTCGGCACCGCCGACGACGTGGAAATCGGCGGCATGGCGACCTGGGCGGTGGTCAAGGCCCAGGCCCGTGACATCCTCGGCATCGACCTGACCGACGCGAACGTGTTCGATGTGCCGCTGCTGGCCACCGATGCCTACGGCAATTTCATCAAGGGGCCGAACGGGTTCCCGCAAGTGGTAATGAAAGGCGCGGATGGATTGGCTGGCACCGCTGACGATGTCCTGGTGGAAGGCAACCCGCTGGCCCCCATCAACCTGGCCAACGCGGTCGGCACCGGTCACCAGTTCCTCATCGACATTGCCCACAGCGCCGATCCGAGCGGCGGCCTGACGGCGGACGCCGACGGCATCGTCAATGTCGGTACCACGCCCGCAGCCGGGACCTACGACAATGAGCTGCTGGACGCCCACTACATCGCCGGTGATGGCCGGGTCAACGAGAACATCGGCCTGACCACCGTGCACCACGTGTTCCACTCCGAGCACAACCGGCTGGTGGAGCAGACCAAGGACATCCTGCTGGCCTCCGGCAACCTGGCCGAGCTGACGCCCTGGCTGATGCCGGGTACGGCCCCTGTCGCGTTCCCAACCACCCAGGCACAGATCGATGCCTTGCAATGGAACGGCGAGCGGTTGTTCCAGGCCGCCAAGTTCGGCACCGAGATGCAATACCAGCACCTGGTGTTCGAAGAGTTCGCTCGCACCATCCAGCCCCAGGTGGACGGGTTCCTCGCGCCGACTGGCTATGACACCACCATCGATCCGTCGATCGTCGCCGAGTTCGCCCATACGGTTTACCGCTTCGGCCACTCGATGCTGACCGAAACCATCGACCGCCTGGACCCGAGCTTCAACCCGGTCACCGCCGACCCGTTGCACCCCACTGCCGACCAGCAGATCGGCCTGATCGCGGCCTTCCTCAACCCCCTGGCCTTCGCCGCCAGTGGACCGAGCGCCGAAGAGGCCGCAGGGGCCATCGTGCGTGGCGTGACCCGTACCGTGGGCAACGAGATCGATGAGTTCGTCACCGAGGCGCTGCGCAACAACCTGGTGGGCCTGCCGCTGGACCTGGCGGCGATCAACATCGCCCGTGGCCGCGACACCGGTATCCCCTCGCTGAATGCCGCGCGTCGCGAGTTCTTCCGCATGACTGGCGACGAGCAGCTGAATCCCTATTCCAGCTGGGTGGACTTCCTCGACCATCTCAAGCACCCGGAATCGTTGATCAACTTCATCGCCGCCTATGGCACCCACTCCAGCATCACCGGTGCCAGCACCCTGGCGGCCAAGCGTACCGCTGCAACTCTGCTGGTGCTGGGCGGCGCTGGTGAGCCGGCTGATCGCCTGGACTTCCTGCACAGCACCGGGACTTGGGCGAGCGGACCGGATGGTGTCACCACGACCGGCCTGGATCTGGTGGACTTCTGGATCGGCGGCCTGGCCGAAGAGAAGATGCCGTTTGGCGGCATGCTCGGCTCGACCTTCAACTTTGTCTTCGAGACGCAGCTGGAGGCGCTGCAGGACGGTGACCGCTTCTACTACCTGTCGCGTACCGCGGGGATGCACTTTGGCACAGAGCTGGAGAACAACTCCTTTGCCAAGCTGGTGATGCTCAACACCGACGTCACTCACCTGTCCAATGCGATCTTCTCTACCCCGACCTGGACCCTGGAAGTCAACCAGGCTATCCAGCACACGGGGTTGGGCGTTGGTGGCCGTGATGACCCCACCGGCGGCATCCTCATCAACGGCGTGGAAGTCACTCCGCTGGTGATCCGTGACGACCCCAACACCGCGGCCGTGGAAACCAACTACTTGCGCTACACCGGTCCGGACCACGTCGTGCTCGGCGGTACGGCTGGCGATGACACCATCATTTCCAGCGAGGGCGACGACACCCTCTACGGTGATGGCGGCAATGACGTGCTCGAAGGTGGCTATGGCAACGACACGGTCATGGGCGGGGCCGGCGACGACATCATCACGGACGCCGGCGGCGACAACCGCATGGAAGGTGGTGACGGCAATGACGTGATCCATGTTGGCAGCATGATGGCCGGAGGCGTTGGCAATCTGATCCTCGGTGGCAGCGGCAAGGACTTCATCGTCACCATCGAGGACCTGTCCACCACCTTCGGTGGCCAGGGCGACGACTTCATCTACAGCGCCAAGACCAGCCTGCCGCCCACCGGCAACGAGGGCGACGACTGGATCGAGTGGGGCACCCAGGACGGCGCGCCCGGCGACAATTTCGCCCCCCTGCTGGCTGACAACGTGATCGGCCACGACGTCTTCATCGGCGGTGGCGGCTTCGACGAGATGATCGGGGAGGGCGGCGACGACATCTTCGTGGGCAGCGATGCCCAGGACAAGATGGATGGCATGTCCGGCTATGACTGGGTCACCTACAAGAACGACAACATCGGTGTCACCGTTGACCTGGCCCTGGCGGCCTTCCTCGGCATCGGTGAGGTGGGCGACCACATTGCCTTCCCCGTGGCGCAGTCGCCGGCCTCCATCTTCGACCGTTTCGCCGAAGTGGAAGGCCTGTCCGGTTCTGACTTCGCCGACATCCTGCGCGGCGACGACGTGGACCCGACCACCATCATCAACCATGGTGGCGCCACCGGCGGTGCGCTGACCAACCTGGACCTGATCACCGGCCTGCGGGCCTTCCTCGGCGATCAGGCCTCGGTGGGTGCGGACGCCATTCTCGGTACCGGGGATGACTTGGTCGACACCTTCGTCGGCGGCAACATCATCCTCGGCGGCGGTGGCAGCGACATCATCGAGGGCCGCGGCGGTAACGACCTGATCGATGGCGACCTGTGGCTGAACGTGCGCATCAGCGTGCGCCAGAATCTCGATGGCACGGGCCCCGAGATCGCCACGTTCGACAGCATGGTGGATCTGATTCCGCTGATGCTGAACCGCACCTACAACCCCGGCCAACTGGTGGCGGTGCGTGAACTGCTCAATGGCGGTGCGGACTTCGATACCGCCAACTACCGGGGCCTGGCCGCCGAGTACACGGTGGTGGCCAACGCTGATGGCTCCTTCACCGTGACCGATTCGGTGGCAGGGCGTGATGGCATCGACCGACTGACCAACATCGAGCGCATCCGGTTCTCCGATGACACCCAGGTGCTGGTGCCGGGACTCAATGCAGAGCCGACGGGCTCCCTGACCATCACCGATACCAATGGTGGATCGCTGCAGGTCGGTGACTTCCTCAGCGTGTCCGCGGCCGGCGTCAACGACGCTGACAACCCCGGCGGCGGCATCACTGACGTCACCTACGTCTGGCAGGTGGAACGCAATCCCGGCACCGGTGTGTTCGAGGACATCATCGCCGCTCCTGCGGGCGACCTGGCCTTCCAGAGTGCCAACGGCATCCGTTTCCGCATCACTCCGGACCTGGCCGGTCTGGTAATCCGGGTGAAAGGCGTTTACGCCGATGCTAATGGGGTGACCGAGCAGGTGTTTTCCGCGCCCACCGTTGCGGTCGACCCCTTCACTCCGCCACCGCCCACCACAGCGGTCGATCCGGGGCCGGCGATCACCGCCAGCGGACCGGGCGTGCAACTGGTCCGGGCTGACCTGGACTTCATCCTCAACCAGATCCGCATTGCTGAAGCTCACGCCAATGGTGCCGACCTGCTGTCCCTGGTGCCCAACGTGCGCGCGTCGGCCGGCCTGCGTACCGTAACCGGTGAGTTCAACAACCTGCTGAACTTCTCCGGCATCGACCAGAGCCAGTTCGGCGCCGCTGACAATGCGTTCCCGCGCCTGCTGCCGGCAGAGTTCACTGATGAGCAGGACGAGGCTGCCTTCAACGGCATCACCAACACCAACTACAACTCTTCCACCAACGTGGTGGACAGCGACCCGCGCACCATCTCCAACCTGATCGTCGACCAGACCAACAACAACCCGGCGGCGGTAGCCGCTGCGGCAGGTACCGATGGCTCCACACTGGTGACCAGCCCCGGCCTGGATGGCTTGTTCGGCACCGCTGATGACCAGCAGGTGAACTTCGTCCCCAACGTCAGCCCGGATGCCGGCCTGACCGCGCCGTTCAACGCCTGGATGACCTTCTTCGGTCAGTTCTTCGACCACGGCCTGGACCTGGTAACCAAAGGCGGTAGCGGGGCCGTGTTCATCCCGCTGCAGCCGGACGACCCGCGCTTCGTCCCCGGCAGCCCGACCAACTTCATGGTCCTCACTCGCGCCACTCAGGTAGGTGGCGTACCCGGGCAGAACGAGAACACCACCTCGCCCTTCGTCGACCAGAACCAGACCTACAGCTCGCATCCGTCGCACCAGGTGTTCCTGCGTGAATATGTCTCCACGCCGAACGGACCCAAGGCCACCGGTGATCTGATCACCAACCGCAACCTGGGCGCCGACGGCGAGTTCGGCACTGCCGATGACGTGGAGATCGGCGGCATGGCCACCTGGGCGGTGGTCAAGGCACAAGCTCGCGACGTCCTCGGGATCAACCTGACGGACGCCAATGTGTTCGATGTGCCGCTGCTGGCCACTGATGACTATGGCAACTTCATCCAGGGGCCGAACGGCTTCCCGATGGTGGTTTTCGTTGGCCCGGATGGGCTGCCGGGTACCCCTGATGACGTGCTGCTGGAAGGCAATCCGGCCGCCAACGGCGGCCTGGGGATCAGCCTGGCCGGTGCTGTCGGTACCGGGCACCAGTTCCTCATCGACATCGCCCACGCCGCCGACCCGTCGGCAGCACCAGGGCTGGTCCGCGACAACGACGGTGTGATCAACAGCCAGGCAGGTGTTCCCCAGCCGGCCGGCACCTACGACGGTGACCTGCTGGATGCGCACTACATGGCCGGTGACGGCCGGGTCAACGAGAACATCGGCCTGACCGCCGTGCACGCGATCTTCCACTCCGAGCACAACCGCCTGGTGGAACAGACCAAGAGCACGGTGCTGGCGAGCAATGACGTGGCCTTCATCAACGAGTGGCTGCTGACCCCGGTCGCTACCTTCCCGACCACTCCGGCCGAGATAGCCGCACTGCAGTGGAACGGCGAGCGGCTGTTCCAGACCGCCAAGTTCGGCACCGAGATGCAGTACCAGCACCTGGTGTTCGAAGAGTTCGCGCGGACCATCCAGCCCAACGTCGACCTGTTCTTCGCGCCGACGCAGGTCTATGACGTCAACCTCGATCCCTCGATCGTTGCCGAGTTCGCCCACACGGTTTACCGCTTCGGTCACTCGATGCTGACCGAGACGGTCGACCGCTTCGACGCCAACTTCAACCCGGTCACCGTCGATCCGCTGCACCCGACCAACGACCAGCAACTGGGCCTGATCGCCGCCTTCCTCAACCCCCTGGCCTATGCGGCCAGCGGGCTGACCCCGGAGGACGCCACCAGCGCCATCGTCCGTGGTGTGACCCGAACCGTGGGTAACGAGATCGACGAGTTCGTCACCGAGGCCCTGCGTAACAACCTGGTGGGCCTGCCACTCGACCTCGCCGCACTGAACATCGCCCGGGGCCGGGAAACGGGTGTGGCATCGCTCAACCATGCCCGTGCGCAGTTCTATGAAGCCACCGGCGACGCCAACCTGAAGCCCTACGTCAGTTGGGCGGACATGGTGATGCACCTGAAGCATCCGGAGTCGCTGATCAACTTCATCGCGGCTTACGGCACCCACCTGGATATCACCGGGGCTACCACCCTGGCCGACAAGCGTGCCGCCGCGACCGCGATTGTCCTGGGTGGCGCTACCGCCCCGGCCGACCGGCTGGACTTCCTCAATGGCACGGGTACCTGGACCGGCGTGGAAACCGGCCTGAACCTGGTGGACTTCTGGATCGGTGGCCTGGCCGAGAAGATCATGCCGTTCGGCGGCATGCTGGGCTCGACCTTCAACTTCGTGTTCGAGAACCAGCTGGAGAAACTCCAGGACGGTGACCGCTTCTACTACCTGGAGCGCACCGCCGGCCTGAACTTCAACGCCGAGCTGGAAGGCAACTCGTTCGCCAAGCTGATCATGGCCAACACCCACGCGACGCACCTGCCGGCCATCGTCTTCCTCACTCCGGGCTTCACCCTGGAGGTCAACCCGCTGCTGCAGCACACCGGCCTCAACGATGCAGGGCTCGATGGCATCCAGGGCACGCTGGACGATGTGGTGGGGGCCGACGGCATCGCCGGCAACTCCGACCCGCTGGGTGACAACCCGCTGCTGCCTCTGGTGGTTCGCGACAACCCGGCAACGCCGGGTGCCGATACCAACTACCTGCTGTACCGCGGACCCGACCATGTGGTGCTGGGCGGTAGCGCCGGCAACGACATCCTGCGCTCCAGCGAGGGTGACGACACCCTCTATGGCGACGGCGGCAACGACCGTCTCGATGGCGGCTACGGCAATGACTTCATCAATGGTGGCGACGGCGACGACATCATCACGGACGTGGGTGGCGACGACAACATCAAGGGTGACAACGGCAACGATGTGATCCAGGGCGGCAATGGCGTCAACCTGATCCTCGGTGGTTTCGGCAACGACTTCATCATCACCGGTGAAGACGCCAGTGAAGCCTTCGGTGGACAGGGCAACGACTTCATCCTGGGCTCCAAGGCCAACGAGCAGGACATGGGTAACGAAGGGGACGACTGGCTGGAAGCCGGTACCTCGGACGGCGCCCCTGGCGACAACTTCGATCCGGCCGGCAACGACCCCATCGCCGGCAACGACGTCTACGTCGGCAGAGGCGAGGGCGACAAGTTCAACGCCGAGGGCGGCGACGACATCATGGTCGGCAGCGCCGGCCTGGGCGATCGTTACATCGGTGCTTCCGGCTACGACTGGGCGACCTTCAAGAACGACTCGCGCGGCGTCACGATCGACATCAGCGACCGCTTCTTCGATCAGCCGCAACAACCGGGATCGGGCGCTTCCGTGCTGGCTCGCTTCGACTTCGTCGAAGGCCTGTCAGGCTCCGCCTTCGGTGATGTGATCAGCGGCGACGACTCCGATGCCACTACGCTGCCGACCGCTGGCGCCAAGGGCAGCGTGCTGGCCAACATCGCGCTGATCTCGGGCCTGCAGGAGTTCCTCGGCGCCGGGGTCACCTTCTTCGACGGCGGCAACATCATCCTCGGCGGCAGCGGCAGTGACATCCTCATGGGGCGCGGCGGCGATGACCTGATCGATGGCGACAAGTGGCTGAACGTGCGCATCAGCGTACGTCAGAACCTCGACGGCTCAGGCCCGGAAATCGCCAGCTTCAACAGCATGGCCGAGATGGTGCCGCTGATGGTCAACGGCACTTACAACCCGGGGCAGCTGGTGATCGTGCGGGAGATCCTGCAGGGCGATGCGGCGCTGGATACCGCGGCCTATCGGGGCCTTTCGTCAGAGTACGACTTCGTCACCAACCAGGACGGCTCTATGACGGTGACCGACCTGGTGGCTGGTCGCGATGGCGTTGACCGCCTTACCGGCATCGAGCGGCTGCAGTTCACCGACGGGATCATCGATCTGTCGGGCACCGATGCCCTTCCGGTGGGCGCCGTGAGTATCAGCGACGGTACGCCTGAGGTTGGCTCGTTGCTGACCGCATCCCTGGCCGGTGTCACCGATGCCGACAATGCCGGTGGCACCATCACCGGTCCGGTGTCCTACTACTGGCAGGTGGAAACCGTCGCGGGCTCGGGCATCTTCGAAGACATCGTCTTCATTGCCGCCGGTGAGGCATCCCGCGCCACCGGCCGGACGTTCCGCGTCACCGAGGATCTGGCCGGCCTGGCCCTGCGGGTGATGGCCATCTACAAGGACGCCAACGGCGTGCTGGAGACTGTCCTGTCGAATGTGACGGATACGGTAGCCACCACCCAGATTAACGATGCAGCGACCGGCGCACCGGCGATCAGCGACACCACACCGCTGCAGGGCCAGGTGCTGACGGCCACGCGGGGCACGATTGCTGACCCGGATGGCACCACCACCTCGGTGTTCAGCTTCCAGTGGCAGTCCTCCGCCAACGGAACGACCTGGACCAACATTGGCGGTGCGACCACGGCGAACTTCACCCCGGGCGCGGCGCAGGTTGGGTTGATGCTGCGGGTGGTGGCGAGCTTCACGGATGACTTCGGCACGACGGAAACCCGGACCTCGGAGGCGACGTCGGTGGTGGGGCTGCTGTTCAATGGCAC
>NZ_SCOK01000054.1:0-31357 GCF_005502555.1 Pseudomonas sp. D(2018)
CCATAGCCCCTCCCCCCTCGCAAGGAGCCACCAGTGGATGCCACCACCGTCAATAGCCTGTTCCTGATCGGCGCGGTGCTGGTAGGCATGAGTATTCTGGTCAGCGCCTTCGGGTCACGCTTCGGCGTCCCCATCCTCGTCGTATTCCTCGTGGTCGGCATGCTCGCCGGCAGCGACGGCCCTGGCGGCATCGTCTTCAACAACTATTCCCAGGCCTACCTGGTGGGCAACCTGGCACTGGCGATTATCTTGCTGGACGGCGGCATGCGAACCCGCGCAGCCACCTTCCGCGTGGCGCTCTGGCCCTCCTTGTCCCTGGCCACCATCGGGGTGCTGGTCACCGCAGGACTGACTGGTGTGGCCGCCGCCTGGCTATTCAACCTGAGCACCCTGGAAGGCCTGCTGATCGGCGCCATCGTCGGCTCCACCGACGCCGCAGCGGTGTTCAGCCTGCTGGGTGGACGCGGCCTCAACGAGCGCGTCAGCGCGACCCTGGAAATCGAGTCGGGCAGTAACGACCCGATGGCGGTGTTCCTCACCGTGACCCTGATCGAGATGCTCGCCAGCGGCCAGACCGGCTTCAGCTGGACCTTTGTCGTGCACATCATCCAACAGTTCGGCATCGGCACCCTGCTGGGCTTCGTCGGTGGCTGGCTGATGCTGCAACTGATCAATCGCCTGACCCTGGCGAACGGCCTCTACCCCCTGTTGGTAGTGGCCGGCGGCATCCTGGTGTTCGCCGTGACCAACGCCGTACAGGGCAGCGGCATCCTTGCCGTCTATCTCTTCGGCCTGTACCTCGGCAACCGGCCAATCCGCTCCCGCCACGGAATACTGCACATGCTCGACGGCCTCACCTGGCTGGCGCAGATCGGCATGTTCCTGGTGCTCGGCCTGCTGGTCACGCCACACGAAATGTTCCCGATTCTGCTACCGGCCCTGGGCCTGGCGCTGTGGATGATCATCTTTGCCCGTCCGCTGTCGGTGTTCCTCGGCCTGCTGCCCTTCCGCGCGTTCCACGACCGCGAAAAGGCCTTCATTGCCTGGGTTGGCCTACGCGGCGCGGTGCCAATCATTCTCGCCGTGTTCCCGCTGATGGCCGGGCTGCCCAATGCCCAGCTGTTCTTCAACGTGGCCTTCTTCATCGTGCTGGTGTCCCTGGTTCTGCAAGGCACCAGCCTGCCCTGGGCCGCCAAGCTGCTGCGAGTCACGGTACCGCCCGAGCCTGCGCCGATCTCCCGCGCGGGCCTGGAAGTACACCCCACCAGCGAGTGGGAGCTGTTCGTCTACCGACTGGGGGCCGAGAAGTGGTGCATCGGCGCCGCCCTGCGCGAGCTGAAAATGCCCGAAGGCACCCGTATCGCCGCCCTGTTCCGCGGCAAGGAGCTGCTGCACCCATCGGGCAGTACCACCCTGGAAGCTGGCGACATCCTCTGTGTCGTCGGCCACGAGCATGACCTCTCTGCCCTCGGCAAACTGTTCAGCCAGGCGCCGCAGCGCGGGTTGGACCTGCGCTTCTTCGGCGACTTTGTCCTGGAAGGCGATGCCCAGCTGTCTGCGGTGGCCGCGCTCTATGGCCTCAAGCTCGGCGAGCTGGATGGCCACCAGGCCCTGGGCCGTTTCATTGCCCACGAAATCGGCGGCGAGCCGGTGGTCGGAGACCAGGTGGAATGGAACGGCCTGACCTGGACCGTTGCGCTGATGGAAGGGAACAAGGTACGCAAAGTGGGCGTCAAATTCCCCGAAGGGCAGGGTCGTCCGGGGCTGTTCCTCTAGAGGACGCGTCTAGGACGGCTCTCCCGAGTCGTCAGGCCCCCGCCATGGAAACCCGGGGTTCGCCTATGCGCGAACCCGGATCACTACCGCTCGTGCCAGACAGTCCCGCAAAGGCCGTCGTGGCATATCATTAGCCGCATTTGAACCCGAGTTACCCGATCGCGATGATTGCCTCCTTGCGCACCTTTCTTGCTGCCACCCTGCTGGGCCTCTGCCTGACTCCGGCCTACCTGCAAGCTGCCCCCACCGTCGGCGCTGCCTTGCCCAAACCGACTGCCGCGCCAACCGAGAGCAAGTCCGCCGAAGGCGAAGCCCAGGACAAGCCCTCGCTCGAGGAACAGACTCAGACCTTCGTGGCCAGCCAGCAGGAAAGCCAGCAAGCCCTGACAGCGCTCAAACGACAGCTGAGCGATGCCCCCCGTCTGATCAATGAAGCACAGCGCGAACTGACGCGGCTGAAGAACAGCCCACCAATCGCGGTGAAAGAGCGCTATGGCAAATCCGAACTCGCACAACTGGAAAAGCTGCTGGATGAGCGCAGCAGCGAACTGGCCGAGCGGCAGAAGTCACTGGCCGACGCCAACAGCCTGATCATCACCTCCCAGACCCGCCCGGAGCGGGCCCAGGCCGAGATCAGTACCAACCAGACGCGTATCCAGCAGATCAACAACAATCTCAAGACCGGCAAGGAAAACGGCAAGACCATCAGCGACAATCAGCGCAACCTGCTCAGCGCCGAGCAGGCCGCCCTCGCTGCCCAGACCGAATTGCGCCGCGAAGAGCTGGCGGGCAACAGCCTGCTGCAGGACCTCGGCAACAGCCAGCGCGACCTGCTCATGGAGCGCATCCGCCGCCTTGAGCAGGAAACCCAGGACCTGCAGTCGCTGATCAACGAGATGCGCCGGGAAAGCTCGGAGCAGACGGTGGCCGAACTCTCCCGCGATACTGACAAGGCGACGCCGGATAGCCTGCTCGCGAAAGAAAGCGCCATCAACCTGAAGATGTCCGACTACCTGCTGCGTGCCACCGACCGTCTCAACGAGCTGACCCAGCAGAACCTGCAGACCCGCCAGCAACTGGACAACCTCAGCCAGGCCGACCAGGCCCTGGAAGAGCAGATCAGCGTACTCAAGGGCAGCCTGCTGCTGGCCAAGATCCTCTACCAGCAGAAGCAGGCCCTGCCCCTCCTGCACCTGGACAAGAACCTGGCCGATGAGATCGCCGATATCCGTCTCTACCAGTTCGAGCTGAATCAGCAGCGCGACCAGTTGAGCAACCAGCAGGCCTATGTTGATGACCTGCTCGCCGAGCAGCCGCCCGAGCAAGTGACAGCGGATCTGCGTACGACCTTGATGAAACTGGTCTCCACCCGCGCCGAGCTGCTCGATCGCCTGAGTCGTGAGCTCAACACCCTGCTCAACGAATCCATCACCCTGCAGCTCAACCAGAAGCAATTGCAGGAGACCTCCCAGGCCTTGCGCAACACCCTCGACGAGCAGATGTTCTGGATTCCGAGCAACAAGCCACTGGACCTCAACTGGCTGAAATCCACGCCGCACCTGTTGGAACGCCAGTTGGCAGAAATGCCCTGGGGTGCAGGGCTGCGCGAATTGGGCGAGGGCCTGGTGGACCGTCCCTGGCTGTTCCTGCCGTTGCTTCTGGTGATTGGCGGCCTGCTGTGGAAGCGTCGCTACCTGTACGCCAAGCTCCACGAGATCAACCAGGACGTCGGCCACTTCAAGCGTGACAGCCAACTGCACACGCCAATGGCGCTGTTCCTCACCGTGATGCTCGCCCTGCCGGTCAGCCTGTTCCTGGTCCTCTGCGGTTTCGCCCTGCAGATCGACGCCCGCGGCCAAAACGCCACCCTGGGCGCCGCCTTTATGGAGATGGCCCAGGCCTGGATGGTGTTCTATACCCTCTACCGCATCCTTGCACCGGGCGGCATCGCCGAACTGCACTTCCACTGGGACCGCCCGCGGGTCGCCTTCCTGCGCAGCCAGATCCGTCGCCTGGGTGGCGTGGTCATGGCGCTGGTAGCCATCGTCACCGTCGCCGAGCACCAACCCGCGGCGCTGGCAGACGACATCATCGGCGTCATCGTAGTGCTCAGTTGCTATGCCTTGATGACCCTGGTGCTGAGCAACCTGTTGCTGGCCGAACCCATGCGCGAGCAGACATCACCTGTCCGCCTGCTGATCGGCGTCGCCTTCACGCTGGTTCCGCTGGTCTTCATCGTCGCGGTGGGCTTCGGTTACTACTACACCTCGCTCAAACTCACCGATCGGCTGATTACCTCTCTTTACCTGGTGATCGTCCTGTTGCTAGTCGAGGCAGCCTTCGTCCGCGGCCTCTCTGTGGCGGCGCGGCGCCTCGCCTACCAGCGGGTGCTCGCCAAGCGCCAGGCGCAGACCAAGGAGAATGCAGAGGGCGAAGAGGTCGTGGTGGAAGAGCCGACCCTCGACATCGAAAAGGTCAACCAGCAGTCGCTGCGCCTGATCCGCCTGGCGCTGCTGGGCGTGTTCATCGCCTGCCTGTACCTGGTCTGGGCCGACCTGATCAGCGTGTTCGCCTACCTCGACCAGATCACCCTCTACCAGTACTCCACCGGCACCGGCAATGCCGCCACGCAGGTGCCCATCAGCCTGTTGGACGTGCTCGGTGCATTGATCATCGCCGGCATTACCATGGCGCTCGCGCGCAACCTGCCAGGCCTGCTGGAGGTCCTGGTGCTATCCCGGCTGAAGCTGGCCCAGGGCAGCGCCTACGCCACGACCACCCTGCTGTCCTATGCCATTGCTGGCATTGGCTTTGTCACGGCGCTGTCCACCCTCGGCGTCAGCTGGGACAAGCTGCAATGGCTGGTGGCCGCCCTCTCGGTGGGTATCGGCTTCGGTATGCAGGCGATCTTCGCCAACTTCATCTCCGGCCTGATCCTGCTGTTCGAGCGCCCCGTGCGCATCGGCGACCTGGTCACCATCGGCACTGTCACCGGCACGGTGAACCGTATCCACATCCGCGCCACCCACATCACCGACAGCGACCGTAAGGAAGTGATCGTCCCAAACCAGACCTTCCTTACCAGCCAACTGATCAACTGGACCTTGACCGACACCGTCACCCGCATCGTGCTGGAGTACAGCGTCAACCGCAGCAGCGATCTCGACCTCGAGATGGTGCGCAAGCTGCTGCTGCAAGCCACTCAGGAGAACCCGCGCGTACTCCGCGACCCGGCACCCACCGTGCAGCTGAAAACCTATGGCCCTGCCACGTTAGATCACGAACTGAAGATCTATGTGCGCGAGCTCAGCGACAGAGGCCTGGCCACGGACGAACTGAACCGTCGCATCGACCAGCTGTTCAAAGAGCACGACATCAATACCTCCAGTACGCCGAAGATGGACGTCACCCTCACCCGCAGGATCGACAAACATGGCGATACCGAAGCCGAAGGCATACCGATCAAGGACAAGGCACCGGTCCCGGAAGCCAGATGAGTCCACTTCCAGCGCCGACGGCGGCATGACAAGCTGAGCCCATGAAAAGACTCGACGACCTGCAGTTCGACAACCGTTTCGCCCGCCTGGGGGATGCCTTCTCCACCGAGGTGCTGCCCGAGCCCATCGCAGAGCCGCGCCTGGTGGTGGCCAGTCCGGCGGCCATGGCCCTGCTCGACCTGGACCCGGCTGAAGCCGACACCCAGGTGTTCGCCGAGCTGTTCTCCGGGCACAAGCTCTGGTCCGAGGCAGAGCCACGCGCAATGGTCTATTCCGGGCACCAGTTCGGAGCCTACAACCCGCGCCTGGGTGACGGCCGCGGACTGCTGCTGGGCGAGGTGCTCAACGATGCCGGCGAGCATTGGGACCTTCACCTCAAGGGCGCGGGCCAGACGCCCTACTCGCGCATGGGCGATGGCCGCGCGGTGCTGCGCAGCTCGATACGCGAATTCCTCGCCAGTGAATACCTGCACGCCCTGGGCATTCCCACCAGCCGCGCACTGTGCGTGACCGGCTCCTCGACCCCGGTGTACCGGGAAACGCGCGAAACCGGCGCCATGCTGCTGCGTCTGTCGCCGAGCCACGTACGCTTCGGTCACTTCGAGTACTTCTATTACACGCGCCAGCACGAGCAGCTCGAAACCCTGGGGCGACACGTCATGGAATGCCATTTCCCCCAATGCCTGGAGCAGGAGCAGCCCTGGGCCGCGTTCTTCCGCGAAGTGCTGGAACGCAATGCCGAACTCATCGCCCTCTGGCAGGCCTACGGCTTCTGCCACGGCGTGATGAACACCGACAACATGTCGATCCTCGGCATCACCTTCGACTACGGCCCCTACGCCTTCCTCGACGACTTCGATGCCAACCACATCTGCAACCACTCCGACGACACCGGCCGCTACAGCTTCAGCAACCAGGTGCCTATCGCCCACTGGAACCTCGCGGCCCTGGCGCAGGCGCTGACGCCCTTCGTCGACGTGGACCAGCTGCGAGAGACCCTCAACCTGTTCCTGCCGCTCTACCAGGCCCATTACCTGGACCTGATGCGTCGCCGTATGGGCTTCACCTCAGCTGACGAGCAAGACGAGGCGCGAGTGCAGCGCCTGCTGCAACTCATGCAAGGCAGTGCCGTGGACTACAACCAGTTTTTCCGCCGTCTGGGCGAGGAGAGCCCGGAGCAGGCACTGCGCAAGCTGCGGGAAGACTTCGTCGACCTGGCAGGCTTCGATACCTGGGCCGCCGACTACCAGGCCCGCGCGGCGCTGGAAGGCGACGACCAGCAAGCACGCCGTACCCGAATGCACGCGGTGAACCCCAGGTACGTCCTGCGCAACTACCTCGCCCAGCGCGCCATCGAGGCGGCCCAGCAGGGTGACTATGCCGAGGTGCGCCAACTGCACGCGGTACTTTCCCACCCGTTCGACGAACAACCTGGCATGGAACGTTTTGCCGAGCGCCCGCCGGAATGGGGCAAGCATTTGGAGATCAGTTGCTCGTCCTGAGCCGCGATCCCTGTAGGAGCTAGCTTGCTAGCGAACGACTTTTTTCGCCAGCAAGCTGGCTCCTACAAATCAGGGCTAGCGGCCCAACATCCACTCCAACCCCATCGCCACATGCCGCTCGGCGCTGTCCACCAGCGGCAGCGGCGAGGCGCAGCCGTCCAGCAACAGACCAATTTCTGTACAACCGAGGATGGCCGCCTGCGCACCCCGCGCCTTCAACTGCGCCAACTGGTCGAGATAGAAGGTTCGGGCAGCAGGCAGGAACTGCCCCACGCAGAGTTCCTGGAAGATCACCCGGTCGATCTCCGCCATTGCCTCCGCGTCGGGCACCAGCACCTGAATGCCGAAGCTCCGGTCCAGGCGTTCGCGGTAAAAGTCTTCTTGCATGGTGAAGCGGGTGCCAAGCAGGGCCGCACGCTCGACGCCGCCCGCACGCAGCGCCCCGCCAACGGCATCGCCAATGTGCAACAGCGGAATATCCACGGCCTGCTCGATGGCCGCAGCGACCTTGTGCATGGTGTTGGTAGCCAACAACAGCGCCGTCGCACCAGCACCCTCCAGCCCACGCGCGGCTTGCGCCAACACCCCACCGGCAGCCTCCCATTCACCGGCCTTCTGCTGCGCGGCGATCTGCGCGAAGTCCACCGAGTGCAGCAGCAGAGGCGCCGAATGCAGCCCGCCCAGACGGTCGCGCACGCCTCGGTTGAGCAGTTGGTAATAGGTAACGGTGGATTCCCAGCTCATCCCACCCAGAACGCCCAGCATCCTCATCACTGCCACCTCTTGAATGGAAAGACCCAGCCTAGCTGATGCCCCCGGCGCTGCAGGCATACAGCTGCATGGCAAGGCAGGAATACAGCCTTCCGCTGATAACCAAATGACATATAAACCTATTGAAATTGTCTTAGACTCTCTAAAAAAACCCCACTAAATTGGCGGCCTTGCGCGGGTGCCTTACAGGCGCGCCCGATACCTCATACGAGATTCGCACGCCCTCTAAGGAACTCCATGCCCTCTTGGGACGCTTTCCCTCTGCTATTCGTGTCTGCGCTCCTGGTCTGGGTGCTCTATGCGTTCGTCCGCGAAAAGTGGACCCCGGACGTGGTTGTGGCCATCGCCGTCGCCGCCCTGCTGGCCGCTCAGCAACTCACGCCCCACGACGTGCTCGGCGTGCTTTCCAACTCCGCCCCCGTAACCATCGCCTGCATGTTCGTGCTCTCGGCAGCGCTGGAGCGCACAGGTTGCATCGATGCCCTTGGCAACTGGCTCGGTGACCTGGTGGGCGACAGCCCCACCCGCGTGCTCGCAGGCCTGATGATCACGGCCCTGGTGGTGTCTGCCTTCCTCAACAACACCCCGGTGGTAGCCATCCTCACCCCGGTAGCCATCGCCCTGGCCAAACGTGCCAGCAGCTCGCCTTCGAAACTGTTGATCCCGCTGTCCTATGCCACGGTGCTGGGCGGCATGCTGACCATGATCGGCACCTCCACCAACATCCTGGTGGACGGCGTGGCGCGCAAGGCCGGCCTCGAGCCGTTCGGCATGTTCGAGATCACCCCGGCGGCCCTGGCCTTCTGCGCCGTCGGTTTCGTCTACCTGATGCTGTTCAGCCGCCGCCTGCTGCCGGACCGCGAAACCCTCTCCAAGCAACTGCGCCCGGACCTGGGCCGAACCTTCATGAGTGAGTTGCTGGTGCCCCACGATTCACCGGTGATCGGCCGCACCATCGGCGAGGCCAACCTCAACGGCGGCAGTGGCCTGAAGGTGCTGAAAATCTTCCGCGACGAGCTGGAAATCACCGAGCCGGGCCATGACACGGCACTGGCGGCCGGCGACCTGCTGGTCCTGCACGGCCAGGTCAAGGACGTGGTCGACCTGCGGGAGAGCAACAAGCTCACCTTCAACCGCGGCGAGGCCTTCGAGACCGTCAGCAGCCATGATGTGATCGTGGCCGAGGCCATCGTCGGGCGTAACTCGCGCTACAGCAACCGCCCCATGCGCGACCTCGACCTCACCGCGCGCTATGGCATCGCCGTGCTTGCCGTGCACCGCCAGGACGAGAACGTGCAGGGTAACCTGGACGACTTCCAGCTGCAGTTCGGCGACGTGATGCTGGTGGAAGGCACGCCTGCACAGATCAAGCGCTTCGCCGACAACGGCGACCTGATCAGCCTCAATGCCGTGCAGGAACGCGCCTACCGCCGCGACAAGGCGCCCATCGCAATACTTGCGACCCTGGCAGTGGTCGTCCTGTCCGCCTTCAGCTTCATGCCCATCGAGGGGCTGGCGATCATCGCTTGCGCCGTGGTCCTGGGCACCCGCTGCCTGGACGTAGATGACGCCTACAAGGCCGTGGACTGGAAAGTACTGAGCCTGATCTTCGGCATGCTCGCCATCAGCATCGCCATGGACAATGTGGGACTGATCGACCTCGTCGTGGCCAAGACCATGGCCGCGATCCCGAACGCCAGCCCGCTGCTGATGCTGGGCTTCGTCTACCTGCTGACCACCATCCTCACTGAGATCCTCTCCAACAACGCCGTGGCGGTCCTCGTCACCCCTATCGCCATCGGCATTGCCCAAAGCCTCGGACTGGACCCCCGGCCGTTCGTGGTCGCGGTGATGTTCGCCGCCAGCGTCAGCTTCGCCACTCCGATCGGCTACCAGACCAACACCTTCGTCTACAACGCCGGCGGCTACCGATTCAGCGACTTCATGCGCATTGGCATCCCGCTGAACATCCTCATGGTCGGGGTCGCCATGCTGGTGATCCCGCGCATCTGGCCGCTGCAGTAACCTTGAAATTCGCAGGCGCGGCTCCAGATCGGTATCACCGACTCTGGAGTCCCTCATGACCGATCCTTTGCTTGTTCCCTGCGCCCACTGCGCCAGCCTGAACCGCATTCCCGCCGCCCGCCTGGGCGACTCGCCGCGTTGCGGGCATTGCAAGGGCGCCGTGCTACCCACCGCCCCCTTCGACCTGAATGAGACCAGCTTCGCCAAGCAACTACGCGGCGACCTGCCGCTGCTGGTGGATGTCTGGGCCGACTGGTGCGGTCCCTGCAAGGCCTTCGCCCCCATTTACCAGCAGGCCGCCGGCCAGCTCCAGGGCCGTTGCCGGCTGGGCAAGCTGGACAGCGAGGCCAACCGCAACCTCGCCGGGCAACTGGGCATCCGCTCGATCCCCACGCTGATCCTGTTCAAGGATGGCCGCGAGGTCGCACGCCAGAGCGGTGCGCTGCCCCTGCCGCAACTGCTCGGCTGGCTCAGCGCCCAAGGCATCTGATCGCTTCGGTCAATCATGCTGGCCTTCCCGGTCATTGCCCGGATGGCCACGGCCGCTAGTCTCTGGACATCGCCAAGCCGGAGTCCGCCATGTCCATGCCCATCGAACTGGTTCGCCAGCTGACCGAGGAACAGATCGCCTTCGTCAAACGCAGCGGCCTCAAGGCCGAGGTCCTGGAGCCCGGCCATGTGCGCCTGCGCATGCCCCTGGAAGGTAACCAGAACCACATCGGCACGCTCTACGCCGGGGCACTCTTCACCCTGGCCGAAGTACCCGGCGGCGCGCTCTTTCTCACCAGCTTCGACAGCCGCCGCTTCTACCCCATCATCAAGGAAATGAACCTGCGCTTCCGCCGCCCCGCCAAGGGGGACATTACGGTCGAAGCACGCATGGGCAGCGAGGAAATCACGCGCATCCAGCAAGAGGCCGAAACCAACGGCAAGGCCGACTACCTGCTGGAGCTGCAGTTACTGGACGCCGACGGCGAAGTGGTTGCGCAGAGCCGCGGGCTCTATCAGATGCGAGCCCATTGATCGGCCTTGCCCTGGATCAAAATGGCGGGTGACGAAAAGTCGCAGAGTGCGAGCCTCAGAGGAGGCCCCCACCATGTTCCAGCACATCCTTGTCGCCCATGACCTCAGCCACGAAGCAGACATCGCCCTGCGCCGTGCCATCCAGTTGGCCCGCCAGCACAATGCACGCCTGTCCCTGCTGCACGTTCTCGAGGACCACCTGCCCAATGCTGTCCAGGGCAACCTGCGGGATGCAGCCCAGCAGTACTTCACTGAACGCCTGGCACAGCTGGGCGCCGAGGACTGCCAGGTGCTACTGCGCAAGGGCCGTCCGGCACAGGAGATTCTCGAGGAAACAGGCGACAGCCAGGCAGACCTGCTCGTTATCGGCCGGCACCACCACAACGCACCCGAGCTCTTCATTGGCACCACGCTGGAGCGGGTCGCCCGCCACCTCACCACGCCACTGCTCCTGGTAGTCGGGGAGCGACCTGAACAGCCCTACCAACGTGCCGTCGCCGCCCTGGACTTCTCCCTCTGCGCCTGCGACGCCCTGCGCAAGGGCTGCGCCCTGCTACCTCGGGAGGCCCACCTGACCGCACTGAATGTGATGGAGCTGGGCAACAGGTTGCTGTCCAGAAGCGCCAGCTCGGGCGATTTCCTGGAAACCCAGAAAGTGCTACTGGGGAAGCTGCTGGAAGACGAACTCGCCGGCCTGGCCGAACGGGCCCCCACAGTGGAAGTGGAAGTGCTGCGTGGCTCGCTCCCCAAGGCACTGGACGACGGCATCGCCAGCCTGCGCCCACAACTGCTCGCCCTCGGCAGCCACGGCCGCAGCCTGATTGCGCAGGCCCTGCTTGGCAGCCTCGCCCTGCGCTACCTGCAAAACCCACCCGCCGACCTGTTGCTGGTCAAATAACGCATTCGCCCCGGCAAGCCGGGGCGAACAAGATGCTGTCCATTACCGAGCCATCAGCTTTCCAGCAGGTCGTGCAGCTCGACGAACTGTTGGGTCAGCTTATGGCTACGATCGAAGTAGATCAGCGGTTTGCAGGCCTGGTGCGACTCGCGCATCTTCACCGACATCATCAGGTTGACCGGCAGCACCGGCAGCCCCTCCTCCAATAGCTCATCCAGCAACTGCTGGGGCAAGGTCGCCCGCGGCTGGAACTGGTTGACCACAATGCCCTCCACTTCCAGGCCCTCGTTGTGGTCCTCTTTCAACTCCTCGATTTCTGCAAGCAACCCGTAGAGCGCATTGCGGGAGAAGCTGTCGCAGTCAAAGGGAATCAGGCAGCGATCGGCGGCGATCAACGCGGAAACCGTATAGAAGTTCAGGGCAGGAGGCGTATCCAGGTAGATCCGGTCGTAGTCTTCGGCCAAGTCGTCCAGCAACTTACGCAGCTTGTTGATCTTGTGCTTGGCCTCGAGCTTCGGCTGGAGATCGGCCAGCTCAGCCGTGGCGGTCACCACGTGGAGGTTGTCGTAGGGCGTTTCGTAGATATCCACCTTGCCCTTGCGGAAGGCGGTAGCCGAGAGCGTCTGCTTGAAGAAGTCAGCGATCCCCATGGGGATATCTTCACCGGTCAGGCCGGTGAGGTAGTGGGTAGAGTTGGCCTGGGCGTCGAGGTCGATCAACAGGGTGCGATACCCCTGCGAAGCACTCACCGCCGCCAGGTTACAGGCAATGCTGGACTTGCCGACACCGCCCTTCTGATTGAAAACCACGCGCCGCATCGCACACCTCACTGAGCCTGATAAGTGTCGGATTCTATGCAATGCCCATGACAAGGGCGAGGCCTCCGGCAAGATGCTTGCACCAAACAAGTGACATCAAAAAGCCACTCGGAGGACTCCTCCGTTGCTCGCCATCGACCAGGCTCCAGAAGCCCAGAGCGGTGAGCTCATCCGGATCAATTAGAAAAGGCCGCGAAAGCGGCCTTTTCCATTGCACGGATCTCAGGCGTGGTACTGCGCCGACAGTTCGTGCACTGCCTCGAAGAAGGCACCGGCGTGGGCCGGGTCGACTTCCGGGGTGATGCCGTGGCCGAGGTTGAATACGTGGCCAGAGCCCTTGCCGTAGGCGGCGAGGATACGGCCCACCTCGGCGCGGATGGCCGCCGGATTGGCGTACAGCACGGAGGGGTCCATGTTGCCCTGCAGCGCGACCTTGTCACCAACGCGGGCGCGGGCGCTGCCGATGTCGCAGGTCCAGTCCAGGCCCAGGGCTTCGGCGCCGCTGTCAGCCATGGATTCCAGCCAGAGGCCACCGCCCTTGGTGAAGAGGATCACCGGTACGCGACGGCCGTCGTGTTCGCGGATCAGCCCGTCGACGATCTTCTTCATGTAGGCCAAGGAGAATTCCTGGTAGGCCGCCGCTGACAAGCTGCCGCCCCAGGAGTCGAAAATCTGCACCGCCTGGGCGCCGGCCTTGATCTGGCCGTTCAGGTAGACGGTCACCGACTGGGCCAGCTTGTCCAGCAGGGCGTGCATGGCTTGCGGGTTGTCGTAGAGCATCGCCTTGGACTTGCGGAAGTCACGGCTGGAACCGCCTTCGACCATGTAGGTGGCAAGCGTCCAGGGGCTGCCGGAGAAGCCAATCAGCGGTACGCGGCCATTCAGCTCGCGGCGAATGTTGCGGACGGCGTCCATCACGTAGCCCAGGTCCTGCTCCGGGTCCGGGATCGGCAGGGCGTCGATGTCGGCCAGGTTGCTCACCACTTTCTTGAAGCGCGGGCCTTCGCCGGTCTCGAAGTACAGCCCCTGGCCCATGGCATCGGGAATAGTGAGGATGTCGGAGAAGAGGATCGCCGCATCCAGCTGGGGGTAACGGTCCAGCGGCTGGACGGTGACCTCGCAGGCCAGTTCAGGGTTCTTCATCAAGCTGACGAAGTCACCGGCCTTGGCGCGGGTTGCTCGGTATTCCGGCAGGTAACGACCGGCCTGGCGCATCATCCAGACGGGAGTGACATCAACGGGCTGCTTGAGCAGGGCGCGGAGGAAACGGTCGTTCTTCAAGACGGTCATGGCAGTGTCCAACGAAAAAGTGCGGGCATTTTCGCAAAGCCCAACGCAAAAGGCACGGCGAGTGCCGTGCCTTTTGTCCATCGCGACGAAATGCCGCGAACCGCAGCTCTCTGAGCGTCACGAGCGAAGGTCAGGCTAGGCGCAACGACCAACGGAAGTAACAGCCAGAGGCTGGCCCGAAGGGCGAGCGCCAGTGAGTCAAACAGGCGAGGAAGCGGAGTTTACTAGCTGTTAATGAGCATTCCGAGCCTGTTTTCAACAACGCCTGGCCGAGCGCAGTAGCTTAGACGCCCAGGTAGTCCAGGATGCCTTCGGCGGCGGTCCTCCCCTCGAAAATCGCCGTCACCACCAGGTCCGAACCGCGGACCATGTCGCCACCGGCGAAGATCTTCGGGTTGCTGGTCTGGTGTTTGAACTGCGCCTGCGCGGGGGCGACCACGCGACCCTGGTTGTCGATGCTGATTTCGAACTGCTCGAACCAGGGCGCCGGGCTCGGACGGAAGCCGAAGGCGATCAGCACGGCTTCGGCCGGAATGATCTCCTCGGAACCCGGAATGGGCTCGGGGCTGCGACGGCCGCGGGCATCCGGCTCGCCGAGACGGGTCTCGACCACCTTCACGCCTTCCACCTTGTCTTCGCCAACAATGGCGATGGGCTGGCGGTTGAAGAGGAACTTCACGCCCTCTTCCTTGGCGTTCTTCACCTCTTTGCGCGAACCGGGCATGTTCTCTTCGTCACGGCGGTAGGCACAGGTCACGGCCTTGGCGCCCTGGCGAATGGAGGTGCGGTTGCAGTCCATCGCAGTGTCGCCACCACCCAGGACCACCACGCGCTTGCCCTTCATGTCGACGAAGTCTTCGGGAGACTTCTCGAAGCCGAGGTTGCGATTGACGTTGGCGATCAGGAAATCCAGCGCGTCGTGCACGCCCGGCAGGTCCTCGCCCGGGAAACCGCCCTTCATGTAGGTGTAGGTACCCATGCCCATGAAGACTGCATCGAACTCCTCGAGCAGTTGGTCCATGGTCACGTCCTTGCCCACCTCGGTATTCAGGCGGAACTCGATACCCATGCCGGTGAAGACTTCGCGGCGACGGCTCAGCACCTGTTTCTCAAGCTTGAACTCGGGGATACCGAAGGTCAGCAGGCCACCGATTTCCGGGTTCTTGTCGAAGACCACGGGAGCCACGCCATTGCGCACCAGTACGTCGGCGCAACCCAGGCCCGCCGGACCGGCACCGATCACCGCTACACGCTTGCCGGTTGGCTTGACCTTGGACATGTCCGGACGCCAGCCCATGGCGAACGCGGTATCGGTGATGTACTTCTCCACCGAGCCGATGGTCACGGCACCGAAACCGTCGTTCAGCGTGCAGGCGCCTTCGCAAAGGCGGTCCTGCGGGCACACGCGGCCGCAGACTTCCGGCAGTGTGTTGGTCTGGTGCGACAACTCGGCGGCAGCCAGGATGTTGCCTTCCGAAACCAGCTTCAGCCAGTTCGGAATGAAGTTGTGCACCGGGCACTTCCACTCGCAATAGGGGTTGCCGCAGCCAAGGCAGCGGTGGGCCTGGTCAGCCGCTTGCTGCGGCTTGAACAGGTCATGGATCTCGACGAATTCCTTCTTGCGCTGGCGCAACAGTTTCTTCTTCGGATCCTTGCGCCCGACCTCGATGAACTGGAAGTCGTTGTTCAGACGTTCAGTCATTAAAAAAACCTCATCAAACCACTTCAGGCGCTGTTGTTATTGCGGGTTGGCACGGGTGCTGGAGAGCAGCGAGGCAAGGCTCGCGGCCTTCGGCTTGACCAGCCAGAACTTACGCAGGTAATCGTCCAGGTTTTCCAGCAGGTGGGCACCCCAATCGCTGGAGGTTTCCTTGACGTATTCCACCAGCACGCCGTGCAGGTGGCTGCGATAAGCCTCCATGGACTCGTTGCTGATGCGCTGGATCTCCACCAGCTCGTGGTTGACCCGGTCGACGAAGCTGTTGTCCTGGTCCAGTACGTAGGCGAAACCGCCAGTCATGCCGGAACCGAAGTTATAGCCAGTCTTGCCCAGGACACAGACGAAACCGCCGGTCATGTACTCGCAGCAATGGTCGCCGGTGCCTTCCACCACAGTGTGGGCGCCGGAGTTACGCACTGCGAAGCGCTCGCCTGCAGTTCCTGCGGCGAACAGCTTGCCACCAGTGGCACCGTAGAGGCAGGTGTTGCCGACGATGGCCGACTCCTGGCTCTTGAACGGGCTGCCCTTGGGCGGAGTGATGACCACCTTGCCGCCGGTCATGCCCTTGCCCACGTAGTCGTTGGCATCGCCTTCGAGGTACAGGTTCAGGCCACCCGCGTTCCACACACCGAAGCTCTGGCCCGCGGTACCGCGGAAGCGGAAGGTCACCGGAGCATCCTTCATGCCCTGGTTGCCGTGGCGACGGGCGATCTCGCCGGAAATCCGCGCGCCGATGGAACGGTCGCAGTTGCAGATTTCCAGGTCATAGACGCCACCAGTCTTGCCTTCGACGGCTGCCTTGGCGATGTCCCACATCTTCTCGGCCAGC
Source organism: Pseudomonas sp. D(2018) (assembly GCF_005502555.1). NCBI lineage: Bacteria > Pseudomonadati > Pseudomonadota > Gammaproteobacteria > Pseudomonadales > Pseudomonadaceae > Pseudomonas > Pseudomonas sp. D(2018). Next base: position 16,150 of record NZ_SCOK01000054.1, read on the forward strand.
AGGCCCGGGTCGAAGGGCGGGTTCTTCTCAACGACGCAGAACTGCGGCTTGTCAGCCGGTATGTGGTCGCTGCCCAGCAGCGGGCTGAGATCCAGGTGGCCCTGCTTCTCGGTATCGCCCGGCAGCATTTCCAGCAGGTCGGTACGGCCGATCAGTTCACTCAGGCTGCGCACGCCCAGCTTGGCCAGCCACTCGCGGGTTTCTTCGGCGATGTAGGTGAAGAAATTCATCACCATTTCGACGGTGCCGATGAAGTGGTCCTTGCGCAGCTTGTCGTTCTGGGTGGCGACACCAGTGGCGCAGTTGTTCAGGTGGCAGATGCGCAGATATTTGCAACCCAGGGCGATCATGGGTGCTGTACCGAAGCCGAAGCTTTCGGCGCCGAGGATGGCCGCCTTGATCACATCGAGGCCGGTTTTCAGGCCGCCGTCGGTCTGCACCCGAACTTTGCCGCGCAGGTCGTTGCCGCGCAGGGTCTGGTGGGTTTCCGCCAGGCCAAGTTCCCACGGGCTGCCCGCGTACTTGATGGAAGTCAGCGGGGATGCGCCGGTGCCACCGTCATAGCCGGAAATGGTGATCAGGTCGGCATAGGCCTTGGCCACGCCAGCGGCGATGGTGCCAACGCCCGCTTCGGCCACCAGCTTCACCGAGACCAGCGCCTGCGGGTTGACCTGCTTGAGGTCATAGATCAGCTGGGCCAGGTCTTCGATGGAGTAGATGTCATGGTGCGGCGGCGGCGAAATCAGGGTGACGCCAGGCACTGCGTAACGCAGACGGGCAATCAGGCCGTTGACCTTGCCGCCGGGCAACTGGCCGCCCTCACCGGGCTTGGCGCCCTGGGCGACTTTGATCTGCAGCACTTCGGCGTTGACCAGGTATTCCGGGGTGACACCGAAGCGGCCGGTCGCCACCTGCTTGATCTTGGAGCTCTTCACCGTGCCGTAGCGCGCCGGGTCTTCACCGCCCTCACCGGAGTTGGAGCGGCCGCCCAGGCGGTTCATGGCTTCGGCCAGTGCTTCGTGCGCTTCGGGAGACAGCGCGCCCAGGGAAATACCCGCTGCGTCGAAGCGCTTGAAGATGGACTCCAGCGGTTCGATCTCGTCCAGCGGCAGCGGCTGGTCGATGGTCTTGACCTTGAGCAGGTCGCGCAGCATCGACACCGGGCGGGTGTCCACCAGCGCGGTGTATTCCTTGAACTTTTCGTAGTTGCCCTGCTGCACGGCGGCTTGCAGGGTGTTCACCACGTCCGGGTTGTACGCGTGGTACTCGCCGCCGTAGACGAACTTCAGCAGGCCGCCTTGCTGGATGGCCTTGCGGTTGTTCCAGGCTTCGAAGGCCAGCAGCTTCTGCTCCGACTCGATGTCGACGAAGCGTGCACCCTTGATGCGACTGGCGACACCACGGAAGCTGAGGTCCACCACTTCTTCGGACAGGCCGACGGCTTCGAACAGCTGCGCGCCACGATAGGAAGCGATGGTGGAGATCCCCATCTTCGACAGGATCTTCAGCAGGCCCTTGGAGATGCCCTTACGGTAGTGCTTGAATACTTCGTACAGATCGCCCAGCACTTCGCCGGTGCGGATCAGGTCAGCCAGCACTTCGTAGGCGAGGAACGGGTACACGGCAGACGCGCCAAAGCCGACCAGCACGGCAAAGTGGTGCGGGTCACGGGCAGTGGCGGTCTCGACCAGGATGTTGCAGTCGCAACGCAGGCCCTTCTCCACCAGGCGATGGTGCACGGCGCCGACGGCCAAGGACGCGTGGGCCGGCAGCTTGCCGGGCGCGATGTGGCGATCGGTCAGCACCAGCAGGACCTTGCCGGAGCGCACGGCTTCTTCGGCCTGGTCGGCCATGTTGCGCACGGCCGCTTCGAGGCCAAGGCTCTCCTCGTAGTTCAGGTCAATGATCTGCCGCTCGAAGCCCGGACGATCCAGGCTCATCAGCGCGCTCCACTTGGCCGGGGAGATCACCGGGCTGCTGAGGATCACGCGGGTGGCGTGGTCAGGCGACTCACTAAAGATGTTGCGCTCGGCACCGAGGCAGATCTCCAGAGACATGACGATGGCTTCACGCAGCGGGTCGATCGGCGGGTTGGTGACCTGCGCGAACTGCTGACGGAAATAGTCGAACGGCGAACGCACGCGCTGGGACAGCACGGCCATGGGGGTGTCGTCACCCATGGAGCCGACCGCTTCCTGGCCCTGTTCGGCCAGCGGGCGCAGTACCTGGTCACGCTCCTCGAAGGTGACCTGGAACATTTTCATGTACTGCTTGAGCTGGTCGCTGTCGTAGCTGGCCACGCCGTGGTCGTCGTCGAGCTTGGCCTGGATGCGCACGGCGCTCTGGCGCAGCCACTGCTTGTACGGATGGCGCGACTTCAGGCGGCTGTCGATGTCTTCGGTGTTGAGGACCTGGCCGGTCTCGGTATCCACCGCGAGGATCTGGCCCGGGCCGACACGGCCCTTGGCGATCACGTCCTCCGGCTTGTAATCCCACACACCGATTTCCGAGGCGAGGGTGATGTAGCCGTTCTTGGTGGTGACCCAGCGAGCCGGACGCAGGCCGTTGCGGTCGAGCAGGCAAACGGCGTAGCGGCCGTCGGTCAGCACGACGCCGGCAGGGCCGTCCCAGGGCTCCATGTGCATGGAGTTGTATTCGTAGAAAGCACGCAGGTCGGCATCCATGGTTTCCATGTTCTGCCAGGCCGGCGGGATGATCATGCGCACGCCACGGAACAGGTCGATGCCGCCGGTGACCATCAGTTCGAGCATATTGTCCATGCTGGAGGAGTCGGAACCCACGCGGTTGACCAGCGGGCCGAGCTCATCGATGTCGGGCAGTTGCTCGTTGGCAAACTTGGTGCGACGGGCTACCGCCCAGTTGCGGTTGCCGGTGATGGTGTTGATCTCGCCGTTATGGGCGAGGAAGCGGAAGGGCTGCGCCAGCGGCCACTTCGGCAGGGTGTTGGTAGAGAAGCGCTGGTGGAAGACGCAAATGGCGGTCTGCAGGCGTTCGTCACCCAGGTCCGGGTAGAACTGCTGCAGGTCGGCCGGCATCATCAGGCCTTTGTAGATGATGGTCTTGTGCGAGAAGCTGCAGATGTAGTGGTCGGCGTCAGCGGCGTTGGCCACGGAGGAGCGACGACGGGCGCTGAACAGCTTGACCGCCATCTCCTGGTCACCCAGACCTTCTCCGCCGATGAAGACCTGCTCGATCTGCGGCAGGCGCTCGAGGGCCAGGCGACCAAGGACGCTGGTGTCCACCGGAACCTTGCGCCAGCCGATCAGTTGCAGGCCCGCAGCGAGGATTTCGCGATTCATGTTCTCGCGAGCGGCTTCGGCACGAGCCGGGTCCTGGTTGAAGAAGACCATGCCAACGGCGTACTGGGCAGGCAGATCGACCGCGAAAGTCTCCTTGGCAATAGCACGCAGGAAAAGATCGGGCTTCTGGATCAACAGACCACAACCGTCGCCGGTCTTGCCGTCGGCGTTGATGCCGCCGCGGTGGGTCATGCAGGTCAGGGCTTCAATGGCGGTTTTCAGAAGATGGTGGCTCGCCTCGCCCTGCATATGGGCGATCAAGCCGAAACCGCAGTTATCCTTGAATTCATCAGGATGGTACAGACCTGCTTTCATAGGGGAACTCTCACCAGGGCTGCCTTAAGAAAAAGGCAGAATTGCTTTGTAATTCAACTCCTTACCATACGCGCCGGACTTGTTGCCAGCTTTTGCGTAGGCAAAGGGAGGTCATTGTACATAGCCCCTTGGTCGACCACAAATCTTAGTGGCCAACTAGTGAAAGTCGATGTCGCAAAAATGAATGAATGAACCAGGAGGTCGTGCTAGCGACCGCCTGGTCAGAAGGCGAGGGATCAGGCTCGCGCGAAACTAGCGAGCCATCTCCTGCTGGATGCTGGCGAAGGTCTTGGGCCAGGGCTTACCAGCCTGAACCTTGGCCGGCAGGGACTTGATCGCAGCCTGGGCAGCAGTGCGACTAGGGAAGCTGCCATAGGTCACGACATAGAGCGCCTTGCCCTGATACTGCTTCTTGAAGTAGTGGTACTGGCCGCCATTCTGCTGAACGAAGGCCTTGGCACTGTTCTCCGAACTGGTGCCAAGCACCTGCAGGGCAAAATGATTGCCGGTCTGGCTGCGGTACCAACCACTCCCCGCACTCCCACCCGCAGTAGCGGCCGCAGGCGCCGTTGCAGGTTTCTCAGCCGGCTTGGCCGCGGCCTGGCTCGGCGCGGGAGCCGGCTTGGGTGCCGGGGACGAAGCGGCCGCCGGAGCCGGAGCGGCAGGTTTGGCGGGTGCGACCGGGGCAACAGGCACAGCTGCGACAGGCTGAGTCGGCATGGGCAACGGTTGCGACGACGCAATGGGTTCTACCGGTGCAGGCGCTGGACTGGCTGTCGCCCCCTGGGGCGGTGCAACGGTGGTGACGGTGGGCGGCACATTGGCGGTCGCATCGGGTGCCGGAGCATCTTCCGGCTCGCCCTGGCCAGCCGCCTGCGCCAGCGGTTCGCGAATCACCGGCTGGGCTTCTCCCACCAACGGCAACGGCAGCGGTTGCGAGGAACCTGCAAACTCGACAGCCGGCGCGCCAGAATCATCCTGACTGCCAGCCTGGCCAGCTGGCGCCTGCCCCAACGGCACCTGGGCGGCTGCGGGTGCAGTGTCAGCATTGCCGTCGTTGCGCCCCTGCATCATCCAGGCAGCAATCACGCCAACCCCGACGACTGCGAGGGCCAGCAGGTGTTTCTTCGGCAGGCTGAAGCCGGTGGCGGATTTCCGCGCCGCGCCACGCTCGGCAAGCATCGCTTCGACCATGAGATCACGTGCGACCTGGTTGATCGAACCGGGCCAACCGCCGGATTGCAGGTGGATCTCTTCCACCTGCTCATCGTTCAGCAACTCGATGCCACGACCAGCACCTTCGAGGCGCTGAGCGAGGTACTCACGGGTTTCTTCCTGACTGTAGGGCTGCAGCTCAATGACATGGAAGCGCTCCTCCCCTTCAGCCAGAGCATCGAGGCGTGCCAGCAAGGAGTCTTCACCAAACAGGAATACGTGGGTGCGCGCCTCGACATTGCCCTCGGCCAAGGCCAGCAGGTTATCGAGAGACGCGTCATCCAGTTCTTCGGCGTCATCCACCAGGAGATACACCTCCTGGCCGGTCAGGGCGAGCTGGGCAACCTGGGCCAGAATGGAACGCACATCGGCCTGGGCAACACTCAGCCCTTGGGCGATCTGCCTTAGCAGACCTCCGGCTTCGACCGAATTGCGAGCCGATACCACGAGACTCTGCACGGCCTGTTTGTTGGTGCTGGCGACCAGGGCCTGACGCAGCAGGGTCTTGCCACTGCCATGCGGGCCGCTCACCACGAGCATCAGTTGGCTATAGCGCGCCAGATGGTGCAGCTGACCAAGCACCGGCTTGCGCTGGGCAGGGAAGAACTTGAAGCCAGGCACCCGCGCCGCGAACGGGTCATGGGTGAACTGGTAATGACCGAGGTAGGCCTCGTCGGCGTGCAGGCTGCTCATGGGAATCCTTTACTCTCCAAGCTTGTCGGCCAGGGCGCGATAGTCGGCGGCCAAGGTGGCCTCCAGCGCATCGCGCGAATATTCGGCAGTCACGACGGCTTCGCCTATACGGCGCAGCAGCACCAGGCGTAGCTGGCCATCGAGCACCTTCTTGTCTACGGCCATATGCTGGCGAAATTGTTCCGGCGTCATGTCCGTCGGCGGTACGACCGGCAAGCCGGCACTGCGCAGGAGGCGAATAGCCGCATCGCGCTCGTCGGTTGAAATCCAGCCCAGACGGCTGGACATCTCCAGGGCCATGACGGTACCTGCCGATACTGCCTCACCGTGCAACCAGGCACCGTAACCCTGCTGAGTTTCGATGGCGTGGCCGAAGGTGTGGCCCAGGTTGAGAATGGCGCGTAGACCAGACTCCCGCTCATCCACCCCGACCACCCTGGCCTTGGCGGCACAGGAGCGCTCGATGGCCTCGGTCAGGGCGCCGGCGTCGAGGCCGCGCAGGGCAGGCATCTTCTCATCGAGCCAGGGCAGGAACGACTCGTCGCAGATCAGGCCGTACTTGATTACCTCGGCCAGGCCGGCAGACAGTTCGCGTTCCGGCAAGGTGCGCAGGCTGTCCGTGTCGATGATCACCGCCTTGGGCTGATAGAAGGCGCCGACCATGTTCTTGCCCAGCGGATGGTTGATCCCGGTCTTGCCACCGACCGAGGAGTCCACCTGGGACAGCAGAGTGGTAGGTACCTGGATGAAGTCCACGCCACGCTGGTAGCAGGCTGCAGCAAAGCCGGCCATGTCACCGATCACACCGCCCCCAAGGGCAATAACGGTAGTGCGCCGATCATGGCGCGCACCCAGCAGGGCGTCGAAGATCAGCTGCAGGGTTTCCCAGTTCTTATGGGCCTCGCCATCAGGGAGCACAACCGGCAAGACCGAATAGCCCTGCAAGGCCTGGGTCAGTTTCTCAAGATAGAGGGGCGCCACAGTCTCATTGGTGACGATAGCCACCTGCCGACCCGCGATATGCGGCGTGAAGAGCTCCGGCTGCGACAGCAGGCCGGAACCTATATGAATGGGATAGCTACGCTCGCCAAGATCGACCTGAAGTGTCCGCATGGGGCCCCCGACATAAAAAGGGCTAAAGGATAGCGCAGTTCCGCCCGCGCATTAACTTAACGGGGCGGCAGTGCCTGCAGGCGCGCCAGTATTTCTTGCACCACAAGGCGCGGCGGCCGCTCGTCGGTTTCGATGATGATATCGGCGATCTCGCGGTAGAGCGGATCGCGAATCGCCATCAGGTCGCGCAGGACCTTTCCTGGATCAGCCGAGCGCAGCAGCGGGCGATTGCGGTCCCGAGCGGTCCGTTCGATCTGCTGCTCAACGGAGGTATGCAGATAGACAACTCGCCCGCCACAGCGCAAGGCCTGGCGATTGGCCGGTCGTAGCACTGCGCCGCCGCCAGTCGCCAGGACGACACCGTCCTGCTCGCAAAGCTCTTCGATCATCGACTGTTCACGATCACGAAAGCCTTGCTCACCCTCGACGTCGAATATCCAAGGGATATTCGCTCCGGTGCGCTGTTCGATTTCCTTATCGGAGTCCTTGAAGGGAAGTCGCAGTTCTTTTGCAAGCAAACGCCCGATGGTGCTTTTTCCTGCCCCCATCGGGCCAATCAGAATCAAATTTCGCACCGATATCAGCGACTCACCGCAATTGCCTGGTTGTTCATGATACGGGGAGTGAGGAATACCAGTAGCTCGGATTTCTTGTCCTGAACCACGTCGCGACGGAACATGCGGCCGAGGAAGGGCAGGTCGCCGAGGAAGGGCACCTTGTCCACCGCCTTGGTTTGGGTGTTGGAGAATACCCCACCTATGACAATGGTTTCACCATCGTTGACCAGTACCTTGGCGTTGACTTCGTTTTTGTTGATCGGCGGTACGCCGTTCAGGGCGTTGGCGAAGTCCGGAGCATCCTTGGTGACCTTGACTTCCATGATGATGCGGTTGTCCGGGGTGATCTGCGGAGTCACCTCGAGGGACAGGGCCGCCTCCTTGAAGGAAGTGCTGGTGGCGCCGCTGGAACTGGCTTCCTGATAGGGAATCTCGGAACCCTTCAGGATCTTGGCAGTTTCCTTGTCAGAGGTGACGACTTTGGGTTGCGACACGATCTCGCCGTTGCCGGTCTTCTCCATGGCCGACAACTCGAGGTCGAGAATGGTGTTATCGGTGATGAAACCGATACCAAGGCTCGAGGTAGCACCACTAGCGCCGAGGTCGACGAATGGAGCATTCGCCAGGTTCACGTTGCCTGCCTGCGAAGCACCCGGGCGACCGGCGCCACCGCCACCGACAACGAAGTTGTTATCACCGATGCTCACACCACGCCATTCGACACCCAAGGCCTTGTCGTAGTCGACGTTGGCTTCGACGATGCGCGCCTCGATCATTACCTGACGAACCGGGATATCCAGCTGGGCGACGATGCGGCGCAATTCGCCCAGCTTGTCCTCGGTCTGGTAGGCGATGATGCTATTGGTGCGGTCGTCCACGGTAATGGAGCCGCGCTCTTCGGTACCGGCGGCACTCGGGTCGCCACTGGTGACGGACTGGAACAGCTTGGCGATGTCAGCAGCCTTCGCGTAGTTCACCTGGATCAGCTCACGACGCAAGGGAGCGAGTTCGGCGATCTGCTTCTGCGATTCCAGTTCCTGACGCTCGCGAGCGGCAATTTCGTCAGCTGGCGCGACCAGCAGCACGTTGCCGACCTTGCGCTTGTCCAGGCCCTTGGTCTTCAGCACCAGGTCCAGAGCCTGATCCCACGGCACATTCTGCAGACGCAGGGTGATGTTGCCCTGCACGGTGTCCGAAGCCACCAGGTTCAAGTCGGTGAAGTCGGCAATCAGCTGCAATACCGAGCGCACGTCGATGTCCTGGAAATTCAGCGACAGCTTCTCGCCAGAGTAGGCAAACCGTTCTGCCCTGCGCTTCTCCACGTCATCCTGGGTCAGCGGCTTGATACTGACGGTGAGCTTGTTGTCGGTCTGGTAGGCCAGGTAGTCATAGAAGCCGGTAGGTTCGATGCTGATGCTGGCGTTGCTGCCGGAACCCGAGGCGCTGACAAACTGCACCGGAGTGGCGAAGTCCTTCACATCCAGGCGTACACGCAGAGGCTCTGGCAACTGGGTCTTGGAGAAGTCCAGGCGAATCTTGCCGCCCTGCTCCTGAATGTCCGGGCTGACGCTGGGGTCGGACAGGGTAATGACCACATTGCCCTCACCCTGCTCGCCACGCTGGAAGTCGATGTTTTCGATGGCGCGATCGGCACGGCCGTAGCTCTTGACCGGCTGCGAAGCCGTCAAGGGGGCAGCGGCCGGAGCTGGCGCGGACGCCACAGTGCGCGGAGCGGCGGACGCGGAATCCCCCACCAGGACATAAAGGTTTCGACCCTCCACACGGGTGCTATAGGGCACCAGGGTGGTCAGGTTGATGATCAGACGGGTGCGATCCTTGGCCTCGACCACCGTCACGCTGCGAGCGTTGCCTACGCCCAACTCGCGATTCTTGGAGCCCAGCTTGTTCGACACGCCTGGAAGGTCCAGGGCGATGCGCGCAGGCTGCTCAATGGTATAGCCACGGGGAGCGACCACTGGCTCGTCGAAAGCCAGTTTGAGTTCAACCCTGTCGCCCGGAAGGGCCGCAACATCCAGCGCCTGCAGGTTCGCAGCCAGCAGCGCTGGCGACAGCAGTGCAGCCAATAGCGTGATACCAAGGCGCGATAGCGAGCTTTTCATCATCTGGTTCCGTTGTGCAGACCGGTAGTTATTCTTCATCGGTGATTCACCTCGCCCTCAAGAGCGCTCTCTGAGCGCGAGACTGCGCGGACGTTCCAGCCATCCGCCTTCTCCATCCGGGACAATCTCGACCACGTCGACCTTGGCTTCATCGATGCCAACGATGCGGCCGTGGTTACGACCCAGGTAGTCACCCACCTTGACCCGATGCACCCCTCCTGCACCATTGATCAAGGCAAAGGTTCCCGAGCCATTGGACAGGGTACCGACCATTTCGAAGGACTCGATGTTGAAGCCCTCGAGGAATTGCTTGACGCGGGTCTCGTCCGGGTGAACGTCCTTCGACCCCTTTTGCTGCTTGGCCAGATCGATCTTGATCGGCGGCTGGAAGGGGCTGCGCAATGCGGCAGCACTGTACGTGAAGGCCTCATAAGGCTGGAATTTCGGCAAGGGTTCGATGGAACCCTTCGGACGGGCGCGCACCTCATCCATATAGGCCTGGAGGTCACCAAAGTCGCTGCCAGCACCGCAACCGGAAAGGCTGGCGAGCATCAGGGCACAAAGTGCCAGGCGGGCGCGAGGACTACTCATTTCTGCAGCCCCTTGTCGTTGTAGCGGTAGGTCTTGGCCAGAATTGACATACGCAACTTGGAGCCGCTGTCCTGGCCAACAGGCTTGATGTCGAAATCATGCAGGGTGACGATCCGCGGCAGGCTGGCGACGCCGCTGACGAAGGTCGCCAGGTCGTGGTAACCGCCAACCACCGAAATCTGGATCGGCAGCTCGATATAGAACTGCTGGGCAGCCTCCGGCAGCAACTTGATCTCTTCGAACTCGAGACCGCTGCCCAGACCGGTACGGGTGATGTCTTCCAGCAAGCCCGGCACTTCGGTGTCGCTGGGCAACTGGCGCAACAGGGCACCGAAGGAGGTCTCCATCTCCTTCATCTGCTCCTTGTAGGCTTCCAGGTTCGCGGCCTGGAAAGCCTTGGCAGCGAACTGCTCCTTTAGAGTCGCCTCTTCGGCACGCTTCGAGTCCAACTGGAGCTCAAGGTCCTTGAGATGGAAGTTGTAACCCAGCACCAGCACCAGTATCAGCAGCAGTACGCAAGTGATGACCTTGACCGCAATGGGCCAGGACCCCAGGTTGTTGACGTCCAGATCAGCCAAATCGATCTTGCGCAGGCTTTCGAGGGAGTCGGAGAAACTCATTTCGCGGCTCCTTTGGTGGCGGCGTTCTTGCCGTTTTCCTCTTCGGAGCCCGGCTGGGTCTGCTGCACGGTCAACTGGAACACGTTGGCCTGGTCCACTGCCCCGGCAGTAATCGCCTTGACCTCGGTGAGATTGGGCGAAACCAGCCACTCCGAGGCATCCAGATTACGCATCAGGTTGGAAACCCGGTTGTTCGACTCGGCGGCGCCAACAATAGCGATGCTTTTCCCGGTCATTTTCAGACCGGTGAAGAAGACACCATCGGGCAGAGTACGCACCAACTGATCGAATACACGACCAATGATCGGTCGGTTGCCCTGCAGGTCCTGAATGATCTTCATCCGCTCAAGGAGCTGCTGACGACGAGTCTTCAGCTCGCTGATTTCCTTGATCCTGGCATCCAGGACAGCAATTTCCTTGCGAACGAAGTCATTGCGCGCCTGCTGGTTCTCGATGGCGCTGTTCAGGTACTGGTCACCCAGGAACACTGCACCGGCGCCCAGCGCCAGAATGGCCCCCATTGCCACCAGAAAGCGCTGCTTGCGCTCCTCGCGCAGTTGCTCCCGCCAGGGGAGTAGGTTGATGCGCGCCATCAGTCGAAACTCCTCATCGCCAAGCCGCAAGCAATCATCAGCGCCGGCGCATCACTGGCCAGCGCGCCCGCATTGACCTTGCTACTCAGTGCCATGTCGGCGAACGGGTTGGCAACCAGGGTCGGCGTACCGATCTTCTGCTGGATCAGTCGATCCAGATCGGGAATCGAAGCCGTACCACCCGCCAGGAGGATGTAATCCACATCGTTGAACTGGCCCGCGGCGAAGAAGAATTGCAGCGAACGGGAAACCTGCTGGACGACTGCATCCTTGAACGGTTGCAGAACCTCGCTGTCGTAGTCATCCGGAAGACCACCCTGCTTCTTGGCAAGGCCAGCTTCTTCGACCGAGAGACCATAACGACGCTGGATCTCTTCGGTCAGTTGGCGACCACCGAAGAGCTGCTCGCGGGTATAGATGGTGCGCCCGTTGTGCAGGACACTGAGAGTGGTCATGGTGGCGCCGATGTCGACGACCGCTACCGTCAGCTCGTCATGCGAATCGCCGAGCTGGGCCGAAAGCAGCGAATAGGCACGTTCCAGCGCATAGGCTTCAACGTCGACCACCTTGGCAGTGAGTCCGGCCAGCGCAAGCGCGGCCTCGCGCACTTCGACGTTCTCCTTCCGGCAAGCTGCCAGCAGTACGTCGACCCGTTCCGGGTTGCGCGCGGATGGCCCTTGCACCTCGAAGTCGATGGAAACTTCTTCCAGCGGATAGGGAATGTACTGGTCGGCCTCGATCTTCAACTGGTTCTCCAGATCATCATCGGAGAGCCCGGCTTCCATTTCGATGGTCTTGGTGATCACAGCCGAACCGGCCACGGCTACCGCGACAGCCTTGACACCGGTACGCGCTTTCGTGACCACACGGGAAAGCGCCTGCCCAACGCCCTCCAGCTCGGCGATGTTCTTTTCGACAACCGCGTTTGGTGGGAGTGGCTCGACGGCATAGGACTCCACTTTGAAGCGGCTTCCCGAGCGACTCAATTCAAGGAGCTTGACTGAGGTCGAGCTGATGTCGATCCCCAACAGCGAATTCGCTTTCTTATTGAAGAGCCCTAGCACGACCGATTTCCTATCTGCGTCCGAGACTTACGGACGATTTATGTTTTTCCACATTAAATAGCAGTCTTGACAGAAGCGCAAATGGCTCCCCCGGAAAAAAAACGCTTATAATGTGATCGGCTTTTGCCTTTTATCATCGCCTACTACTTAACTCATTCTTTTGCCTGGAAATCCACAAGCCTTGATTCGCCTGCTGAAGTTTTTCTGGTGGTCCTTCGTCGCCGTTTTCTGTGGCCTGCTGCTCAGTTTCAGCGGCGCCTACCTCTATCTTAGCCCCAGCCTTCCGTCCGTCGACTCGCTACGCAGGATCCAGCTCCAGATCCCGCTACGCGTCTACAGCAGTGATGGCAAGCTGATCGCGGAGTTCGGCGAGATGCGCCGGTCTCCGGTGCGTTTCGCCGACATCCCGCCGGATTTCATCAAGGCCCTCCTGGCTGCCGAGGACGACAATTTCGCGAACCATTATGGCGTCGACCTCACCAGCCTGATGCGCGCTGCCACGCAATTATTGAAGACTGGCCACATCCAGACAGGCGGCAGCACCATCACCATGCAGGTGGCGAAGAACTACTTCCTCACCAGCGAAAGAAGTTTCTCCCGCAAGATCAATGAAATATTGCTAGCCCTGCAAATTGAACGGGAACTCAGCAAAGATGAAATTCTTGAACTTTATGTGAACAAGATCTACCTCGGTAACCGCGCCTACGGTATCGAAGCCGCAGCACAGGTCTATTACGGCAAGTCCATTCGTGAACTCAGCCTCGCACAGATGGCGATGATCGCCGGCCTGCCCAAGGCCCCCTCGCGTTTCAATCCGCTGGTGAATCCGACCCGCAGCAAGGAACGACGTGACTGGATCCTCGGACGCATGTACAAGCTCGGCCGAATCGATGATGCCCGCTACCAGCAAGCGCTCAATGAGCCGATCAATGCCAGCTACCACGTTCCCACGCCTGAACTGGCCGCGCCCTACATTGCCGAGATGGCCCGCGCCGAGATGGTCGGTCGCTACGGCAGCGATGCTTACACTGAAGGCTTCCGCGTCACCACCACCGTCCCCAGCGACCTCCAGCAAGCCGCCAACACCGCCCTGCGCGAAGGTCTGATCGAGTACGACCAACGCCACGGCTACCGCGGCCCGGAAACCCGCCTACCGGGCATGACCAAGGAAACCTGGCTGCAGGAACTGAGCAAGCAGAAGTCGCTTGGCGGCCTGGAGCCGGCCATCGTCACCCAGGTAGAGAAAAGCGGCATCCTGGTCCTGACCCGGAGTGGCCAGGAAGAAGCGGTGAGCTGGGACAGCATGAAGTGGGCCCGTCCCTTCCTTAACACCAACAGCCTCGGCCCACGCCCGCAACAGCCCGCTGACGTCACCCAGGTCGGTGATCTGATTCGCGTACAGCGCCAGGCCGATGGAAGCCTGCGCTTCGTTCAGCTTCCCGCTGCGCAGAGCGCACTCGTTTCACTGGATCCGAATGACGGCGCCATTCGCTCCCTGGTCGGCGGCTTCTCCTTCGAGCAAAGCAACTACAATCGCGCCGCGCAGGCCAAGCGCCAACCAGGCTCGAGCTTCAAGCCGTTCCTTTATGCCGCAGCCCTGGACAACGGTTTCACCGCCGCCAGCCTGGTGAACGATGCCCCCATCGTCTTCCAGGAAGCAGGTATGGAAGAAGCCTGGCGCCCGAAGAACGACAACAACACCTTCCTCGGCCCGATCCGCCTGCGCGAAGCCCTGTACAAGTCGCGCAACCTGGTGTCGATCCGCGTGCTGCAGGCCGTCGGCATCGACTATGCGCTGAACTACATCAGCCGCTTCGGCTTCAACAAGGATGACCTGCCGCGCAACCTATCCATGGCGCTTGGCACGGCCAACCTCACTCCACTGGAGATCGCCGGCGGCTGGAGCGCCTTCGCCAACGGCGGCTACAAGGTGCAGCCTTACCTGATCGATCGGATCGAAAGCCGCGACGGCAAGGTCCTGTTCGTCGCCAATCCGCCGCGAGTTCCAGAAAACGAGGCGCAATCCAGCGAAGTCGCACAGGCGAATGCCGCGCCGGACACCCTGCTTGCCTCCACCGACGCCTCAGCACCCCAAAGCCAGACACCGGCCACTGCAGAGCGCATCGTCGACCCGCGCACTACCTACATCCTCAATAGCATGCTGCAGGATGTGATCAAACGCGGGACCGGTCGCCGCGCCCTGTCCATGGGTCGCAACGACATCGCTGGCAAGACCGGCACCACCAACGAGTCCAAGGACAGTTGGTTCTCCGGCTACAACGCCGACTACGTCACCACAGTCTGGGTTGGCTTCGACCAGCCGGAAAGCCTGGGCCGCCATGAGTACGGCGGCACCGTCGCGCTGCCGATCTGGATGAACTACATGGGCACCGCCCTGAAGGATAAGCCGGCCCACGTCCAGCCCGAGCCCGCCGGCCTGCTGACCCTGCGTATCGATCCCCTCAGCGGTCGCGCTGCCAGCCCCGGCACGCCGGATGCGTTCTTCGAGCTGTTCAAGAGCGAAGACACACCGCCGCCAATGAGCGAGCTGGATCCGGGCCTGGCCATCCCCGGCAGCCCGCTGCCCGCCGACGAAGCTGCCCCCATCGACCTGTTCTGAGGAACAGGCGCCCAATAAAAAGCCCCGCGACTCAGGCTGTGTGAAAACTCCCTGAGTGCAGGCCAAGCAAACGCCCCGACTGATTCGGGGCGTTGGCGTTTCTGGGTAATCGAAAGCGAGGAGCGGGATTTATCCCAACCGCATGGTGCAGGATCAGGCCATGCTCACCATCCACCGCGCTCTGCACGTTGAAGGCCACCTTGGCCCCTTGGTGGGTGCGCATCAGGCGGGCCTCGTCCTCGCCGACGACGAGCTGCTCCAGCCCCTGCGTCACCATCAGCGCTTGAGTCGTCAGGTTGTCGGCATGCCGGCTCTTGAGGTGTTGCAGCGCGGTCTTGACGGCGCCGCGATCAATCACTTCAGTCGCCTCGCTGCGGTCGGCTTCGT
>NZ_SCOK01000055.1:0-31290 GCF_005502555.1 Pseudomonas sp. D(2018)
GGCTTGGGGTTGGCCTGCGGGTGGTGTGGCGGCGGGCGGGGTGGGTTGCTGCTGTTGCTGGACGCAGGCGCCGAGCAGGGCGAGCGTAGCAATGCAGAGCAGGCGCGGTAGTGCGCGTTGAGTGAACATGGGCTGATCTCTCCCTGGCAGAACAGGGAGGAGGGTAGTTGCATCCACAGGCTGCGTCACCTGGTTACCTCAGTGCGGATGGTGGAGCGGTGAAGCGCGATCCACCCTGCGCAAACGAGGTGGCCGGCGTGGGTGGATGTCGCTTTTTAATCCGCCATTCGAGGGCTGGCGATCAATCCCACTTCGGCGAAAAGTCCGGCGCTGCCAGGCGCTCGCCACGGTCCAGTTTGGCGATGGCCGCCATTTCCGCATCGGTCAGACGCAGGTTGAGGGCCAGTTGGTTGCTCGCCAGGTTCTCGCGACGGGTGGATGAGGGAATCGCCGCGAACCCCTGCTGCAGTAGCCAGGCCAGCGCAACCTGGGCCGGGGTGGCGTCATGGGCGGCGGCGATGCCCTGGATCACCGAATCCTCCATCACCTTGCCGTAGGCCAGCGGCATGTAGGCGGTGAGGTGGATGCCATGGCTGCGGGCGAACTCCACCACTTTGCGGTTATGCAGGAAGGGGTGGATTTCGACCTGGTTGGTCGCGATTTCATCGGCGCCCACCGCGTCGATGGCTTGCTGCATGTGGGCGATGGTGAAGTTGGAAACGCCGATCTGTCGGGCCAGGCCGCGCGCCTTGGCTTCGGCCAGGGCGTTCATGTACTCGGCCACCGGGATGGCATCACCGGGGCTGGGCCAGTGGATCAGCGCCAGGTCCAGTTGCTCCAGTCCGAGCTTGGCCAGGCTCTCTTCCAGGCTGGGTATCAGCCGGTCGGCGGCGAGGTGCTCGGTCCAGACCTTGGTGGTAACGAACAGCTCGTCACGTGGCACGCCGCTGTCGGCGATGGCGCGGCCAACCTCAGCCTCGTTGCCGTAGATCTGCGCGGTATCGATGTGGCGGTAGCCCAGTTCCAGGCCGTTGCGGATCGAGTCGATCACCTGTTGGTCCTTGAGGCGGAAGGTGCCGAGGCCGAGCGCGGGGATATTCATGCTGGATCTCCTGTGAGTGCAAGTTTCAGTGGCCGACGACGAGGGTGGAACCACCCATCGACAGCGCGGGAATGTTGCGGTCCAGACGGCCGCTCCAGGCGGTCAGGGCGACGGCGACCAGGACCACCAGGGCGCCGATCCAGGCGGTGTGGATCAGCCCCAGGTGGGCGACGATCAGCCCGCCGAGCCAGGCGCCCCCGGCGATGCCCAGGTTGAAGGCGGCAATGTTCAGGCCCGAGGCTACGTCCACCGCGTGGGGGGTGTGGTGCTCGGCCTGGCGAACGACATAGACCTGCAGGCCGGGCACGTTGCCGAAGGCCACGGCGCCCCATACCAGAACGGTGACCAGAGCCAGCCAGGGGTTGGCAGCGGTGAACGTGAGGGCGAAAAGCACGGCGGCCAGCAGCAGGAAGATCAGCAACAGGGCGGGGATTGGGCCGCGCTTGTCAGCCAGCTTGCCGCCCCAGATGTTGCCGGCAGCCACGGATACGCCGTAGACCAGCAACACCAGGCTCACGGTGCCGGCGCTGAAGCCGGTGATGTCCTGCAGGATGGGCGCGAGGAAGGTGAAGGCGATGAAGCTGCCGCCGTAGCCAACCGCAGTCATGGCGTAGACCAGCAGCAGGCGCGGCTCCTTCAGGACCTTGACCTGTTGCAGTAGCGAGGCGGGCTTGCTGTGGGGAATGTGCGAGGGCACGAAAATCAGGCTGCCGACGAAGGCGACCACACCCAGCGCGGACACGGCGAGGAAGGTCTCACGCCAGCCGAAATGCTGGCCGATGAAGGTGCCCAGGGGCACGCCAGTGACCAGGGCCACGGTCAGCCCGGTGAACATGATGGCGATGGCACTCGCGGCCTTTTCCTTCGGCACCAGGCTGGTGGCGATGGTCGAGCCGATGGAGAAGAACACCCCGTGGGCGAGGCCCGTGACCAGCCGCGCGGCGATTAGCGAGTCGTAACCCGGCGCCTGCCAGGCCAGCAGGTTGCCGAGGGTGAACAGCACCATCAGCGACAGCAGCAGCCACTTGCGCGGTAGCTTGCCGGTGAGGGCGGTAAGCACCGGCGCACCGACGGCGACGCCCAGGGCATAGAGGCTGACCAGCAGGCCGGCTGACGGCAGGCTGACACCGAGGTCGGCGGCAATGGTGGGAATCAGGCCGACGATGACGAACTCCGTCGTGCCGATGGCGAAGGCGCTCAGGGTCAGCGCCAGCAGGGCAAGGGGCATGGTGATGGGCTCCGCAAGAGATTGGATGGCGCACAGTGTCGCCCCTCGACTCATGCGGAAAAACCGGGTATCAAGCCAAAGATATTTGCGCGGGAGTCACGAATGAAAACCACCCTGGACGAGCTGCAAGCCTTTACCGCCGTGGTCGACACCGGCTCCATCACCGCTGCCGCCGAGCAACTGGGACAGACCGCCTCCGGGGTCAGCCGCGCCCTGAGCCGGCTGGAGGACAAGCTCGACGTCACGCTGCTGCGCCGCACCACCCGCCGCCTGGAACTGACCGAGGAAGGCGAAGCGTTCCTGGTCCAGGCGCGGCGCATCCTCGCCCAGGTGGAAGAAGCCGAAGAGCAGATGGCCCTGCGCCGGCAGAAACCGGCCGGACGCCTGCGCGTCAATGCGGCTTCTCCCTTCATGCTGCATGTGCTGGTGCCGCTGGTGGCGGGCTTTCGTGAGCGTTACCCGGAGATCGAACTGGAGCTGCACAGCAGCGACCAGATCATCGACCTGATCGAGCATCGCACCGACATAGCCATCCGCATCGGCACCCTGCGCGACTCCACCCTGCATGCCCGCCCCCTGGGCAGTAGCCGCATCCGCGTGCTGGCGAGCCCCGCCTATCTCAAGGCCCATGGCACACCGAAAAAAGTGGAAGACTTGCAACGTCACGACCTGATCGGTTTCACCCAGCCGGAAAGCCTCAACCAGTGGCCCCTGCGTAGTGCGCTGGGGGACGACGTGCAGATCGAGCCGACAATCAAGGCGTCCAGCGGCGAAACCCTGCGCCAGCTCGCCCTGTCCGGTTCCGGCATCGTCTGCCTGTCGGATTTCATGACCCAGCAAGACCGCGCCAACGGCAGCCTGGTCCAGCTTCTGGCTGCGGACACCCTCGAAGTGCGCCAGCCGATCAATGCCGTGTACTACCGCAATACCGCGCTGGCCTCGCGCATCACCTGTTTTCTTGACCATGTAAGCCAGTGTCTGAAGGACAACGCCTGGGCAGAGCGAGGTTGAGAGGCGGAAACGGCCGAACGTAAGCGTTCACTAGAAGAAGGCCGAGCGGTGAATTTTCCATCTATTCGTACAAAGCGTAAGCCCACTCCTACGTGGCATGACGTCGCTTCCTATAGGGGGGTATCTCGTCGCTCTCTAACATGCTCGGTTTGCATTCAATAGAGGCTTCCAGGAGGAAGGCTCCAGGAGTGAACCCGCATGCAACGTCGCCATCGTCCGCTACTCGTTCGATTGTCTGCCGTACTGCTGGCAACCTTCGCGGTTGCGTACGAGGTCCAGGCCAATACCTGTCGGTGGACGGGTGGATCTCTACGTCCGAGCTACACCCTTTCGGGAATACCGGCTGAAATCCGCCTGACGGAGCGGGTGGCGATAGGCGAAGTCATGGGCACTGCCGAATTTGCGAACAATGCCCTGACGGGCTACGTCGACTGCCAGGGGAGCCTCAACGTTGCCAGGCACCACTATGAGCTGAGCGGTTTGAGTGAAGTGCCCGGGTTCAACAGGACCTATGCGACCGGTGTCGAGGGAATTGGCGTCAAGCTCCGTTTGCGCACCGGCAGCGGCTGGGATAACGGCACTTACCTTCCCGCAGTCTACTCACCTGCATTGCGAATCTATCCGCCACCGCAATTTCGGCTTGAGTTCGTGCGCACCGGCAGCAAAGTCGGTAGCGGAACCATGGCGCTTAACTTTTCGCTGAATTTCAGCACGCAGTACGACCAACGCTTCCAATGGACCACCTGGGGATACGCCGGCAACGTCGCACTGATCAACTCGGCGTTCTTTTCCAGCTGCGAACCCATCCAGCAACTGACCCAAGTGCCGATGGGCGCGGTAACGGCCTCGGCGCTGAAGGGAGACCGGGCGCCGGTCAAACCTTTTGCCTTCGATGTGCGCTGCAAAGGCCTGGATAACCCCGGGACGGGGCTGGTGGGCGTCTCCTTCGAAGGCAAGTCACCCCGCGCGGGCCGGCTCGAACTGGACAGCGGCGACCTGAGCGCACGTGGTGTCGAGATTGCTCTGAAGGATGCGCAGGGCAACGACCTGCCCATTGGTAACCATAAGGCCCAGAAGCTCGAGCCTGAGGGGGAAGATGCCGACGGTTACCTCTACCGCTTCAGTGGCAGCGCGCAGTACATCCAGACTTCGCAGGACATCGAAGGCGGCGAGGCAAACGCCTCGCTGACCTACATCCTCGATTACAACTG
Organism: Pseudomonas sp. D(2018); assembly: GCF_005502555.1. Taxonomy (NCBI): domain Bacteria; kingdom Pseudomonadati; phylum Pseudomonadota; class Gammaproteobacteria; order Pseudomonadales; family Pseudomonadaceae; genus Pseudomonas; species Pseudomonas sp. D(2018). The sequence continues at coordinate 4,553 of NZ_SCOK01000055.1, forward strand.
ATCCATCGGCAGGCGTTCGGCACGCGCAGGCAACGCCGAGGCGGCGCTGTTCGGTTCATGGCGCGGGGGACGTGGTGTCCGTTATTTCAATCACGTATTCACCCGACTCCAGCTTGATTCCCGTTTATTTCGGGTTTTTCCTGGTATTTCTATTTCTTGCGTTCCAAATATCGAACACCTGTGCTTGGCATCGTGAATTATATCGTGTAAATTTTCATGAAATTTCATATTGAAAAATTCACGAGGCACCCATGTTCAAGCAGTCCGCCCAGCATGTCGGCACCTACTACGCCCGCACCTATCCCGGCAGCCTTCCGCTGCGACCGATTCAGGCCGGCAGCGAGGAGACCGATGTCCTGATCATCGGTGCCGGCTTCAGTGGTCTGCATACCGCCCTGCGTCTGGCCGAGGCTGGCAAGCGCGTGACCCTGCTGGAAGCCAGCCGCGTGGCCTGGGCCGCTTCGGGGCGCAACGGTGGGCAGGCGCTGCTGGGCTGGTCCTGCGATATGCCGCCGCTGGAGAAAGCGCTGGGCCTGGAGCGTACCCGTCGCCTGTGGGACAGCATGCGCTGGGCCGCCGAGGAGATGCGCGAACTGCCGGTCCGCCACGGGTTCGATGTGGACTACCGCGTCGGCAGCCTCTGGACCGCCGTGATGGAGCGCCGGGTGAAGTTCCTCGAAGAAGCGCAGGAGGACGCCATTCACAAGTGGGGCTACGACCGGATGCGTCTGATCCGCCGCGACGAGCTGGGCGAGTGGATCGACAGCCCGCGCTACCAGGCTGCGCTCTACGACCCGGAAGCCGCCCACCTCAACCCGTTGAAGCTGGCCCAGGGCCTGGCGGCCGCCATCGAAGCCCGTGGCGGACGCATCTACGAGCAGAGTCAGGTGCTGGAATACCGTGAAACGCCCTCCGGCTATGTGGCCCGCACCGCCCAGGGCGAAGTGCGCGGCAGCACCCTGGTGATGGCCTGTAACGCGTACGTCGACCGTCTCGACCGCCAACTTTCCAGCCGCCTGCTGCCGGTGGGTTCCTATCAGGTCGCCACCGCGCCGCTGGACCCGGAACTGGCGCGCTCGCTGCTGCCGAAGAACAGCTGCGTGATCGACAACCAGTTCGTGCCGGACTACTTCCGCCTCACCCCCGATAACCGTCTGTTGTTCGGCGGCGGCTGCACTTACCTGGGCGGCCTGCCCAAGGACGTGCCGGCTGCCACCCGGCCTTACCTGGAACGCGTGTTCCCGCAGCTCAAGGGTGTGGAGATCGAGTTCGGCTGGGGCGGCCATATCGACGTCAGCATGAAGCGCACCCCGGATATCGGCCGCGAAGGTTCGCGCTACTGGCTCCAGGGCTTCTCCGGTCACGGCATCCTGCCGACCCTGGCCGGCGCCAAGGCGGTGAGCGACGCCATCCTCGGCAACGACGACCTGCTCGATCTGTACCAGGCCATCGGCAACCCGCGCTTCCCGGGCGGCTCGTTGCTGGCCGCGCCCCTGGAAGCTGCGGGCAAGGCCTATTACCGGCTCCGGGATGTGATTTAAGGTCGCGCCATTCGAGTACGACCGGAGCGCTCCAATGGACAAGCAAGACGAAATCGAAAGCCTCGCGATCCTGATTCGCGACCTGCGCAAACACAAGAACGTGACCCTGGGAGACCTCGCCGCGCGCATCGATCGCTCGGTGGGGTTCCTCTCCCAGGTGGAGCGCGGGCTCTCGCGTCCGACCGTGGCCGACCTCACCGCCATCAGCGAAGCGCTGGGCGTGCCGACCACCTACTTCTACAACCTGAGCAAGCCGCGCGAGACGCCCTGGGTCACCCGCCCCGGCGAGCGCCGCACGCTCTATTACGCCGGCGGCATCACCGACGTGCTGGCCTCGCCCACCATGTCCGGCGGCTTTTCCATGCTCGAGAGCCACCTGGCACCCGGCGCCACCAGCGGCGAAGGCCACTTGGACGACAGCTCGGAGCAGGGCGGTTTCGTGCTCGAAGGCGAGCTGACGGTGTGGTACGGCGACGACGCCGAGCCGGTCACCCTTTACCCGAATGACAGTTTCCAGCTGCCGCCCCATGCGCAGTTCCGCTACGCCAATCTTTCCGACAAACCAACGCGGGTGCTTTGGGTATTTACCTGAAGCGACAGCTCGCAGGACAGCAGTGATGACAACAACAAACCAGTACCCCGACCTGCTCAGCGAAGTCCGCGCCTTCCGTGCCCAGTACCCGGAAGTCCGCTATGTCGACCTGATCTGCCTGGACATTCCCGGCCACTTCTACGGCAAGCGCTACCCCGTGGAGATGGTAGAGAAAGTGGCCGCGGGCAGTCCGCTGAAAGTGCCGCAGAATTGCGTGCTGCTCGGTACCCAGGGTGGGCTCTACCCGATTGGCGACTACTGCTTCAACGACGGCGACCCGGACGCACCGCGTCGCCTGGTGCCTGGCACCCTGAAGCCGGTGCGCTGGGAGAAGGAACCCCTGGGACAGATGCTCATCACCTCCGACGGCACCGAAGCGCCCATCGAGTTCGAGCCGCGCGAAGTGCTGGCGCGGGTCCTGCAACGCCTGGAAAAACGTGGCATCCGCCCGGTGGTGGCCTTCGAGCTGGAGTTCTACCTGTTCGACCGCAAGCTGCAGGATGGCCTGCCGCAGTTCCCCCGCGACCCGCTTTGCGATGACGAAGACGACCAGCCGAACATGCACATCGAGCGTCTGTCGCGTTTCTCCTCGGTGCTCCACGAGATGGTCGAGGCGGCCAACGAACAGGGCGTCGCCGCCAACGTCATCACCGCCGAACTCGGCCCGGGCCAGTTCGAGATCAACTTCGGCCACTGCGACGACGGCCTCCAGGCCGCCGACTGGGCCGCCCTGTTCTGCCGCAGCACCCGTGGCGTGGCGATGAAGCACGGCCACCGCGCCAGCTTCATGAGCAAGCCCTACCTGAACGCACCGGGCAGCGGCATGCACGTGCACGTCAGCCTTTACGACCGCGACGGCCACAACCTGCTGGCCGCCAACGACCAGCGTCCGCTGCGCCATGCCGTGGCCGGCTGCCTCGACCTGCTGCCGCACTGCATGCCGATCTTCGCCGCCAACCACAACGCCTTCCGCCGCTACGGCGCCATGGTCAACGCCGCCAGCCGTGCCAGCTGGGGCTTCGAAGACCGCGATGCGTGCATCCGCATTCCCGAGTCCGATGGCCGCAACCTGCGCATCGAACACCGCCTCGCCGGCGCCGACGCCAACCCCTACCTGGTGCTGGCCGCCATCCTTACCGGCATGGAGCACGGCCTGGACGCCGCCCGCGAGCCCATCGCCCCGCTCAACGAAGACCGTTCCAGCGGCATCGACTTCCCCACGGACATGCTCACCGCCGTGACCGCCATGCGCAGCCACCCCGATGTGAACGAAGGCCTGGGCAGCGAATTCGTGATGGTCTATTGCGAGAACAAGCGCCAGGAATACCTGGATTTCATGAACGAGGTCAGCGCGCGGGAATACCGCTGGTACATGTGATCGCCTGAGTCTTTTTCGCCGGCAGACGTAGGGAGGAAATCGCCTTTCATGTCCACCGTCCAGTGTTCCGCCTAGGGATGAATGGTGGACCTGTGAAACGTGGTCCACCCGACGACTGCACCGGAGGTGGTCCGAGCGTCACCCCTCTCCGCTTCAGGGAGAGGGGACGGGGGAGAGGGTGTCCGAGCCGAACGCCGCCTGCAGATCCTCCACGAACGCCAGCTGCGCCTCGCTCGGCTGGCGCCCGCGATGGCTGCTGAGGTGGAACTGCACGCGATAGCCCGTCTCCCCCGGCAGCAGCGCCTGCAGCTGACCGGCTGCCTCCCAGGGCGCGGCGATGTGCTCCGGCAGGTAGCCGATATGCGCGCCCGACAGGATGAAGGCCAGGCTGCACTCCACCTGTTCGGTGCGCGCACTGCTCGGACCGCTCTGGAAGGGCTGCCGCGCTTCTTCGAAACGGTACGGGTGATGCACCAGGTCGCAGTCGGCCAGGTCGTCGAGACTGACCTGCCCACGCCCGAACAGCGGGTGTCCGACACCACAGAACAACCGTTGCTGCTCGCTGAACAGCGGCTGGTAGTCCAGCGCCGCCTGGGTGCCCGAGAAGTAACCGATCGCCAGGTGCAGCTGGTCTTGCAGCAGGCGCCGCTCCAGCTCGGCCGGCATGGCGCTGATCAGCTCGAACTGCACCGCCTGGTTGCGCTGGCGGAAGCGCCCGATGGCCTCTCCCAGGCGTTGCAGCACCTGGTTGTCGAGGGCTTCGGAAAGGCCGATGCGCAGTTCCCCCAGAAGCAGGTCGGCCATCCCCTGCGCTTCGCCCTTGAAGGTCTCGATGGCGCCGAACAGCTTGCGCGTGGCAGCCAGCACCTGTTCGCCCTTCGGGGTCAGGCGAAAGCCCGCCTTGCCGCGCTCGCAAAGTCGAAAGCCCAGGCGCGTCTCCAGCTTGGCCATCTGCGTGCTGATGGTGGACTGGCCGATGCCCAGCTCGCCCTGGGCGGCGCTGAAGCCGCCGCTTTCCACCACCGTGACGAAGATGCGCAGCAGTTGCAGGTCGAGGTCATGGAGCTGGCTGAGCATGGCGGCACCAAACATTGAAGGATGTAGATGCCAAAGTAGAACACTTCATATTTATTCAAAGCAAAGCCGGGCGCAGCATGGCTCCACCTGATCCCTCCGAGGAGCCCACCATGCGTTTCCCCTTGTTGCTTGCCGCCCTGTTCGCCTGCGCCTTGCCCGTGCAAGCCGAAGACAAGGCGCTGAACCTCTACAGCTGGTCCGCCTACATCCCGGAGAAGGCCTTGCAAGGCTTCAAGACTGAAACCGGCATCGAGGTGAAGTACGACATCTTCGACAGCGCCGAAGCCCTGGATGCCAAGCTGCTCACCGGTGGCAGCGGTTATGACGTGGTCTTCCCCGCCAGCAGTGGCCTGGCCCGCGCCATCCAGGCCCAGGCAGTGCAGCCGGTGCAGCGCGAACGGCTGAAGAACTTCGCCAACCTCGACGCCGAGCTGCTGGCCAAGTTGGCCACCGTCGACCCGGACAACCGCTTCGGTGTGCCTTATACCTGGGGCACCGTGGGCCTGGGCATCAACCAGGAGGCCGTGGCCAAGCGTATTCCCGATGCACCGCTTAACAGCCTCGACCTGCTGTTCAAGCCCGAATACGCCAGCCGTCTCAAGGATTGCGGCATCGCCGTGATCGACTCGCCGCAGGAGGTCATCAGCGTCGCGCTGCATTACCTCGGCAAGGACCCGTACAGCACCGACAAGGCCGACCTTGCGGCCGTGCAACAGCTCTTCGCCGAGCTGCAACCGAACGTGCGCTACGTGGGCTCCGGCAAGCACATCAACGACCTGGCCAAGGGGGATATCTGCCTGGCGCTGACCTACAACGGCGACGCGGCTATCGCCGCCGACCAGGCGCGGCAGGCGCAGATGCCCTTCGAGGTGATCTACCGCATCCCCCGTGAAGGCACGCTGATCTGGTTCGACACCATGGCCATTCCGGCCGACGCGCCGCACCCCGAGGCGGCTCACGCCTTCATCGACTACATGCTGCGCCCCGACGCCATTGCCGAACTGACCAACAGCCAGTTCTTCGCCAATGCCAACCAGGCTGCCAATCCGCTGCTGACACCGGAGGTGGCCGGCGACCCGGACATCTACCCGAGCAAGGACGTGCGTGATCGCCTGTTCGGCGAGCAGATCCAGTCGCTCAAGGACCAGCGTGCGCGCACTCGCCTCTGGACTTCGTTCCGTACTCAGTACTGAGTCGCCTTCAACCACCCTCACGCTCACCCCCTCTCCCAAAGGGAGAGGGGGTCATTGGAGACCGATGATATGGACCACGCCTTCGACAACGACCAGGCCATGACCCGCGACAGCCTCTATGGCACCGCTGCCGAATCCACCTATGCCGGCATCACCAGCTTCATGCGCCGCCGCTACAGCCGCGACCTGCGCGGCGTCGACCTGGTGGTGAGCGGGGTGCCTTTCGACACCGCCACCACCAACCGCCCCGGCAGTCGCTTCGGACCGCGCGCCATTCGCGCTGCATCGGTGCAGATGGCCTGGGCGCGGCATTACCCCTGGGAGTTCGATCCGTTCGACCACCTGGCGGTGATCGACTACGGCGACTGTGCCTTCGACCACGGCACCCCGCAGGACACGCCGGAAATCATCCAGGCCCATGCCACGCGCATCCTCGAATCCGGCGCGGCGATGCTCACCCTGGGCGGCGACCACTTCATCAGCTACCCGCTGCTCAAGGCCCACGCGGCCAAGCATGGCCCGCTGTCGCTGATCCACTTCGACGCCCACAGCGACACCTGGCCGGACGAAGAGGTGAAGCGCATCGACCACGGCACCATGTTCTATCACGCCGCCCGCGAGGGTCTGGTCGACCCGTCACGCTCGGTGCAAGTGGGGTTGCGCACCACCAACGACGACGTGATGGGCTTCCAGGTGTTGGATGCCCGCGAGGTACACCGCCACACGCCCGAGCAGATCGCCGAACGTATCCGCGCGCGGGTAGGGGACAACCCCGTGTACCTGACCTTCGACATCGACTGCCTCGACCCGGCCTTCGCCCCCGGCACCGGCACCCCGGTGTGCGGCGGCCTGTCCAGCCACCAGGCGCTGGAAATCCTCCGTGGCCTGCGCGGCATCAACCTGGTGGGGATGGACGTGGTGGAAGTCGCGCCGCCCTACGACAACGCCGAAGTCACCGCCCTGGCCGGCGCCACCCTGGCGATGGAGATGGTTTGCCTGTACGCGGCGCGGCACAAGTTGGGGATGAAGTAAGCGGCGTCCAGCCGGGTGGACCGTAGGATGGGTTGAGGTACGAAACCCATCGCAACCGGGTTGATGGGTTTCGCTGCGCTCAACCGCATCCTACGAACCGGTGTCGCGTCACCACAGCGTCAGGACCGTAGGATGGGTTGAGGTACGAAACCCATCGCAACCGGGTTGATGGGTTTCGCTGCGCTCAACCGCATCCTACGAACCGGTGTCACGTCACCACGACGTCAGGACCGTAGGATGGGTTGAGGTACGAAACCCATCGCAACCGGGTTGATGGGTTTCGCTGCGCTCAACCGCATCCTACGAATCGGTGTCACCTCACCACAACGTCAGGACCGTAGGATGGGTTGAGGTACGAAACCCATCGCAACCGAAGCCGATGGGTTTCGCTGCGCTCAACCGCATCCTACGAACCGGTGTCACCTCACCACAGCGCCAGGGTGTAGCTCAGGATCAGCCGGTTCTCGTCGATGTCGCTGCCGAAGTTGCTGCGCGTGCTCGCGTTGCGCCACTTCATGCCGAGGTTCTTCAGCGGTCCGCTCTGCACCACGTAGGCGATGTCGGTGTTGCGTTCCCACTCCTTGCCTTCACCGGCCGCGCCGCGCAGATCGACGTTGTCGCCCGACAGGTAGCGCGTCATGAAGGTCAGGCCGGGGATGCCCAGGGCCGCGAAGTTGTAGTCGTAGCGCGCCTGCCAGGAGCGCTCGTCTTCGTTGCTGAAGTCGTTGATCTGCACCAGGTTCACCAGGTAGGCGTCGGTGCCGTTGATGCTGGCAAAGCCGGTGTCGCCGCTCATGCGCTGGTAGCCCAGGCCGAAGGCGTGGCCGCCCAAGGCGTAGGTGAACATCGCGCCGAAAGCGTCGTTATCCACATTGCTGCCGCCATCGTCGGTGCTGTGCGCCCAGCGGATATCGCTCTTCAGTGACTGCCCTTCGGCAATGGGCAGCAGGTGGTTCAGGGTCAGGTAGTGCTGCTTGTAGATGCCGTCGAGGCCGCCGTAGTGGTAAGCGCTGCTGAGGTTGGGCGTCCACTTGTAGGTCGCACCGGCGAAGTCGAATTGATCGCTGGTTTTTGTCCGGCCCAGGACGATGTTGCGGTTACCGCCGTTGAAGACCGACATCTCTTCGTTGTCCGAAGAGTTGCGCAGGTTGATGCGGTCGAAGCGGCCGAGGTCGAGGCTGAGGTTTTCCACTTCCGCCGAGTTCGCCCAGGCACCCCGGAAGGTCTGCGGCAGCAGGCGGCTGTCGTTGTACAGCGCCACCGGCAGCTTGGGCAGCAGGGTGCCGACCTTGAGGGTGCTCTGCGAGACACGCAGCTTGGCGGTCAGGCCCAGTTCGCCGTACTCATCCTGGGCGCGATTGGGCCGCTCGCGGTCGGACTTCAGCAGGCCGGTGCCGGTGCGATCCGGGCTGGAATCCAGCTTCACGCCCAGCAAGCCGAGGGCATCCACGCCCACGCCGACGGGGCCGTCGGTGTAGCCGGACTCATAGCGCAGCAGGAAGCCCTGGGCCCATTCTTCGGCCTTGCTCTGGGCGGAGCCGTCCTGGCGGAAGTCGCGGTTGAAGTAGAAGTTGCGCAGCTCAAGGCTGGCCTTGGAGTCCTTGATGAAGTCGGCGCTGACCGGGCCGCAGAAGGTCAGGGCAGTGACGCCGCAAAGAGCGAGGCTGAGGGTGTTGCGATCCATGTGTTTTCCTCTTCTTGTTGTTGTTCAGGCACAGCGATACCCGCTCCGGCGCGAAACGCCGAAGGCGGAAGAGACTGAAAAAAAGACGCGGACCCAGGACGGGCCCGCGTTATCACGCACAATCTTTACGGGGCGATCAGCTCACGCAGCCCGATACGCGCCTCGCGGAACAGCCGCGCATCCATCAGCTTCGGCTCGTGCACGATGGGTCGGAAATCCATGCGGGCCAGGATGTCCCGCTCCAGGTCCACGCCGGGTGCGATCTCGATCAGCTCCAGGCCTTCCGTGGTCAGGCGGAAAACGCAGCGCTCGGTGACGTAGAGCACCGGCTTGCCTGACTCGGCAGCAAGCCTGCCGGCGAAGGTGCGGTGTTCCACTTCCTGGACGAACTTGCGCACCTCGCCGTCCTGCACGATGCGCAGGGCGCCGTTCTCGATGCGGATGTCCTGGGTGCCGGCGCTGAAAGTGCCGACGAAGACCACCGCCTTGGCGTTCTGGCTGATGTTGATGAAGCCGCCGGCGCCCGCCAGGCGAGTGCCGAACCGGGATACGTTGAGGTTGCCCTCGGCGTCGGCCTGGGCGAGGCCGAGGAAGGCGATATCCAGGCCGCCGCCGTCGTAGAAGTCGAACTGGTAGGGCTGGTCGATCAACGCGCTGTGGTTGCTCGCCGCCCCGAAATCCAGGCCCGAGGCGGGCACGCCACCGATCACGCCGGGCTCGGCGGTCAGTGTCAGCAGGTCGATCACGCCTTCCTCGGCGGCCACGGCGGCCACGCCTTCGGGCATGCCGATGCCGAGGTTGACCACCGCGCCCGGCGGCAGCTCCAGGGCGGCGCGGCGGGCGATCAGCTTGCGCAGGTCGAGCGGCATGGGCGCCAGGCTGTCCACCGGCACGCGCACCTCGGCGGCGAAGGCCGGGTTGTAGGTGGTGGCGAAGGTCTGCTGATGGTTTTCCGGACGCGCCACCACCACGCAGTCCACCAGTATTCCGGGGATCTTCACGTCGCGCGGGTTCAGCGAGCCACGGGCCACCACGCGCTCCACCTGGGCGATCACCAGGCCGCCCGAATTACGCGCAGCCATGGCGATGGCCAGGCTCTCGATGGTCAGCGCCTCGCGCTCCATGGAGAGGTTGCCGTCTTCGTCGGCACTGGTGGCGCGGATCACCCCGACGTGGATCGGGAAGGCCTTGTAGAACAGGTAGTCCTCGCCCTCGATAGGCATGCGTCGCACCAACTCCTCGGTGGTGCGCGCATTCAGCTTGCCGCCGCCGAACGCAGGGTCGACGAAGGTGCCCAGGCCGACCTTGGACAGTTGCCCCGGCTTGCCTGCCGCGATATCGCGGAACAACTGCGAGATCACACCCTGGGGCAGGTTGTAGGCCTCGATGCGGTTATCCACGGCGAGCTTCTGCAAGCCCGGCACCAGGCCCCAGTGGCCACCAATCACCCGGCGCACCAGGCCCTCATGGGCCAGGTGGTTGAGGCCGCGGCCCTTGCCGTCGCCTTGTCCGGCGGCATACACCAGGGTCAGGCCCTGCGGCGCCTGCCGGGCGGCGAAGCGCTGTTCCAGGGCGATGGCGATTTCCTCGGCGAAGCCGATGCCGACGAAACCGCCCGTGGCCAGGTTGGCGTTGTCCGGAATCTTGGCGACCGCATCGGCGGCGCTCATCACTTTGCTCATTCGGTACCTCGAGCGGTCAATCTGAATTCGGGGGCCTTGCTTCAGCGGCCTGGTAAGGATCAGAAACTCCCGAACAGGCTGCCCAGGGTGATCACCACGGTCAGCGCCATGAGCGGGAAGATCACGGTGTTCATGAAGATGAATTTGTACGAATCGCGGTGGGTCAGCTTGCAGATGGCCAGCAGCGAGATCACCGCGCCGTTGTGCGGCAGGGTGTCCATGCAGCCGGAGGCCATGGCGGCGACGCGGTGCAGCAGCTCAGGGCTGATGCCGGCGGCGTTGGCCATTTCCAGGTACTGCGCACCGAGGGTCTTCAGCGCGATGGACATGCCGCCGGAGGCCGAGCCGGTGATGCCGGCGAGGATGTTCACGGCGACGGCTTCGGACACCAGCGGGTTGCCCGGCACGCTGAGCACCAGGTCGCGGATCACCACGAAGCCGGCGAGCGAGGCGATCACGGTGCCGTAACCCACTTCGGACGCGGTGTTGAGGATCGGCAGCATGGAGCCGAAGGTGCCGTCGTTGAGGCTTTGCTTGAGGTCGGTCCAGCGCTTCCAGTGCAGGCCGATCAGCAGCAGCACGGCGGCGCTGAGGGCGACGATGATGGACCAGATGCCGATCACCGACTTGGCGTCCTGCAGGCCGCCGAACTCGGGCTTGGCCAGGAAGCTGGTATCGACATTCGGCAGCACCTGCTTGGCCATCAGGAAGTTGAGGACGATCACCAGCAGGATCGGCAGCAGTGCCAGCCAGAAGCCAGTGGTCTGTACGCCAACTTGCTCCGTCGCCTCATTCTTGTGTTCGCCGTAGCCTTCGCCGGCTGCCATCAGCTTGCGGGCCTGGGCGCTCAGCCACCAGCTGCCGAGGCCGAGCATCATCAGGCCGCCGATCAGGCCGAGGATGGGCGCGGCAAAGGCGTCGGTGCCAAAGAAGGGGCTGGGGATGGCGTTCTGGATGGCCGGGGTGCCGGGCAGCGCGGTCATGGTGAAGGTGAAGGCGCCGAGGGCGATGGCACCCGGCAGCAGGCGCTTGGGAATGCCCGCCTCGCGGAACAGCGCGGTGCCGATGGGGTAGACCGCGAACGCCACCACGAACAGCGACACGCCGCCGTAGGTCAGCAGGCCGCAGGCCAGCACGATGGCCAGGATGGCGCGCTCGCGGCCGAGCTTGGCAACGATGCCGTGGGCGATGGCGCGGGCCGAGCCTGAGTCGTCCATCAACTTGCCGAAGATGGCGCCGAGCAGGAACAGCGGGAAGAACTGGATCAGGTAGCCGCCCAGGGACTTCATGAAGACCTGGGTGTAGGTCGGCAGCATCAGCGCCGCGTCGCCGGCGAAGAGCACCGCCAGCAGGGCCAGGAGGGGCGCGAGGATCAGTACGTTGATGCCGCGGTAGGCGAGGTACATCAGCAGAGCGAGAGAAATCAGGATACCTAGGGTGCCCATGGGGACTTCCTTCTTGTTGTTGTTTTCCGCCGCGTCGAGGCGGCCGGTGGCGGGCCATTGTGCGGCCCATGGCGCTCATAGAGCGAAAGCTGTGCCAAGTGCGGTGAAGAGCGCGCCAAAGGCTCTGGAGCGGGGCTTCACGGCTGAGAGGGGAGTTTCGCCGGGGAAAGTTTGTGTCTACAAATCTGGACATTGCCCAGGAAGTTGGACGCCCCGTTAAGGGGGTGTCCAACCGAATGGACAGCTGCGCTGCTTAACCCTACAAAGGCTGGTTCGCCGGCGAATGCGCGATCAGATCCCGTGAGCCTGCAACTTGTTGTACAGGCTCGCCCGGGCGATGCCGAGGCGCTCGGCGGCTTGGGTGCGATTGCCGTTGCAGGCGGCGAGGGCGGCGAGGATGGCCTGGCGTTCGGCGGCGGCCACGCTGTCGGCGAGGAGGCGGATCTCGCCGGTGGCAGGCGCTGGTGCGGGTGCCGGGGGCGCAAGGGCAGCGCCGGCTGGCAGCGGGTCTACCAGCAGTGGGCGCAGGGCGCTGGTGCTGAGTGGGCCGGCATCGCTGCTCATCTGCGCGCGCTCCAGCAGGTTGCGCAGCTCGCGCACGTTCCCCGGCCAGGGCTGGGCCTGGAGCAGGTGCAGGGCGTCGTCGGCCAGCTCCAGGGGCGGCTGGCCGGAGCGGCTGGCGATGTCGTCCAGCAGGTGTTCGATCAGCGCTGGCAGGTCTTCGCGCCGTTCGCGCAGGGGCGGCAGGCGCAGGGCCAGGACGTTGAGCCGGTAGTAGAGGTCCTCGCGGAACTGCCCGGCGGCCACCTTGGCTTCGAGGTCCACGTGGGTGGCGGCGATCACCCGCACATTCAGCGCCTTGACCTGGTTGGAGCCCAGCGGCTCCACCTCCTGCTCCTGCAGCACGCGCAGCATCTTCGCCTGCAGCGGCAGGGGCAGGTCACCGATCTCATCGAGGAACAGGGTGCCGCCGTCGGCCAGCTCGAACTTGCCGGCACGGGCGCGTTTGTCGGCGCCGGTGAAGGCGCCGGGCGCGGTGCCGAACAGCTCGGCTTCCACCAGGGATTCGGGAATGGCCGCCACGTTCACCGCTACGAAAGGCCCGTTGGCCCGCAGCGAGAGGTTGTGGATGCCCTGGGCGAGCAGCTCCTTGCCCGTGCCGGTTTCACCGCGCAGCAGCACCGTGGCATCCAGTTGCGCGGCGCGGCGGGCCTGGCGTTTCACCTCGCTGGCGGCGGCGCTGCTGCCGATGAATCCGGCGATGGTGTAGCGCGCACGGCGGGCCTTGGCCAGCTCGCGCTGGGTGGCGGCCAGCTGGGTCTGCAACTGGTTGTACTTGGCCATGACCGGCTGCAGGTGGCGTGCGCGGTCGAACAGCACGAAGCCCAAGGCGCCGACCAGGGTGCCGTCCTCGTCGCGCAGGGGAATGCGGGTGACCACGAAGTGCTCGTCGCCGAAGGCCATCAGGTCGAGCATGCTCGGCTGGCCGTTCTGCACCACTTCACGCAGGCGGCTGGCGGGCAGGACTTCTTCGATTTCCTTGCCGAGCACGCTGCGCGGGTCCGTGATGCCGACCTTCGCGGCGTACTTGTCGTTGATCCAGACGATCCGCGCCTGGCGATTCACCGCAATGGTGCCCTCGCACTGGGCGTTGAGGTGGTCGAACAACAGCGGCATGGCCACTTCGCGGAACCGTTCGGGAGAGACGCCGATGACCAGACCGTTCTGGTCGATGTCTTCGCTGGCGATGGGCATGGCAGGGGCATCCGGCTGAAACATCAGGCAGCGATTATGGAGGTGCGCCCGATGAACGCCTAGCCTGTACGAAGGTCGGTAACCAGGCGTACGGCATTTCTCACAAGGAGCTTCACATGGACCTTATCCGCATCCTCATCGCCATCCTCCTGCCGCCTCTGGGCGTGTTCCTCCAGGTGGGTTTCGGCGGTGCCTTCTGGCTGAACATCCTGCTCACCCTGCTGGGCTACATCCCCGGCATCGTCCACGCGGTGTACATCATCGCCAAGCGGTAGGAAGGGGCAGGCGGATCACCATTGATGGTTTTCGCAAGCTCTACCCATCCTACGCACTGAAGCTCAGCGTTCTTCGTAGGATGGTGTAGAGCGGAGCGAAACCCATCGAGCGGCGTCAGTCCACCAGCTTGATCAACAGGATGCCGGCGGTGACCACGCAGGCCGCGAGGATGCGGCGGATGCCGAACGGCTCCTTGAACACCAGGCTGGCGATGATGGCGGCGATGATCACGCTGCTTTCGCGCAGGGCGGCAACCTTGGCCACGTTGTCCAGGGTCATGGCGAACAGCACCAGGCCGTAGGCGACGCAGTAGTTGAAGCCGCCGAACAGGCCGATACGCCAGTTGTCGCGGGCGAAGCGCAGCACCAGCGGGCCGCGGCGCATCCAGGCGAGCAGCGGGATGGTCATGCTCTGCATCAGCGTCAGGTAGACCACGAACTGCAGCACGCTGTCGGCGCGGCGCACGCCCTGGGCGTCGATCAGCGTATAGAGCGCCACCCCGGCACCGGCCAACGCCGCGCAGCCCAGTGCCTTCAACGCCCGGGATTCCAGGCGGGTGGAGAGCAGGCTGAGGATGCCGACCGAGATCAGCACCACGCCCAGCAGCATGGCGCCGGACAGGTGTTCGCCGAACACCAGCCCGGCCGACAGCGCCACCAGCAGCGGCGGCAGGCCGCGCACCACCGGGTAGACCTGGCCGAAGTCGCCGTACTGGTAAGCGCGGATCAGCAGCAGGCGGTACAGGGTGTTGACCACCACCGACAGCCCGATCAGCCCCCAGACCGCCAGCGGCGGCGGGCTCACCAGCGGCAGCAGGGCGATGCTGAAACAGAAGGCCACGCCATCCACCAGCGCCATCGACGAGAGGCGGTCGCTGCCGGATTTGATCACCGCGTTCCAGGCCGCGTGCATCAGTGCGGACAGCAGCACCAACAGGGTGGCGAGATCGGTGTCGGTGAGCACGGCGGGCTCCGGTAATGGTGGGAGAGATGCGGGCTAGGGTGCGGCTTCATCGTTCCATCATTCAAATCGTTTATCGTTATCCGTCGAATAAGTCCCACTGATGGAGTGGCCATGAACCTCTTCCAGCTTCGCGCCTTCGATGCGGTGGTCCGCGAGGGCAGCTTCACCCGCGCCGCCGAGCGCCTGTGCATCAGCCAGCCAGCGGTCACCGGGCATATCAAGGCGCTGGAGGAGCACTACCAAGTGTGCCTGCTGCGCCGCTCCGCCCGCCAGGTGGAACCGACCGAGCTGGGCCGGCGCCTGGCGGCCGTCAGCCACCAACTGTTCGCCCTGGCGGAACAGGCCGAAGACCTGCTGGATACCAGCCAGGCGCTGGAATCCGGCCGCCTGGACCTTGCCGCCGACAGCCCGCACCTGGTGATGCCGCTACTGGCGCGGATGCGCGAGCGCCACCCCGGCGTGACCATCAACCTGCGCCTGGGCAACACCCAGGAAACGCTGGCTGCATTGAACGGCGAGCGCGTGGACCTGGCGCTGATCAGCGACATGAGCGAGCGCCCCGGCCTACGGCTGCAATCCATTGGCGAGGCGCGTCTGTGTCTGCTGGTTCCGGCGGCGCACCCCTGGGTTGGCACGCGCAAGGACGTGGCCCTGAGTGAGCTGCGTAGCGAGGTGCTGCTGCAACGCGAGCCGGCCTCCCTGACCCGTCGCACCTTCGAAAGGGCCTGCATGGAGCAGGGCCTGGAACTGCGCGCGGCGCTGGAGCTGAACAGCCGCGAGGCGGTGATCGAGGCGGTGGCCGCGGGGCTCGGGGTGAGCATCCTCTACTCGCTGGAAGTGCCGCGTGATCCGCGCGTGGCGGCGCTTCCGTTGAAAGGCGAGGGACTGGTCAGCCGGCACTACCTGGCGTGCCTGGACCGCTATGCGGAGTTGCGCGTGGTGAAGGCGTTTTTTGAGGTGGCCGGCGAAACCCTCTCCCCCCGCCCCTCTCCCTGAAGGGCGAGGGGAGTCTGTCCGTGCGGCGATGAATCCTGTGCGTCCAGAGGCACTCGGTGTTTCCGGCAGTACCCACAGCCATCAGGCGCGAGTCACCCCTCTCCTCTTCAGGGAGAGGGGGCGGGGGAGAGGGCGGCAGGCCACACCCGTTCGCCAGCCCCCGGCGCTTCCTTCCAAGCCTGCAACGACCGCGTCGGCAGGTCGAAGTACTCACGCGTGCGGGCGTAGCCATGCCCGCCCATGCGGCCGATGGCGTCGAGGCCGAGCTGGTCGATGTAGAGGGTCTTCGGGTCGATCAGATCGTCGCGCACATGCACCATCAACACTTCGCCCAGGATGATTTCCCGCGACTGGCCGATGGACAGGCCCATCATTCGCCGGCACTCCAGGGCGACCGGTGCTTCGGCAATGTACGGGCAGCCGACGCGGCTGCCGGGCAGGGCAGTGAGCCCGGCGGCGAGCAGTTCGTCGAAGCCGGGTTCGAAGGGCACCGCGCAGACGTTCATGGCTTCCACCAGCGCGTCGGAGACGATGTTCACGGTGAATTCCTGGTTCAGCAGGATGTTGCGCGTGGTGTCCTTCGGGGTCAGGTCCGCATAGTTCTCCACGCCCAGGGCGAGGAGCGGCGGGTCGGCGGACAGGGCGTTGAAGAAGCTGAAGGGCGCGGCATTGGCGCGGCCTTCGGCGTCCACCGTGGTGACCAGGGCGATGGGCCGGGGCACCACGCTGCCGATGAGGATCTTGTATTTCTCGCGCGGGCTCAGTTGGGCAAAGTCGAAGCTCAGCATGGCGTTATCTCTTGTTATTGGTCGGGCTCGCTGGCGAAGGCGCACAGCGGGCGTTCTGCGCTCCAGGCATCGGCAAAGGGAATCGCCGGCTGGAACAGGTCGCGCCAGTCGGGCTGGCCGAAGGCGCGGTCGGCGTGGCTCTGCATCAACTTGTGGTACTGGCGCTGGGCCTGACGCTGCAGGTCGCGATAATCGACGCCGTTGACCTGGCCGCCGTCCATCACGCAGCGGCCGCCGATCCAACTGGCGATGCAGTCGTCGCCCCGTCCGGCGAGGACGAGGTTCTTCAGTGGATCGAACAGCGGCCCCAGGTGCAGGCCGTCGAGGCTGAACACGGTGATATCGGCGCAGGCGCCCGGTGCGAGCCGGCCCAGGTCGTCTCGGCCAAGGGCCTTGGCGCCCCCCAGGGTGGCGGCGTTGTAGAGGTCAAGGGCGCTGGTTTGCGCGCTACCACCTTCCTTGAGGCGGGCGATGTTCAGGCCCTGGCGCATGTTGTCCAGCAGGTCCGCCGGCCAGGTGTCGGTGCCGAGGGCGAAGTTCACCCCGTGGGCACGGTAGCGGCCGAAGGAGTCCAGCGCCTCGCCGTCGCGGGCGAACACCACGGGGCAGTGCACCAGGCTGCTGCCGCTGTTGGCGAGGCGCGCGAGGTCGTCGTCGCCTTCGATGTAGATGCCATGGGGCAGCAGCGTTCGTGGGCCGAGCAGGTCCAGTTCCTCCAGCCAGGCCAGCGGCGCCTTGCCGCGCAGCGCTTTCACCAGGGCCACTTCGCCCGGTCCCTGGCAGCAATGCAGACGGACCGGAGCGGCCAGTTCACGGCTGAGGGCGACTGTGCGTTGCAGCAGCACCGGGGTGCAGGTCTGGATGCGGTCGGGCAGCAGGGCGCCGCGAATCAACCCGTTGTGAGCGCCGTCGAAGTCGCGGAAGAAACGCTCGGCGGCGTCCAGCCCGGCCAGGCCACGGGGTTCGTCCCAATGCTCGGCGAGGCTGCCGTCGGCGCGCAGGTACTGCATGCCGCTCATGTAGCAGGGGCCGAGGTAGGTGCGCAGGCCGAGCTCGCCGGCAATGCCCGCGACCGTCGCGAATTCGTCGTAGGTTTCCGCCCACTCGCGGTAGTACATGGAGGTGATCGGCATGGCCGTGGTGATGCCGTTGCGGATCAGCTGGGTGAAGGCATAGCGGTACTTGAAGACTTCCTCTTCGAAGCGGTAGCTCTCCTTCGGCCCACGGGCGAGGTATTCCGCCGACCACATGCGGCCCATGGCGGCCTCATCGCCGTTGTCGAGACACAGCACGGTGGAGTCGAGATCGCCCAGGGCATCCAGGTCGATGAAACCGGGGCCGAGCAGGGCGTTGCCGTAGTCGATCCACTGGTCCACTGGGCCGGGAAAGCCCCGGCCGACGAAGAGGATGCGGGCGCCTTCGATGATCACCTCGCCATCGCGCCAGAGCACGTGGCGCGTGCCATCGAAGCCGACCACGCAACTGGCCTTGAGGCCGATGCGCGGCGTGTTCACAGGCGGCTCTCCAATAGCCGGCCGTGCGCGGCGATCAGCGTGCCGGCGCGATACACCTGGCGCGTCGGCCGCGCCACCACGGCTTCGCCGAGGCTTTGCGCCTCCATCAGCAGGAAGTCGGCGCGGGCGCCAATCTGCAGGCCGTGCCCGGACAGGCCCAGGGCCTTGGCGCCATTCCGGCTGGCGGCATCGAAGGCGGCGGCCAGCTCGTCGTCCTTGGCGAGGTCGAAGCGGAAGGCCAACAACATGGCGCGCTCCAGCATGTCGCCGTTGCCCATGGGCGACCAGGCGTCGCGGATGCCGTCGGAGCCCAGGCAGAGGTTCACGCCGGTTTCGCGCAGGGCGAGGAAGGGCGGCACTGAGCAGTCGGCCGGCGCCGAACTCATCAGTGAAATATCCAGTGCAGCCAGGCGCTCGGCCAGTGGCTTGACCTGGCTCCAGGGCGCCATGCCCAGGCAATAGGCGTGGCTGATCATCACCCGGCCCTGGCGGTTGAAACGCTCGGTGTAGTCGGCGATGCGGGCGATCTGCCAGAGGCCCAGTTCGCCCTTGTCGTGCAGGTGGATGTCCACGCCCCGGTCGAACTCGGCGGCCAGGCCGAAGACGATATCCAGCTGGGCGATGGGGTCATTGTCGATGCCGCAGGGGTCGAGTCCGCCGACGTTTTCCACGCCCAGGCCCATGGCCTGGCGCATCAGCTCGGCGGTGCCGGGGCGGCTGACCAGCCCGGTCTGCGGGAACACCACCAGTTCCAGGTCGATCAGGTCGCGGTAGCGCTCGTGCAAGGCCTGCATGGCCTCCACATGGCGCAGGCCGAATTCGGGGTCGATATCCACATGGCAGCGCATGGTCAGCGAGCCTCGGGCGATGCAGTTTTCCAGCAGCGCGCCGGCGCGCTCGGCGATGGGCGCGGTGACCTCGCGCAGCACGCGGCGCTCGTTAGCGATGTAGTCCTTGAGCGTCGGCCCGGCGCTGTTGGGGCGCCAGGGTTGGCCCCAGAGGGTCTTGTCCAGGTGGATATGGCTTTCCACCAGGGCGCAGGTCATCAGTTGGCCGGCGCCGTCGATATCAGCGGCGGTCAGCGCAGCATCGCTCGCCGGGCGGCGCTCGGCGAAGCGGCCGTGCTGGATGAGGAAGTCTTCAGCCGCGCCGCCGAAGGGGCGGACATTGCGCAGCCAATAAGTGTCGGTCATGGGGACATCTCAACGCATGAAGGTGGACGAACGTAGGATGGGTAGAGCCTGCGAAACCCATGCTGCCGGTGCTCGGATCGATGGGTTTCGCTCCGCTCTACCGCATCCTACAAAGGCCAAAAGGCAATCGGCCGTGGCTCAGAACGTAGGATGGGTAGAGCCTGCGAAACCCATGCTGATGGTGCTCGGATCGATGGGTTTCGCTCCGCTCTACCGCATCCTACAAAGGCCAAAAGGCAATCGGTCGTGGCTCAGAACGTAGGATGGGTAGAGCCTGCGAAACCCATGCTGCCGGTGCTCGGATCGATGGGTTTCGCTCCGCTCTACCGCATCCTACAAAGGCCAAAAGGCGTCAGCCTTTGAGCTTGGACCAGATGCGGTCCTGCAGCTCGCGAGCCTGGTTGCTGCACTCCTTCTCGGGGCGCAGGCGCTCGGCGTAGGCGTCGGGCATGTTGATGGCGTCCATCACGCGCCACTTCTTGTCCAGCAGCGCGTCGCTGTCGATGCCGTTGGCATAGGCGATGGCGTTGGACACGGCGGCAGCGTTCTCGGGCTTCATCATCCAGTCGATGAAGACCTTGGCGTTGCCCGGATGCGGCGCGCTTTTCGGCACGGCGAAGTTGTCCTGGAACATGGCCACGCCTTCACGCGGGTAGACGTACTTGATGGTGCTCTTCTGCAGCGTGGCGCGGGCGGTGGAGCCATTCCAGTTCTGCATCATGATCACCTCGCCCGAGGCCATGCGGTCCACGGTGTTGTCGGAGCTGTACATCTTCAGGAAGGGCTTCTGCTTCTGCAGCAGCTCGAGGATGCGCTTGGCGTCCTGCGGGTTTTCGCTGCATTCATCCACGCCCAGGTAATGGCTGGCGGCGTTGATCACGCTGCTCGGCGTATCCAGCGCGGCGAGCTGGCCCTGCAGTTCGGGGCGCGGCTCGAAGAACTCCTTCCAGGAGTCGTCCAGCGTGCCGCCCGGCACCCGTGCGCTGTCGTAGGAGAAACCGGTGGTGCCCCAGAGGTAGGGCGCCGAGTACTTGCGGCCGGGGTCGAACTCGGGATCGCGGAAGGCCGGTTTCACATGGGCGAAGTTCGGCAGGCTCGGCGCGTCGATTTCCTGCAGGTAGCCCTGCTCGATCAGGGTGCGCATGATCGAGTGCGACGGCACGATCACGTCGTAGGCGGCGCCGCCGGCCTGCAGCTTGGCCAGCAGGGTCTCGTTGCTGTCGTAGCCGTCCATGGTGACCTTGATGCCGGTCTCCTTCTCGAACTTGGCGAGCAGCTCCACCGGGTAGTAGTCGGTCCAGTTATAGAAGAACAGTTCCTTGGGCTCGTCCGCCTGGGCGCAGGCGGCGGCGAAACAGCCGAGGGTCAGACCGGCTACCCCATGACGCAATGCTTTCAACTTCATTGTTTTTCTCTCCGGTTGAAGAACAGGTTGGGCAGAGGTGGAACAGGGATCAGGCGGTGGGTTTGCCCCGCTGGCCGAGCCAGAAGGAGAGCACCACCAGGACGATGGAAATCACCAGCATCAGGGTCGAGATTGCGTTGATCTCTGGGGTTACCCCGGCCTTGATGGCCGAGAAGATGTAGACCGGCAGCGTGGTCGAACCGGGGCCGGCAACGAAGAAAGTCATGATGAAGTCGTCGAGGCTGACCACGAACGCCAGCACCGCGCCGGACAGCACCGCCGGGAACAGCAGCGGCAGGGTCACCCGGCGGAAGGTGTGGAAGGGGTTGGCGTAGAGGTCGTTGGCCGCTTCCAGCAGGCTCTTGTCCAGGTCGTTCAGGCGCGCGCGAATCGGCAGGTAGGCGAACGGAATGCAGAAGCCGATGTGGGCGATGATCACCGTCAGCAGGCCGAGCTTGATACCAAGCGCCATGAACAGCAGCAGGGTGGCCACCGCCGTGACGATCTCCGGCAGGATCAGCGGCAGGTTGATGCCGCCTTCCACCATCTTCTGCCCGTAGAAGGGCCGGTAGGTGGCCAGCGCCGCGAGCAGGGCGATGGCGGTGGCGCAGACGGTGGCGATGCTGGCGACGATCACCGAGTTCAGCGCCGCCGCCTGGATCGACGGGTTGGCGAGAATGCGCCCGTACCAGGCGAAGGAGAACTCGGTCCACACCGTGGCGGTGCGGTTGGCGTTGAAGCTGTAGGCGATCAGCACCAGGATCGGCAGGTACAGGTAGGCCAGCACCAGCAGGCTGGTTTCGCGGGTCAGCGGCAACTTTTTCAGGTGAGAGGCGATCATCAGCGGGCTCCCTGGCGGACGGCCTTGGCGGCTTTCTTGGCGTAGAGGGCGTAGAGCACCAGGGCCAGCAGCATCAGCCCGAGCAGGAGGAAGGACAGCGAGCTGCCCAGCGGCCAGTTGCGTGCGGTGCCGAACTGCTGCTGGATCAGGTTGCCGATCATCAGCGTCTTGCCGCCGCCGAGGATGGCGGGGGTGATGAACGCGCCGAGGCTCGGCACGAACACCAGCAGCGAACCGGCCACCACGCCCGGCATGGACAGCGGCAGGATCACCCGGCGCAGGGCCTTGGCGCGGTTGGCGCCGAGGTCATAGGCGGCTTCCACCAGGCGCCAGTCGAGCTTCTCCAGGGTGGAGTAGATCGGCAGGATCATGAACGGCAGGAAGCTGTAGACCAACCCGATCACCACGGCGAAATCGTTGTACAGCAGGGTGATGCCACCGGCCTGCGGGAACAGCGCATTGAGGCTCTGCGCCAGCCAGCCGTGCTCGCGCAGGATGATCAGCCAGGCGTAGTTGCGGATCAGCAGGTTGGTCCAGAATGGGATGGTGATCAGCAGCACCATGATGTTGCGCGAACGTTCGCTGAGGCTGGTCATCCACAGGGCCACGGGAAAGCCCACGAGGAAGCACAGCAGCGTGGTGCCACCGGCCTGCAGCACCGAGCGCAGCAGCGCCTGGGCGTAGACCCAGTTCAGTTCGAGGTTGCCGTCGAAATCTTCCTGGAAGAACAGCTGCGTGTAGCTCTGCCACTGCCAGTCAGCGTTCCAGTCCACGCCGCCATAGAGGTTGCGCGGCAGCAGGCTGATGTAGCCCATGATGCCCAGCGGAATGGCGATCAGGCAGAGCAGGGTGAGCAGCACCGGCGACAGCAACAACAGCCGGTTGAGGCTGGGGGAAGTGGCGCTGACGCTCATCTCAGGCCTCCATCAGCAGGCAGGCGTGGGGCGGCAGATGCACCGCCACGGGCGAACCCACGGAACGGGCGCTGGTGGCGCCTTCGTTGCTTTCGCGCAGCATCACTTTCACGTCGTTGGCCAGGCGGCACTGATAGAGCGTGGCCGTGCCAACGTAGAGCACGGCTTCGACCACGCCGCGCAGGTGATGCGGCTCGGACGGGTCCACCAGCTTCGAACGCTCCGGGCGGAAGGCCAGTTGCACCTGCCCGGCGTCCAGGGTCGAGGACGCGCAGGGGATTTCCACCGGCAAACCCTCGGGCTGGAACAGGCTGCCGTTCTGCGCACAGCGCTTGAGGTTGCCGGGCAGGAAGTTGATGTCGCCGATGAAGTGGGCGACGAAGCGGTGCTGCGGGCGTTCGTAGATGTCGTTGGGGGTACCGATCTGCAGGATCTTGCCGGCGGACATCACCGCGATGCGGTCGGAGAGGGTCAGCGCTTCTTCCTGGTCGTGGGTGACGAAGATGAAGGTGATGCCGGCTTCCTGCTGCACACGCTTGAGCTCCACCTGCATTTCCTTGCGCAGCTTGAGGTCCAGTGCGGAGAGCGGTTCGTCCAGCAGCAGCACGTCCGGGCGCGGTGCCAACGCACGGGCCAGGGCCACGCGTTGCTGCTGGCCGCCGGAGAGTTCGGCGGGACGGCGGCGGGCCAGGTGTTCCATTTGCACCAGGGCCAGCATTTCCTTCACGCGGCCAGGAATGGCGCTGTGCTCCAGCCCCTGCATCTCCAGGCCGAAGGCGATATTCTCGGCCACGCTCATGTGCGGGAAGAGCGCGTAGTTCTGGAACACGGTGTTGACCCGGCGCTTGTAGGGCGGGAGTTGGTCCACACGCTGCCCGCCAATCTGGATGCTGCCGGAGGTGACCTGCTCGAAGCCGGCGATGGAGCGCAGCAAGGTGGTCTTGCCGCAACCCGAAGGGCCGAGGAGGGTGAAGAACTCGTTGTGGCGGATGCTGACCGAGACGTCGTCGAGCGCTGGCGCCACCTCGGGGTCATCGGTGTAGCGCTTGCTGACGCGTTGCACCTCGATGGAGGATGTGTGCTTCATAATGGTGCATTCCTCTTGTTTTTGTATGCAAAATTTGAATGCAATCTAGAAATACTCGGATTATGCTGACAACGCAACCGGGTTTTTCTGCCTGCCTGTTTCCCGCAGGGCCTAGGTTGCGAACGCATTTACGGAGTCACGAATGGCAGACAAGAAGCTGGAAACCACGGTCGACCGCGTCTACCAAGGGGTTTACCAGGCCATCAGCAACCGCTCGCTGCGGCCGGGTATGAAGCTGGGAGAGGCCTCCCTGGCGGAACTGTTCAACGTGAGTCGCACTTCGGTGCGCGCGGCGTTGAAGCAACTGGAGGCAGACGGCCTGGTCTCGTCCGAACCGAACAAGGGCTGCTGGGTGTCGCTGCCCAGCGATGAAGAAATCCGCTCGCTGTTCGAAACGCGGCGGCTGATCGAGATCGGCATCGTCACCGAGCTCTGCCGACGGCGGGACAGCGCGGCCATGCAAGACCTGCGCGAGCACCTGCTGCTCGAAGAAGAGGCCCGGCGCCGCCACGACCACGAGCGGCTGATCCACCTGCTGGGCGAGTTCCACATCAAACTCGCCGAGGCGCTGAACAACCCGGTGCTGCTGGATTGGTTCCGCAAGCTGATTTCGCGCGCTTCGCTCTACGCCGCGGCCCTGGACGACGAACGCCACGACGCCTGCCGCGACGACGAGCACCTGCGCCTGATCGAGTTCATCGAGGCCGGCAACCAGAATGCGGCCATCGAGCTGACCTGCTTCCACCTGGCGGCCATCGAAACCGCCATCGTCGAGTCGGCCGGCAAGCTCAAGGCCAACTACCACCCGCTGAAGCACCTGATCGAGACCTGACCTCGGCATGAAAATCCAGCTGATCAACCCGAACACCAGCGTCGCCATGACCGCCGGCCTAGCCGAAGCCGCCCGCCAGCTGCTGCGCCCCGGCAACCAGTTGCTGGCGGTGACCAACAGCGCCGGCCCGGCCTCCATCGAAGGCCACTACGACGAAGCGCTCTGCGTGCCCGGGTTGCTCCAGGCCATTCGCGATGGCGAGCGGGACGGTGCCGAAGGGCATGTGATTGCCTGCTTCGGCGACCCCGGCCTGCTGGCGGCACGGGAGATCGCGAGGTATCCGGTCATCGGAATTGCCGAGGCGGCCATGCACCTGGCCACCTGGGTGGCGACAGGCTTCAGCGTCGTCACCACCCTGGGCCGCACCAAGGTCATCGCCCGCCACCTGGTGGAACGCTATGGCTTTCACCAGCACTGTCGGGGCATCCACGCCGTGGAAATCCCGGTGCTGGCGCTGGACCAGGACCCGGACGAGCTGTTCCGCCTGATGCGCACGGCCTGCCTCGACGCGCTGGCGCGCGATGAATCCGGCGCCATCGTCCTTGGCTGCGCCGGCATGAGCCACCTGGCGCAGGGGTTACAGGAAGAACTGGGCGTGCCGGTGATCGACGGCGTCAGCGCCGCGTTGAAGATGGTGGAAATGCTCGGCGAACTGCGCCTCTCCACCAGTAAGCGCGGCGACCTCGACTTCCCCCTGCCCAAACCTTACGCGGGATTCCTGCGGGGCTTCGCCGTCGGCGCCTGATTGCTCACCAAGGGTGAAACCTTGTAGGCGCGAATTCATTCGCCAAGCAGGTCGAAGACCTGCCCGTATGAGCTGGCTCTTGGCCCGATGGTTAATCTCTCGCAGCAGCTAACGCAGACATAGCGAATGAATTCCCCCCACAGGGTCAGGTCGCCAGGGCGAGGCCCTGCCCCTCGAACAACTCCGCCACATCCGTTACCCGCACCCAGCTGCGGCCCTGCCACTCCATCAGGCTGTACTCCTTGCCCTGCCACTCCACCCGGCGATGGCGGGGCAGGTGCGGGTGGGTGGCCGAACGCAAGGCGGGCACCACTTCGCCGGTGAACCACTGCCGCAGGCTGCGGTTTTCCGGGTGGTAGTAGTTCGTCCTCAGCACCTCGCAGACGGCGCTTTCGCTGATCAGCAACTGCTGCTCGAAGTCGCCCTTGGGCTTCTGCAGGGTCTCCATGCGCCACTGGTCGCGGTCGAGTTTCTCGGCCAGGCGCTCGTTGAAATGGCAGTTGGTCAGGGCGCCGAGGTCGCGGGCCACCACCCAGGCCTGATCATCGATCAGCAGGGCGCGCAGCGGGCGGCGATAGCGATGGAAAACGGTGGGTACGAAATAGTCGTGAGACATGAGCAGACTCCTTCCTGGTATCGGGGAGCCGCCACCTGATCCTTGCTGTATGAGGGTGGCGGACCGTACGAGGTGTGGAATCCCGGCTTGTAGACCAAGACCGGTGGGCAAGCGCCCCCCTCGCACGGTCCGCCATAGATGGCCAGGATCAACGAACAAGACTTCCATTCGCTGACTCTGCTTATGGCGGTATTGCGAAGGTCTACAAGTTACGGGATTCCACGCCCGGCCACGCCCAAGGGCATGACGGTGGGAGACGCTACAGATCGGCCTTGTAGGCCGGCAATGACTAGGCCGGGTAGGAATTCTCGGAAGAGCCGGGGCGTCGATTCGCCCGGTTCCGATGCTCGGGAAAGGACTACATCGTGCTGTCGTGAGCCGAATAAAGTCGCTAATCGGCTCAACGGCTGGTGCAGGTCGTTGTGCCGCATTCACGGCAAGGGCGCGGGCGTCCCGTTCAGCCAGCCGTACAGGCGCTCCGTATCCTCGCGCCGACACAACTCGCTGCCTTCGACCATGATCGCCGCCGTCCCGGCCGCCACGCCGTAGCGCGCTGCTTCACGCCAGTCCGCGCCGGCTGCGAGCTTCAACAGCATGGCCGCCACCAGGCTATCGCCCGCGCCCACGGTACTGCGCCGGGGCACCGTGGGCGCGGGAATGCGCTCACAAACGTGCGGCGTCACCAGCAAGGCACCCTGCGGCCCCAGCGACACCAGCACCGCCTCGCAGCGCCCCTCGGCCAACAGGTCCCACGCCACACGGGCGAGCTGCTCCGGGCCGGCGATCGGGTGGCCGACCAGCGCCGCCAACTCCTCCAGATTCGGCTTGATCAAGGCAAGACCGCCGCAGTCCAGCGCCTCCCGCAGTGCGCTGCCGGAACTGTCCACCACACAGCGGCTGCCGCGTTGCTGGGCGCTTCGCAGCAGGCGCGCGAGAAACCCCGCAGCCAGACCTTCCGGCAGGCTCCCGCTGATCACCAGAAACTCCGGCACCGGCAGCGCCTTCAACGCAGCCAACAGACCCGCCTGCTCCGCGTCGCTGAGCGGGCTGCCCGGCAAGACAAAGCGGTACTGCTGGCCGTCAGCCTGATTGGTCAGGTTGATGCACTCACGCGTCCAGCCGGCCACCGGCACCGCCTCGCAGGCCACCCCCTCGGCCTCCAGCAGCTCCACCAGATGCTCCCCCGTAG
>NZ_SCOK01000056.1:0-31146 GCF_005502555.1 Pseudomonas sp. D(2018)
GGAGTCGGTGGTGTGGCTGAACGTCCAGGAAATTCCCCAGGCCACGGCTGCCGAGAACACGCTGCAACTGGCGGTACGCCAGCGGATCAAGGTGTTCTTCCGCCCAGCAGGCCTGAACGGTGAAGCCAGCCAGGCCCCCGAGCAACTGCAGTGGCAGTTGGTGTCCCGGGCCGGCAAGACCGAGCTCAAAGTGCGCAACCCTGGCAACTATCACGTGTCCATGAGCGACGTGAAGCTGGGAAGCGACGTGGCCGTCGAATCCGTGATGGTCGCCCCTGGCGACGAGAAGACGTTCAGCATCCCGCGTCCGATCTCCTCGGGCTCCGTCGAGCTGTCGTTCTCCAGCATCAATGACTACGGCGCACAGGTGCCTTACTCCGCACGGCTCTCGGCCGGCAGCTCCGCGGGCACCTCGGCAAAGCGCTCCGACCGGGCTTCGTAACGGCCCCTCCCCCCAATCCTCTGGTTCACCTCTGGCGGGCGTCACAGGCTCCTGCACGGCGCCGCTCATTCAGCGGGGGTGAACCAGGCTATTCGCAGGCATTGAGAAATGAGCAATTGGCCCAGTCAAACCTTGGGGCAGTGCGCGCGGTTGGCCGCTGCCGACCGGCAGCCCCCGTCGATGATACGCCCCAGCAGACTCGCGCTAGCCATTGCCCTGGCTCTTCCCTCGATGGTATTCGGCGCCGAGCATCCGGAGCCGCTGCTGGTGGAAGAACCGCAGATCGAGTCGTTCAATACCACCTTTCTGAAAGGCGCACCTTCCGCAGTCGATTTGCAGAACCTTCTGCAGGCGAACAGCGTCCTGCCCGGCAACTATCGGGTTGACCTTTACACCAATGGCGTACTGGTCGGCCGCCGGGACATCGACTTCCTGCGCAACCCGCAAACCAGTGTCGTCGAGCCCTGCCTGAACTTCGACTTGCTGCAGCTGTTTGGCATCGACATGGCCAAGCTGATAGAGCAAGGCAAGCTCAGCCCCGAGGTGGCCGATACCTGCCTTGACCTGGCGACGCTGATCGACCAGGCCGTGCTGCGCTTCGACTCGACCCGCCTGCGCCTGAACGCCAGCATCCCCCAGGTCGCCATGCTCCGGGGCCGTCGTGGCTACGTTGATCCGGCGCTCTGGGACAACGGCGTCAACGCGGCCTTCGTCAACTACCAGTTCAATGCCAACCGGAACCGGGATGACTACGGCCGGCAGACTGCCAACAACCTGGGACTGCGTAGTGGTATCAACCTCGGTTCCTGGCGCCTGCGCAACGAATCCAACTATCGGACCGGCACCGGCCGACCGAGCACCTTCAAGAGCAACCGCACCTATCTGCAGCACGACGTCACCCGCCTCAAGGGGCAGTTCACCCTGGGCGAGATCTACTCCGATGCCGACCTGTTCGACAGCGTGCGCTATCGCGGTGTCAAGCTGGCTTCGGACGAAGCCATGCGGGCGGACAGCGAACGCGGATACGCGCCGGTCATTCGCGGCGTCGCGGAAACCAACGCGACGGTGGAAATCCGCCAGAACGATTACATCCTCTACTCCACGACCGTTTCACCGGGTCCGTTCGAGATCAGCGACATCTACCCCACCGGCTCCAACGGCGACCTGGAAGTCACCATTATCGAAGCGGATGGCCGCCGCCGAGTGAGCCGGCAGGCCTTCTCCAGCCTGCCGACCATGGTCCGCGAAGGCCAATTGAAGTACAGCGTTTCGGCCGGTGAGTTCAACAGCAACAGTGATGACCAGCAGACGCCCGGGTTTGTCAGTGGTACTGCGGCCTATGGCGTGAGCAGCAACCTGACCGGCATTGTCGGCGCCCAGGCTACCCAGGATTTCAACGCCGTTTCGGTCGGCGCCGGCCGCAACACTTCTCTTGGCGCTGTGTCAGTCGACCTGACCCACTCAGCCAGCAAGGTGCGGGGACTTTCCGCGCGTGGTAACAGCTTGCGGGCGCTGTACGCCAAAACCTTCACCGGTACCGATACCAGCTTCACCCTGGCGGCCTACCGCTATTCCACCGAGGGCTACCGGACACTCTCCGACCACGTCCAGGAACTCAGCAGCGGCATGCCGGCTACCAGTGGCCGCTCGAAAATCCGCACCGACCTGACCGTCAACCAGACCCTGGGGCAGCGCCAATACGGCAACCTCTACATCAACGCCAGCGACGAGCGCTACTGGAATCGCGGGGGCTCGCGCAGCTACTCCGCCGGCTACTCGAATGGCTGGCGCGACGTCAGCTACAGCTTCAGCGTGAGCCAGACCCGCAACATCGGCGCCTCTGGCCAGTCGAACGACGACACCCAGTTCAACCTGTCCGTCTCCTTCCCGCTGGGGTCGAGGCCACGCGCGCCACGTGCCTATGTCTCGACCACCAGCCAGAAGCACAGCGACAGCACCCAGGTCGGGGTTAACGGCTACCTGTCCGATGACAACGATACGTCCTACTCGGTGCAGGGCAGCAAGAACAGCGGCAGTGGCAGCTCAGCCTCGGCCAGCCTGAACAGCCGCACGTCGATGGCGGACATAACCCTGGGTTACAGCAAAGGAAGCGGCTATACGGCAGAGAGCCTTACCCTGGCCGGCTCCGTTGTCGCCCATGCCGGCGGGATCAACCTCGGCCAACCGGTGGGCGAGACGTTCGCCCTGGTGGAAGTCCCCGATATCCCGGGCGTTGGCGTCAGCAACTACAGCGGTGTGAAAACCGGCTACAACGGCTATGCGGTAATGCCCAACGCCCAACCCTACCGGGTCAACTGGATCACCCTGGACACTCGCAACCTTGGCGGCGAAATCGAAATCGACAACGCCACGCAGCAGGTGGTACCACGCCGCGGCGCTATAGTCCGGGCCCGGTACGAAGGGAAAAAGGGTCGTCGCGTCCAGTTCCAGCTGTTCGACAGCCTGGGCAAGCCTATTCCGTTCGGCGCCTCGCTGGAGGATGCCAGTGGCAAGCAGCTCGCCATCTCAGACCCGAGCGGACGGGCTCTGGCTCTGGTCGAAGAGGAGCAGGCCACGCTGACCATCAAGTGGAGCGGCAACCAGTGTTCCGCAGCCTACGCGCTCCCACCGCAAGACCAGGCCAGCAACTACCAGCGCTATCGCCTCACATGCCAGCGCTGAGCCGTGGTACCTAGCTCTCCCGACGCGCAGTGAGGTCATTGCGCCGGGCAAACTCGATCAACTCCAACAAGGAGCCCAGGTTCAGCTTCTGCTGGATACGGGTCTTGTAGGTGCTGACGGTCTTGTTGCTGAGCAGCATCCGTTCACCGATTTCCTTGTTGGAAAGTCCCGTTGCCAGGTACTGGAGCACCATCAACTCCTGGTTGGACAGACGCTCGACCAGTTCGCCCTCGCTGAGGCTAGGCAACTGGCCGCCATTCAACGTGCTGGAGGGGAAGACGGTGAAGCCGGCACTTATAGCGTTGATGGCGGTCAGCAGGTTCTGCAGATCCTCTTCCTTGCTGACAAACCCCTTGGCACCCGCCAGGAAGCAGCGCTGGGAAAAACTCTCCGCCGGCTGGGACGTAAGCACCAGCACATGACTGTCGAGGCCCAATGCGCGAATTCGCGAGATGACATTGAGCCCATCGAGACGCGGAATCCCGATGTCCAGGATGACGATATCCGGCTCGTGCTGGCGGATCAGTTGCATGGCGTCGACACCATTGTCCGCCTCGCCAACGACGTCCATCCCGTTGCGTTCCAGCAACATGCGGACGGCCATGCGGATGACAGGATGATCATCGACGATCAGCGCACTTCTCATTGCAACCTCGAATCCAGTGGGGCAGGCGCCATTGGCGCCGCCCTTGATTACGGCTCCGAATCGGATACCGATGAAATTTCCTACACTCCCACAGGAAGAGACGCCTAGCTGAGGGTACTTCGTCCTCAGTAACTTGGCTGCTCTCCCAATCCCTGTCGAGCCCACCATGAAAAACTTCAGCATTCTGGTTCTGGAAGACGAACCATTCCAGCGCCTGATCGCAGTGACTGGCTTGCGGCAACTGGGGCTCGAACAGATCCATGAGGCGGCTGACGGCGCCGCGGCCCTGGCCCGACTGAATGCCTGCGATGGCGTCGACATCGTGATCTGCGATCTGCGCATGGCAGGCATGGACGGACTGGCCTTCCTGCGCCATGCCAGCCAGGCGGGCACTGTCCGCTCGGTCATTCTCAGCAGCGAGGTGGAGCCTGAGTTGCGCCAGGCGACGATCTCCATGATCCGCTGCCTGGGATTGAATTTCCTGGGGGACCTGGGCAAACCCTTCGATATGGGCCGCGCCGCTAACCTGATTGCGCGGCATACACCGCCACCACTCGAAACCGCGCGCAATCCGGAGTTCATCGATCCACCAAGCCTGGACGAGATTTTCCGAGGCCTTGAGCAGGGCGAGTTCGAAGCCTGGTTCCAGCCCAAATTCCACCTTGAGAGCGAGGCGATGCAGGGTGCTGAAGTCCTGGCCCGCTGGCGTCATCCACAGCGCGGCGTGCTCCCTCCTTCCCAGTTCCTGCCGGCCATGGAGGTCCATGGACTGATCGACCGGTTGTTCTGGCAGCTCCTCGCGCAGGGCCTCACGCTGCAGCAGGATCTTGCCCGCCACGGACAACGCGTAAACCTCGCCTTCAACCTCCAGCCCCAGCAATTGAGCGACCAGGACCTCGCCGACCGCGTCGGAAGGGCCCTGGCAGGCGCCGGCTTGCCTGGCGAGGGGCTGACCTTCGAGCTCACCGAAACCGGCCTGCTGGAAGCCCCGGCGGCCAGCCTGGAAAGCCTGGTGAGGTTGCGCCTGCTGGGCTGCGGCCTGGCCATGGACGACTTCGGCGCCGGCTATTCCTCGCTCGACCGGCTCTGCGAGCTGCCCTTCAGCCAGATCAAGCTGGATGCCGCCTTTGTCCGCAAACTGATCAATCAGCCCCGCAGCGGCGCCATCATCAGCAGCGCCGTTGCGCTGGCCGATGCCATGGACATGACGCTGGTCGTGGAAGGAGTGGAAACCGCCGAGCAGCGCGAACGACTGGTGTCGCTGGGTTGCCGGGTGGCCCAGGGCTACCTCTTCGCCCGTCCACAGAACCGCGACGATTTCTGCACCCTGCTGTCGAGCACATTCACAGCGGGGTCTCACTGATCGTCTGCCGCTATCCGCGCCGCCAGCGCCCGCTCCAACTCCAGCATCGCCTGTCCCAGCGCCTCAGCGGTTTCCTGCAACGCCGCCGGCTCCAGCTTCGACGCTCTGCAGGTCTGTTCCAGATTTACGCAGGCCGCGATCAGCGGCGCAGCCTTGACCACCTGGGCGGCACCTTTGAGCCGGTGCGCAAGCTCCAGCAAATTCGGCACATCACCCTGATTGGCCAGGTCGTGCAGCGGTTTCAGGTCACGACGATTGGTCTCCAGCAGCTCGTTGACCAGGTTGCGGATCAGCGCCGGATCACCACCGGTCAGGGGCGCCAGCGGGGCCAAGTCGAACAGCGCGCTTTCGCTCGCGCCATCCGCTTGCACAGCAGGCGATCGGTCCTCGATCGCCGGTGCACCGCCCGACGCAGCACGCAGCTTCTCCTCCAGCACATCGAGGCCGATGGGCTTGATCACACAGTCGTCCATGCCCGCCTGAATGGCCCGCGCGACTTCCTCGGGCTGGGCGTCGGCAGTCAGCCCTAGAATCAGCGTCGGGGCACCAGGTCGCTCGCGCTCATCGTTGCGAATGGCACGCGCGAGCTCTGCACCACTCATGCGCGGCATGTGGCAATCGGTGGCCACCACGTCGAAATGCCGGGTCCGCCACAATGCCAGGGCTTCATCGCCGTTCTCAGCCTCCACGACGTCATGTCCGAGGAAGCCCAACTGCTGGGCGAGAATCTGCCGGTTCACCGGGTGATCATCCACCACCAGCACGCAAAGCCGGCGCTGTGCCTGCACGCGCGCAGCCACGGTGGCGACGGGTTCGGCGACCGGGTCAAGGCGATGCAAACGCAGCTCCACATCAACCCGCGTGCCCTTGCCGGGGGAACTGGTGAGCGTCAGGCGCCCGCCCATCATTTCGCAGAGCGAACGGCAGATAACCAGCCCCAGCCCCGCGCCTTCCGTCTGGCGATAGCCACGCTCCACCTGGGCGAACGGGCGGAACAACCGGCTCAGGTCCTCCTCGGAGATGCCGATGCCGGTGTCTTCGACACTGAGGCTCACACGCAACAGGCCGGGCTCCGTGTCTTCACCATGAATCTGCAAGCGGACACTACCCTCGCGGGTGAACTTGATCGCATTGCTGACCAGGTTCGACAGGATCTGCTTGAAACGCATGCTGTCCACCAGCACATCGCCCTGGATGCTGGAGTCGATATCGAGCACCAGGTTCAATCGCTTCTGTCGTGCCAAGCCATCGAACACGCGCGCAACGGACTCCACCAGTTCACGCAGATTGGCCCGCTGTGGCGCGAGGCTGAGGCGACCGGATTCGATACGAGCGATATCGAGGATGTCGCCGATGAGCACCAGCAGGCTGCGTGCAGAACCATAGGCGACCTCGATGCTCGAGCGGTCGATGGGCTGCTCCCCCGCGCGCTTGAGGGCGAGCTCGAGGATGCCGATCACCGCGTTCATCGGCGTGCGGATTTCGTGACTCATGGTTGCCAGGAAAGTGGTCTTGGCGCGGCTGGCCTCATCGGCCAGGTTCTTCGCCGCTTCCAGCTCCTGTACCAGCTGCCGGTGCTCGGTGATATCGAGCCAGCCGCAGATAACACCTTTCACGACGCCAGTGGAGTCCTGGAAGGGCTGCACCCAGTGATCGATCCAGCGTGTCCGTCCATTCAGAGACACCGAGCGCACGCCCTGGAGCATCCGGCCTTCCGCCATGGCCTGGCGATAGAGCTGCGAGAACTCCGGTGCAGATTCGAAACACTCGACGGGCAGCGCTTCCACCGTCAGCCCACGCACCTGCGCCAACTCAAGCCCAACGCTGGACAGGTAGCTGCGATTGCAGGACAGCAGGCGCCCTTCGCTGTCCCGCACATAAAGCGGTGGCGGCATGCTGTCTGTCAGCGTCTCGATGAAGCGCAGTTCGTCATTCAGCTGCCGTTCCGCGGTCTTGCGAAGGTGTACTTCACGACGCAGATAGAGAACCCAGCCCAGTACCAGCAGCAGCACCAGCACCGCACCAATGACGATGCGCTGGATCAGCGTGCCGTAGTCCCTCCAGGTCTGCGGACTCATCCCCGGGTTGCCACGCCAGCGGTTGGAAATGGCATTCAGCTCATCCGGTGCGAGGCTGGCCAGGGTCTTGTCGAGGATGCTGTGCAACTCGGTATCGGCACGGCGCACGGCGAAATTGGCGGTTACCGGCTCGATGCCGGCCAGGCCCGCGATCGCCAGACGCCCGGGGAAAAGCCGCGTGATGTAGTAGCGCGCCGTGGTCACAGGAACCAGAGCGTTATCGGCCCGCCCGGCCGAGACAAGGTTCATCGCATCCAGGTAGGAGTCAGCATCCACCGGTTGCATGCCGGGGTAGGCCGCTTTCATTTCTGCCCGGGCGACATTGCCCTTTCCCAGCGCGAGCCGCAGGCCGCTGCCATTACCGGGCACCGGCGCAGAGCTGCCCGGGCCCGCGCGCGCCACCAGCACGAAAGGGACGCTGGAGATGGGCCGGGAGAAGCGCAGATGCGTCTCCCGATCCTTGCTGGCCGCGAGAATCGCAAGGTCCGCGTCCCCATTCAACAGACTGTCGATCTGCTTGGCGAAGCCACCAGCCCGGCTGACAGCCTCGAATCGCAGGCCAGTTCGCAGGGACGCCGTTTCCAGTAGATCAGCCGCGATGCCGCGGAATTGCCCGTCGTCGTCGAAGAACGCCAGGGGCGCCAGATCGTCGTCGACCACCAGGCGCACCAACGGATGGCGTTCGATCCAGCGCTGCTCCTCCGTGGACAACGGCAACCGCTCGCTGACTGGTGTCAGGCCGCTCCCCACCCAACGCCGCGAAACCTCATCCAGACGTGCACGGCCAACCGCGCGCAGGGCGGCATCGATGCCACGCAACAGGCGCTGATCGCGCTCACGCAGGACGAAGGCGACGCCGACATCGGGGTGCTCGACGAAACGGTCGAACTTCACCAGGCCGTAGAAGCTGCGGTTGAGCTGGAAATACACCGGCACGACATCGCCAAGGAGCAAATCAGCTTGTCCGAATGCCACGGCCGCCATGCCGTCTTCCACGGACTTGGCGACAACCTGTTGCGCACCGGGAAAGCGCTGGCCCAGCGACTGGTCGTGGCCGGGCACCAACGCGATGCGCAGCCCGTCGAGGTCAGCGGGGAATGTGCGCGCGTCGTCGTAGCGTCGAAACAAGGCCAGTCGGTCGGTGGAGAAAGGCAGGCTGCGGGAAACCGCGTGTCCCTCGCCGTCCTGCCCATCACCCACGAACAGATCGATATCGCCGTCAGCCAGGGCACGCAGCAAGGCCGGGCGGTCGGAATACTGCCGCAGCGTGATCCGCATCCCCAGCCACTGCCCGACGAGGGCGGCGGTATCGGCGGCAATGCCTTCGTAGCGGCCATCTCGCTGGATGATCTCCAGCGGAGCCGTGCCATCGCCAGCCACTCCCAGCACCAGATCGCGCTTTTGCCTGAGCCAGTGCCAGTCCTCTTCCGTGATGGCCAGGTCCTGCTGGTCGACCACCAGTTGGCTGGACAGGGATAAACGATGGACCTCCTGCCCGGCGTGGGCGCCGGTGCCAACCAGGGCCAGGCAGAATGCGATCCAGCCGAGCCGCACAATTGATCGGGAGATAGAAAGAATGGGCACCTGGCCTGCCTGCTTCGCGGAATTGAAAGAACAGAACATTAGTTGAAAGAGGGCCCCTGTGTAGCGTCTGAGCCCACCGCAAGAAAACCGCCTACATAGCCTGTAGGAAAGTTCCTAAACGACCGATCAAAAGAAAAACCACCAATATACTTCTCAGCCTGCAGATTCACTGATTGCTTCGAGTCGCCCCCTATGACGGAGCGGCACGTTTCAAACTTGGTGAAAGTTAGTACGCAGTACTCGGCGTAGTCCGAAGAACAACTTGCTCAATTCTGAAGAAGTTTTCAGAGCAAGCCAACTTGACTTCCTACGCTTCCGAAAAGTTGGACCATCTGCCCCATAGGGCAGGCCTGGCCAGCCAATATCGATGAACCCAGCTCCCAACGGCACCCTTCAGAAGGCCGCGCGCCCTCCGTACTCATTGGGAAACCTGATAAGGAGAACCAACGAATGAACAAGGTATTGCTGATCGACAACCAGCCGATGCTCCGCTTTGCAACTCGCGTACTACTGGAGCGCGAGGACTACGATGTAGTCGGCGAAACGGAAAGTGGTGTCGAAGGCCTGAGCATGGCCCGATCACTGCGGCCCGATCTGGTCGTCCTGGATATCGCCATTCCAAAACTCGACGGCCTGGAAGTCCTCGGACGGCTCAGCGCCATGGACTCCAATCTCAAACTGCTGGTACTCACGTCCCTGCCAGCGTCGCTCTATGCCAACCGCTGCCTCCAGGCCGGCGCCACGGGCTATCTGTCCAAACAGGAACAGGCGGTCAGCCTGATTTCCGCGGTGCGTTCGGTGCTTTCCGGCTACAGCCTGTTCCCCAGCACGGTGCACCTGCCCGGCACGTCACAGCCCGGCGAGGCCAATGACAGCCAATTATTGGAATGCCTCTCCGACCGCGAACTGGCGGTGCTGCAGAACCTGGCCAACGGCAAGAACAACCAGGAAATCGCCAAGCAGTTGTTCATCAGCCACAAGACGGTCAGCACCTACAAATCCCGCTTGATGGACAAACTGAAGACCCGCAACCAGGTCGACCTGATCGATTTCGCCCGCCGCTACGTAATGCCCACCCCCTGAGCATCCCTCCCCCACGGTCGACGCCGCCTCAACGAGGCGGCGGCAGACCTATCACACAGCCCACATGACGAGGCCGCGGCAGCTCGCAATGAGCCGCCGCAATGGCTTCGACCCGAGCAGCCACAGGCGCAGCCAAGGCCGCCGAGCGTGAGGCCCCGGCATCCACGTTCATCAGCATTTGCTCGCTGGCTGCCAACAGCTCCTCTCCACCGGACAGGTACAGCCCATGGTGAATGTGCAGCCGCTTGGCGTCATGGCCGAGCAGTTGCGTGCGCACTTCCACCCCAGCCCCCAACTTTACTTCCGCCAGGTAATTGAGGTGGCATTCCAGGGTGAACAGCGTATGGCCGGTGGCGGCACGACCTTGTTCGTCGAGGCCGATCTCGTCCATCAGCGCATCGGTGGCGTAGCTGAAAATCAGCAGGTAGAAGGCATCGCGCAGGTGGCCGTTGTAGTCCACCCACTCGGGCAGGATGGCAGTGCGATAGGTAGTCAGGGCGTGGCTCATGCAGAAGCTCCCAACGAGGCGCCCTCTCCCCGAAGAGAGAAGGCGCCGCTACGGAGTGGCGGGAAGATTGAAGGTCAGTCGGCAAAGGCGAAGCCGTGGCTGGCCTTGGTCTCCCTGATGGCACCGAGTACCGCCAGGAGGGCGTCATCGCGGTAGCGCTCCAGCTCGGCGATGCTGCGCGAGCCCTGTTGTTCGGCAGTGCCCTCCACCACTCGGTCGATCAGGGTTTCGGTGAGTTCCGGGGCCGGCAGGTAGGTCCAGGGCAGCTGCAGCGCCGGGCCGAACTGCGCCATGAAGTGGCGCATGCCGGCGTTGCCGCCCGCCAGAGTGTAGGTCAGGAAGGTCCCCATGAAGGACCAGCGCAGGCCGGCGCCGAAGCGAATGGCGTCGTCGATCTCGCCGGTGCTGGCCACGCCGTCGTTGACCAGGTGCAGCGCTTCGCGCCAGAGGGCTTCGAGCAGGCGGTCGGCGATGAAGCCCGGTACTTCCTTGCGCACATGCAACGGACGCATGCCCAGCGCGGTGTAGATCTCGATGGCGGCCTGAACGGCTTCCGGCGCGGTTTTCTCGCCACCCACCACTTCCACCAGCGGCAGCAAGTAGACCGGGTTGAAGGGGTGACCGACAACGCAGCGCTCCGGGTGGCGGGCGTCGGCGTAGAACTCACTGGGCAAGAGGCCCGAGGTGCTGGAACCGATGATCACGTCAGGCCGCGCCGCCGCGCTGATCTTCGCATGCAGGTCGAGTTTCAGATCGAGGCGCTCCGGGGCGCTCTCCTGGATGAAGTCGGCGTCGCGCACGCATTCTTCGATGGTCTCGACGAAGCGCAGGCGCGCCTGGGAGGCGCCAGGGGCCAACCCCTGTTTCTGCAGCGCCGGCCAGGCGTTGGCGATGCGGGCACGCAGGGCGGCTTCGGCGCCGGGGGCCGGGTCCCAGGCGATGACATCGAGGCCGTGGGCCAGGGCGCGGGCGATCCAGCCGCTGCCGATGACGCCGCTGCCGAGCGCGGCGAAGGTCTTGATCTGGGTGACGAAGGACATGGAGGCTCCTGATCATGTAGCCCGGATGCAATCCGGGGTGGTCGTCTGGTACTTCCCGGCGGTCATCCGGGCTAAGAAACCTGTGGGAGAGGGCAAGGCGCGAATCTGGCCACCCTCACCCCCGGCCCCTCTCCCAGAGGGAGAGGGGAGAAAAGCTAGCGGCGCTTGAGGTTCATCTTCTCGCGTCCCTCGGCCGGGGTCAGGGCACGTCCGCCGAGGCGCTGGATGATCTCGATGGCACGTTCTACCAACTGCCCGTTGCTGGCGTGCACGCCGCGGTCCAGCCAGATGTTGTCTTCCAGGCCCACGCGTACGTTGCCGCCCAGCAGCATCGCCTGGGCGACCATGGGCATCTGCATGCGGCCGATGCCGAAACCGGCCCAGGTGCAGCCCACAGGGAGGTTGTCGGCCATGGCCTTCATGGTGGTGGTATCAGCCGGTGCGCCCCACGGGATGCCCAGGCAGATCTGGAACAACGGGTCGTCCAGCAGGCCTTCCTTGAGCATCTGCTTGGCGAACCAGAGGTGGCCGGTGTCGAAGATTTCCAGCTCGGCCTTGACCCCGAGCTCGGTGATGCGTTTGGCGCCGGCACGCAGTTGTGCCGGGGTGGAGACGTAGATGAAGTCGCCGTCGCCGAAGTTCAGGGTGCCGCAATCCAGGGTGCAGATTTCCGGCAGCAATTCCTCCACATGGGCCAGGCGCTCCAGCGGGCCGACCAGGTCGGTACCCGTGCCGAACTCCAGGGGCTGCTCGCCCTTGCCAATCTCGAGGTCACCGCCCATGCCGGCGGTGAGGTTGATGATGATGTCGGTGTCGCTCTCACGGATGCGTTCAACCAGCTCGCGGTACAGCGCCACATCGCGGCTGGGCTTGCCGGTCTTCGGGTCGCGCACATGGCAGTGGGCAACCGTGGCGCCGGCCTTGGCCGCCTCGATGGCGGCAGCGGCGATTTCCTTCGGGGTGACGGGAATGGCCGGGTGCTTGCCGACGGTATCGCCGGCGCCGGTAACTGCACAGGTGACGATGACTTCGTAGTTCACGGTTGTTTCATCCTTCTGCGAGGCGATCGGAAACCGCGCGCGGCGAACCGCGCACGTGGCGTTGCGTTGAGTTACTTGAGGGTGGCGAGAGCGCTGTCTATGCCACTCTTGCCGTCGAAGGTGGTCACACCGGCGAGCCAGCCCTTGACCACTTCAGGATTGGCTTTCAGCCACTCGCGGGCGACCTTGGCCGGGTCCTTGCGATCCATGATCGGCTGCATCAGCTCCGCTTCCTGCGCGCTGGTGAAGCGCAGGTTGGTCAGCAGGCGGTCGGCGTTGGGGCAGCGCTGGGCGAAGTCCGGCGCGCTGACAGTGGAGACGGTGGCGGCGCCATCGTTGGGGCCGAACACACCCTCGCTGCCGGTCAGGTAGGTGATGGGCATCTGGATGTTCATCGGGTGCGGCTTCCAGCCAAAGAACACCACCGGTTTGTTGTTCTTCACCGCGCGCTTGACTGCGGTCAGCATGGCGGCCTCGCTCGACTCCACCAGTTTGAAGCCACCCAGGCCGAACTGGTTGGTATCGATCATCTTCTGGATCGCGGTATTAGCGCCGGAGCCGGATTCGATGCCGTAGATCTTGCCGTCCAGCTGGTCCTTGAACTTGGCGATATCAGCGAAGGTACGCAGCCCCTGCTCGGCGGTGTAAGTGGGCACGGCCAGTACGGCGATGGCATCGCTCAGGGAAGGCTCTGCGGCGACCTTGACCGACTTGGATTCGAGGAACGGCTTGATGTTGTCATCCATGATCGGCTTCCAGTAGCCGAGGAAGACATCGACCTGCTTCTTCTGGATGCCGGCGAAGATGATCTGCTGTGATGCCTGGGTCTGGGTGGTCTGATAGCCCAGGCTGCCGAGCAACTCGTTGGCGACGGCGGTGGTGGCGACGACATCGGTCCAGCCGACCACACCCACGCGGATCTTCTGGCAACTGGCGTCTTCGGCGGCGAATGCGGCGGAACTGGAAAGGGCGAACAAACAGCAACCAGCGAATGCGGTGAGACGTTTCATTGATGCTCCCCTTGCGGCCAAACGGTTCATGTATTTGTTGTGCAGGAGCCGGGGGCGACTCCTTCCGTTTTCGGGCGCCACTTCAACCCGATGGACACAAATTACGCAGCGCCGAAGCGCCCGATTCGAACTAAAACGACTACCTGTTGAACAGGAGCGACCACCTTTCTTGCGCGCATGGGCACAGTGCCTTTTAGTGCGTTATCGCCTTCGCGGAAAGCGCCCATGCCCCAGACCTTCAGCTTCCTCCTGTTGCCAGGCTTTTCCATGATGGGCCTGATGTCGGCAGTCGAACCCTTGCGGGTCGCCAACCGATTTCGCGGCGAGCTGTACCGCTGGCGCCTGCTGAGCCTGGATGGCGGCCCGGTACCGAGCAGCAACGGAATGTCGCTGAACGTGGATGGGGGGCTGGATGCACCGCCCGAGGCCGACTGCCTGTTCGTAGTGGCCGGTTTCGATCCCCTGGCCAGCTTCGGCCCACGCCTGGCTCACTGGCTCAACCGGGCCGAACGCGAGGGGCTGCGACTGGGTGGCATCGACACGGGCAGTTTCGTGCTGGCCGAGGCCGAACTCTTCACCAGCCAGCGTCTGACCCTGCACTGGGAAGCCATTGAAGCCTTCCACGAGCGCTACCCGGCGCTCTGCGTCACCCAGGAACTCTTCGAAATCGATGGCCGGCGCATCACCAGCGCCGGCGGCACCGCCAGTCTCGATCTGATGCTCACACTGATTGCCCGCAGCCACGGTGAAGCCCTGGCGCTGCAGGTCTCCGAGCAGTTCGTACTGGGTCGCATCCGCACCCAGCAGGACCACCAGCGCATGCAGATCGCCAGCCGCTTCAACGTGCATAACAAGAAACTGGTGCAGGTGATCGGGGAGATGGAGCGGCACAGCGAAACGCCGCTGAGCTCACGCGAACTGGCCGAATTGGTGAGCGTGACTCCACGCCAGCTGGAGCGGCTCTTCCGTCTGCACCTGAAGGAAACGCCGTCGAACTTCTACCTCGGCCTGCGTCTGGACAAGGCCCGCCAACTGCTGCGCCAGACCGACATGAGTGTGCTGGAAGTGGCACTGGCCTGCGGCTTCGAATCCTCTTCGTATTTCTCCCGCGCCTACCGCACGCGGTTCGCCACTCGCCCGAGCCAGGACCGGCATGAGCACCCGGACCAGGAGCCTGCTCGCCAGCTGGGCTGAGCGACAAGGAACCTGCGGGGCACTGGTTTGTTGTAGGGGCGAATGAATTCGCCCCTACAGGTTTTGCCGCAAGCTGCGGGCGCGCAGCGCTACACCGCCCTCCCCTGCTCCGCCAGCGCCTCCTGCACCAGGGGGTGCAGGTTCTCTCCATGGTGCTCCACCTGCCAGGCCATCAGCTCGATGCGCATGGCCGGCGTCCAGAAGCTCTGCAGGTGGGTACGGACTCCCTTCACCGCCTGGTCCTTGTCCGGCTCGGTGGCGAAAAACTGGGCGATCTGGTTGGCCATCTTGATCAGGTTGTCGGTGCTCATCGGCGTACCTCGGCTTTCTCGGTCCTGCGGCGCTCCTTGAGCAGGCGCCGCTGTTCGTCACTGAACTCCTGATAGCGTTTCTGCCATTCGGAAGGCTGGTAGACCCGCGTGACCTCCACGGCGGTGACCTTGTATTCCGGGCAGTTGGTAGCCCAGTCGGAGTTGTCGGTAGTGATCACGTTGGCCCCCGATTCGGGGAAGTGGAAGGTGGTGTACACCACCCCCGGCGCGACTCGCTCGCTGACCCGGGCGCGCAACACCGTCTGCCCCGCGCGACTGCCCACACCCACCCAGTCACCTTCGTGAATGCCACGGCTCTCCGCGTCGGTCGGATGGATTTCCAGGCGGTCCTCTTCGTGCCACGCGACGTTGTCGGTACGCCGCGTCTGGGCGCCGACGTTGTACTGGCTGAGGATGCGCCCGGTGGTCAGCAGCAGCGGGTAGCGGTTGTTGACCTTCTCCTCGGTGGGCACGTAGCCGGTGAGCATGAAACGTCCCTTGCCACGCACGAACGCCTCGATGTGCATGGTCGGGGTGCCATCCGGGGCGGCCTCGTTGCACGGCCATTGCAGACTGCCATGGCGGTCCAGTTCGGCGTAGCTGACCTTGGTGAAGGTCGGCGTCAGCCGGGCGATCTCGTCCATGATCTCGGACGGATGCTTGTAGTCCATCTTGTAGCCCAGGGCGTTGGCCAAGGCGACGGTGGCTTCCCAGTCAGCCTTGCCGCCCAGCGGGTCCATCACCTTGCGCACGCGGGAGATGCGCCGCTCGGCGTTGGTGAAGGTGCCGTCCTTCTCCAGGAAGGAGCTGCCCGGCAGGAACACATGGGCGAACTTGGCGGTTTCGTTGAGGAAGATGTCCTGCACCACCACGCATTCCATCGCCGACAAAGCGGCGGTGACGTGCTGGGTGTTGGGATCGCTCTGGGCGATGTCCTCGCCCTGGCAGTAGAGCGCCTTGAAGGTGCCACCGAGGGCCGCCTCGAACATGTTGGGGATGCGCAGGCCCGGATCGGGCTGCAGGGTCACACCCCAGGCCTGTTCGAACTGGGCGCGTACCGTGTCGTTGGAGACATGGCGGTAGCCCGGCAATTCATGCGGGAAGGAGCCCATGTCGCAGGAACCCTGGACGTTGTTCTGCCCACGCAACGGGTTCACGCCGACACCTTCGCGGCCGATATTGCCGGTGGCCATGGCGAGGTTGGCGATGCCCATCACGGCGGTACTGCCCTGACTGTGCTCGGTGACGCCAAGACCGTAGTAGATCGCCGCGTTGCCGCCGGTAGCGTAGAGACGGGCAGCCGCGCGGATATCGTCAGGCGACACACCGCAGACCGGCCCCATGGCCTCCGGCGAGTTCTCCGGCTTGCCGACAAAGTCGCGCCAGCGGGCGAAGTCCACCGGTTCGCAGCGCGCGTCGACGAAGTCCTGCTTGACCAGTCCTTCGGTGACGATCACATGAGCCAGGGCGTTGAGCATGGCGACGTTGGTGCCCGGCCGCAGCGCCAGGTGCAGCTCAGCGCGAGCATGGGGGGAATCCACCAGGTCGATGCGGCGCGGGTCGATGACGATCAGTCGCGCACCCTGGCGCAGGCGACGTTTGAGCTGGGAGCCGAACACCGGGTGGGCGTCCGTGGGGTTGGCGCCGATCACCAGGACCACATCGGCCTGCATCACCGAGTCGAAGCTCTGGGTGCCGGCCGACTCGCCCAGGGTCTGCTTGAGGCCATAGCCGGTGGGCGAGTGACAGACGCGGGCGCAGGTGTCGACGTTGTTGTTGCCGAACCCGGCGCGCACCAGCTTCTGCACCAGGTAGGTCTCTTCGTTGGTGCAGCGACTGGAGGTGATGCCACCGATGGAATCACGCCCGTACTTGAGCTGGATGCGACGGAACTCACTGGCCGCGTAGGTCACCGCCTCGTCCCAGCTGACCTCCTGCCAAGGATCGTCGATCTGCTTGCGGATCATCGGCTTGGTGATGCGGTCCGGGTGGGTGGCGTAGCCCCAGGCGAAGCGTCCCTTGACGCAGGAATGGCCGTG
Source organism: Pseudomonas sp. D(2018) (assembly GCF_005502555.1). NCBI lineage: Bacteria > Pseudomonadati > Pseudomonadota > Gammaproteobacteria > Pseudomonadales > Pseudomonadaceae > Pseudomonas > Pseudomonas sp. D(2018). Next base: position 17,021 of record NZ_SCOK01000056.1, read on the forward strand.
GTTGGCCTGGCCGTTTTTGTCCGGGACCATGCGCACCAGCTGGTCGCCCTTCATCTCGGCGCGGAACGAGCAGCCGACGCCGCAATAGGCGCAGGTCGTGATGACGCTGCGCTCCGGCTGGCCCATCTCAACCACGCTCTTTTCCATCAGCGTGGCGGTCGGGCAGGCCTGCACGCAGGCGCCGCAGGACACGCATTCGGAGTCGAGGAAGTTCTCGCCGCCGGCCGCTGCCACGCGGGACTCGAAGCCGCGTCCGCTGATGGTCAGGGCAAAGGTGCCCTGGGTTTCCTCGCAGGCGCGTACGCAGCGGTTGCAGACGATGCACTTGCTCGGGTCGTAGTCGAAATAGGGGTTGGAAACGTCTTTTTGCTCGTCCAGGTGGTTGGCGCCGTCGTAGCCGTAGCGCACTTCGCGCAGGCCCACCTGGCCGGCGACCGTCTGCAGCTCGCAGTTGCCGTTGGCCGAGCAGGTCAGGCAGTCCAGCGGGTGATCGGAGATGTACAGCTCCATCACGTTGCGCCGCAGGGTGGCGAGCTTGGGCGTCTGGGTGTGGACCACCATGCCCTCTGTGACAGGCGTCGTGCAGGACGCCGGGTAGCCGCGCATGCCATCGATCTCCACCAGGCACATGCGGCAGGAGCCGAAGGCTTCCAGGCTGTCGGTGGCGCATAGTTTGGGAATGGTGGTGCCGAGCAGCGCGGCGGCACGCATCACTGAGGTGCCGGCCGGCACCGTGATCTCGCGGCCGTCGATGCTCAGGCTGACCTGCACCTCGCTTTCGCGGGCAGGCGTGCCGAGGTCGATGTCGCTGGCGGGGTCGAAGAGATTGATCATTGGTCGGCCTCCGGGGTCTTCAGACCGAAGTCGGCAGGAAAATGCTTGAGGGCGCTGGTCACCGGGTAGGAGGTCATGCCGCCGAGGGCGCAGAGCGAGCCGTACTGCATGGTGTCGCAGAGATCCTTGAGCAGGAGCACCTGCTCTTCGCGGGCCTCGGCATCGGTGGCCGCCAGCAGGCGGTCGACCACTTCCACCCCGCGCGTGGAGCCGATCCGGCAGGGTGTGCATTTGCCGCAGGATTCCTCGGCACAGAACTGCAGGGCGAAGCGCGCCATGTGGGCCATGTCCAGGCTGTCATCGGCCACCACCACTCCACCGTGGCCGAGCATCGCGCCCATGGCGGCGAAGGCTTCGTAATCCAGCGGCGTATCGAATTGCGACGGCGGCACCCAGGCACCCAGCGGCCCGCCCACCTGGGCGGCCTTCAGCGGCCGGCCACTGGCGGTGCCACCGCCGTAGCCTTCTACCAGTTCCCGCAGGGTCAGGCCGAAGGCGCGCTCGACCAGGCCGCCGTGGCGGACGTTGCCGGCCAGCTGGAAGGGCATGGTACCCAGCGAACGGCCCATGCCGAAGTCACGATAGAACTGCGCGCCTCGGGCCAGGATGACCGGCACCGAGGCCAGGGTGAGCACGTTGTGCACCAGCGTCGGCAGGCCGAACAGGCCCTCCAGCGCCGGCAACGGCGGCTTGGCACGGACCACGCCGCGCTTGCCTTCCAGCGAATCCAGCAGTGCAGTTTCCTCGCCGCAGATATAGGCACCGGCGCCGACCCGCACCTCGAGGTCGAAGGCACGGCCACTGCCGCCGACGTTGGCGCCGAGATAACCGGCTTCGCGGGCGATCTCGATGGCTGCGCGCAGGGTTTCGACCGACTGCGGATACTCGGAACGGACGTAGACGTAGCCGAAGCTGGCGCCCACCGCGAGGCCGGCGATGGCCATGCCCTCGATCAACAGGAAGGGGTCGCCTTCCATCAACATGCGGTCGGCGAAGGTGCCGGAGTCGCCTTCATCGGCGTTGCAGACCACGTACTTCTGTCCGGCTTTGGCCTCACGCACGGTGCGCCACTTGATGCCCGCCGGGAAGGCAGCGCCCCCCCGGCCGCGCAGACCGGAATCCAGCACGGCAGCGACGGTTTCCTCACCGCTCAGGGCAATGGCACGGGTCAGTCCCTCGAAACCGCCCTGGTCGCGGTAGTCGTCCAGGGACAGCGGCCGGGTAATGCCGGCGCGGGCGAACAGCAGACGCTGCTGGCTTTTCAGATAGGGCAGTTCCTCCACCGGCCCCAGTGCCTGCGGATGGGCGCTGGCATCACCTTGCAGGGCATCCATCAGGGCGGGCACGTCTTCAGGTGTCAACGGACCGAAACCAAGGCGGCCTTCAGGCGCTTCCAGCTCCAGCAGCGGCTCCAGCCAATAGAGGCCACGGGAGCTGGTGCGGTGCAGTTCGATCGGCAGCTGCCGGCGCTCGGCTTCGCGGACCACGGCCTCGGCCAGCTCGTCGGCACCTACGGCACGGGCCACCGAATCGCAGGGGATGCACAGCCTCAGCATGAGCCTTCCTCCAGGCAACCCTTCACCAGCGCACTCAGACGCTCGGGGGTGAGCCGCGCATGCAATTGACCGTCCAGCTCAAGGGCCGGCGAGCAAGCGCAGGCCCCCAAGCAATAAACCGGCCGCAGGCTTATCCGTCCGTCGGCACTGGCGCCATGGTCGTCCAGCTCCAGGTGCTCGCGCAGCTGCGCAGCCAGGCGCTCGGCGCCCATGCTCTGGCAAGACTCGGCGCGGCACAGGCGCAGGATATGGCGCGCCGGCGGCGTGGTGCGGAAGTCGTGGTAGAAACTGACCACCCCGCGCACCTCGGCCAGGCTGAGGTTGAGGGCGTGGGCGATTTCGGCAATGGCGACGTCGGGAATGTACCCGGCGCCTTCCTGGATGGCGTGGAGGATCGGCAGCAGGGCACCGGGGGTGTCCTTCTCGCGCTCCAACACGCTGTGGATCAGGGGCAGGTGAAGCGTCTCATCAGGCATACAGCGTTCCTCTGCTTCACGAACGACAGGCTGAAACCGGTCGTCCGGAGGTCTCGGCTGCGACTCACCCACCACGTCACGGAGGCGTGGCCTTGCTGGTGGCCGTCCCTGCATCCCGGCCGGGCGTCTACGCGCACTAGCCCGGGGCATTCGGGGAGCTTGCCATCCCCGCCGTTCAGAAATTGCACCCCAACGACCCTTCGCGTCCTGAAACCGACCTTGGCTGACGGGTGGGGAAAATTGAACGCTCGCTCCTTCTTTATAGGTGCTTCGGACAGAAGGTTGGCGAGGGGCGGACCTGCGGTTACCGCGGGATTACTTGTGGGCTCGCCCAGCCCCATGGAATGCGCCCCTTCCGAACCCGGCTTGCCCATTCGCGACCGGCTTGACGCTTTCGGCAATACCCCGGTCGCTTTTGCGCGATAGCGCCGAATCCCCCGGGGATATGCTCCCCCCAAAGCGCCGGCAGAAGATTCGGCGCATGGATAACAGGGGACAGCCTGATGAGCCCAGCCGAACTGCACGCCGACAGCATCGTCATCGACGGTCTGATCATCGCCAAGTGGAACCGTGAACTCTTCGAAGACATGCGCAAAGGCGGTCTGACCGCGGCCAACTGCACCGTGTCGGTCTGGGAAGGCTTCCAGGCGACGGTGAACAACATCGCCGCCAGCAGCAAGCTGATCCGTGAGAACAGCGATCTGGTGATCCCCGTGCGCACCACCGCCGACATCCGCAAGGCCAAGGAGCAGGGCAAGACCGGCATCCTCTTCGGCTTCCAGAATGCCCACGCATTCGAAGACCAGATCGGCTACGTGGAAGTGTTCAAGCAACTCGGCGTGGGCATCGTGCAGATGTGCTACAACACCCAGAACCTGGTCGGCACCGGTTGCTACGAGCGTGACGGCGGCCTGTCCGGCTTCGGGCGCGAGATCGTCGCCGAGATGAACCGCGTCGGCGTCATGTGCGACCTCTCCCACGTGGGCTCCAAGACCTCCGAGGAAGTCATCCTCGAATCGAAGAAGCCGGTCTGCTACTCCCACTGCCTGCCGTCCGGCCTGAAAGAACACCCGCGCAACAAGTCCGATGAAGAACTGAAGTTCATCGCCGACCACGGCGGCTTCGTCGGCGTGACCATGTTCGCCCCCTTCCTCGCCAAGGGCATCGACTCGACCATCGACGACTACGCCGAAGCCATCGAGTACGTGATGAACATCGTGGGCGAAGACGCCATCGGCATCGGCACCGACTTCACCCAGGGCCATGGCCAGGACTTCTTCGAGTGGCTGACCCACGACAAGGGTTACGCCCGCCGCCTGACCAACTTCGGGAAGATCGTCAACCCGCTGGGCATCCGCACCGTGGGCGAGTTCCCCAACCTCACCGAGACCCTCCTTAAACGCGGCATGCCCGAGCGCGTGGTGCGCAAGGTGATGGGCGAGAACTGGGTACGCGTGCTCAAGGACGTCTGGGGCGAGTAAGCGCCCTTCTCCCCTCTCCCACTGGGAGAGGGGCCGGGGGTGAGGGACGTCGAATCCCGCTCCTACCCCCTTGAACCCTCACCCTAACCCTCTCCCCAAGGGAGAGGGGGTTAATTCGGCCCCAAGCCGGGCCTCAGCGAATTCCGGAGCTAGAACAACATGGCCAAACACGCCCCTGAAATGCCCATCGAAGTCGACAGCGAAACCGGTGTCTGGACCACCGACGCCCTGCCCATGCTGTATGTGCCGCGCCACTTCTTCGTGAATAACCACATGGGCATCGAAGCCGAGCTGGGCCCGGAGCGTTACGCCGAAATCCTCTACAAGGCCGGCTACAAGTCCGCCTGGCACTGGTGCGAGAAAGAAGCCGAGTGCCATGGCCTGGAAGGCGTGGCGGTGTTCGAGCACTACATGAAGCGCCTGTCCCAACGCGGCTGGGGCCTGTTCCAGATCGAATCCATCGACCTGGACAAGGGCACCGCCCAGGTCCGCCTGAAGCACTCCGCCTTCGTCTACGTCTACGGCAAGGTCGGCCGCAAGGTCGACTACATGTTCACCGGCTGGTTCGCCGGGGCCATGGACCAGATTCTCCAGGCCCGCGGCAGCAGCGTGCGCACCGTCGCCGAGCAGCTGTACAGCGGCTCGGAAGAAGGCCACGACGACGGCCTGTTCATCGTCAAACCTCTGTAAGGCGAGGCTCGGGAAATGGCATTCGAAGCAATGTTCCAGCCGATCCAGATCGGCAAACTCACCATCCGCAACCGTGTGCTGTCCACCGCCCACGCCGAGGTTTATGCCACCGATGGCGGCATGACCACCGACCGTTACGTGAAGTACTACGAAGAGAAGGCCAAGGGCGGCATCGGCCTGGCCATCTGCGGCGGTTCCTCGGTGGTGGCCATCGACAGCCCGCAGGAATGGTGGAGTTCGGTGAACCTGTCCACCGACCGCATCATCCCGCACTTCCAGAATCTGGCCGACGCCATGCACAAGCACGGCGCCAAGATCATGATCCAGATTACCCACATGGGCCGCCGCTCCCGCTGGGACGGCTTCAACTGGCCGACCCTGATGTCGCCCTCCGGCGTCCGCGAGCCGGTACACCGGGCCACCTGCAAGACCATCGAGGTCGAAGAAATCTGGCGGGTGATCGGCAACTACGCCCAGGCCGCGCGCCGGGCGAAGGAAGGCGGCCTGGACGGCGTCGAGTTGTCCGCCGTGCATCAGCACATGATCGACCAGTTCTGGAGCCCGCGCGTCAACAAGCGTACCGACGAGTGGGGCGGCACCTTCGAAGGCCGGATGAAGTTCGGCCTGGAAGTGCTCAAGGCCGTGCGCGCCGAAGTGGGCGACGACTTCTGCGTCGGCATGCGTATCTGCGGTGACGAGTTCCACCCGGACGGCCTGTCCCACGAGGACATGAAGCAGATCGCCAAGTACTACAGCGACACCGGCATGCTCGACTTCATCGGCGTGGTCGGCTCGGGTTGCGATACCCACAACACCCTGGCCAACGTGATCCCCAACATGAGCTTCCCGCCGGAGCCCTTCCTGCACCTGGCGGCGGGCATCAAGGAAGTGGTCAACGTGCCGGTACTGCACGCGCAGAACATCAAGGACCCGAACCAGGCCACCCGCATCCTCGAAGGCGGCTACGTGGACATGGTCGGCATGACCCGCGCGCACATCGCCGACCCGCACCTGATCGCCAAGATCAAAATGGGCCAGGTCGACCAGATCAAGCAGTGCGTCGGCGCCAACTACTGCATCGACCGCCAGTACCAGGGCCTGGACGTGCTGTGCATCCAGAACGCCGCGACCTCCCGTGAATACATGGGCGTGCCGCACATCATCGAGAAGACCACCGGCGTGAAGCGCAAGGTAGTGGTCGTCGGTGGTGGCCCGGCTGGCATGGAGGCGGCACGCGTGGCGGCCGAGCGCGGCCACGACGTGACCCTGTTCGAGAAAAAGGACCAACTTGGCGGCCAGATCACCACTGCCTCCAAAGCACCGCAGCGCGACCAGATCGCAGGCATCACCCGCTGGTACCAGTTGGAACTGGCGCGCCTGGGAATCGATCTGCGCCTGGGCACCGCGGCCGACCCGGACACCATCCTCGACGTGCGCCCCGACATCGTCGTCCTGGCCAACGGTGGTCATCCGTTCATCGAGCAGAACGAGCACTGGGGGGCTGCAGAAGGCCTGGTGGTCAGCAGCTGGGACATCCTCGATGGCACCGTGGCACCGGGCAAGAACGTCCTGGTGTACGACACCATCTGCGAGTTCGGCGGCATGTCGGTCGCGGACTTCCTGGCCGACAAAGGCGCCCAGGTTGAGATCGTCACCGACGACATCAAGCCAGGCATCGCCGTGGGCGGGACCTCCTTCCCGACCTACTACCGCAGCATGTACCCCAAGGAAGTGATCATGACCGGCGACCTGATGCTGGAGAAGGTCTACCGCGAGGGCGACAAGCTGGTGGCGGTGCTGGAGAACGAGTACACCGGCGCCAAGGAAGAGCGCGTGGTCGACCAGGTCGTCATCGAGAACGGCGTACGGCCGGACGAAGGCCTGTACTACGCACTCAAGCAGGGCTCGCGCAACAAGGGCCAGATCGACGTCGAGGCGCTGTTCGCCATCAAGCCGCAGCCCTGCCTGAGCCAACCCGGCGACGGTTACCTGCTGTTCCGCATTGGTGATTGCGTGGCCCAGCGCAACACCCACGCGGCGATCTACGACGCTTTGCGTCTGTGCAAGGACTTCTAAGCGCACACACGGACGGCCCCCTCTCCCGCTTGCGGGAGAGGGCGGGGGGAGAGGGCAAGCCGGCGACTCAAGCGTTTCCGGCATCCCCCTCTCCCTAACCCTCTCCCTCAGGGAGAGGGGACTGGTTCGGAGCACCCCTTTCGGTCCCTGCAAGGAGACCAACAATGCTGAACACCCTTCTTCCCATCCTGCTCTTCGCTGCCCTGGCACTCGCCGTGCTGGGTGCCGCGAAGCGCTTCTTCATGTGGCGCCGGGGCCGACCGTCGAAAGTCGACTGGATTGGCGGCCTCATGGCCATGCCGCGCCGCTACCTGGTGGACCTGCACCACGTGGTCGAGCGCGACAAGTACATGTCCAAGACCCACGTCGCCACGGCTGGCGGTTTCGTGCTGTCGGCCCTGCTGGCGATCGTCGTGCACGGCTTCGGCCTGCATAACCGCATCCTCGGCTTCGCCCTGCTCGCCGCCACCGTGCTGATGTTCGTTGGCGCGCTGTTCGTCGCCAAGCGTCGGCTCAACCCGCCGGCGCGGCTGTCGAAAGGCCCGTGGATGCGCCTGCCGAAGAGCCTGCTGATGTTTTCGGCGAGCTTCTTCATCGCCACCCTGCCGGTGGCCGGCATCCTGCCGGAAGGCTTCGGCGGCTGGTTCCTCGCCGGCATCCTGGCCATCGGCGTGGCCTGGGGCGTGTCCGAGCTGTTCTTCGGCATGACCTGGGGCGGCCCGATGAAGCACGCCTTCGCCGGCGCCCTGCACCTGGCCTGGCACCGCCGCGCCGAACGCTTCGGCGGTGGACGCTCCACGGGTCTCAAGGCACTGGACCTGGCCGATCCGAATGCCCCGCTGGGCGTGGAGAAGCCCACCGACTTCACTTGGAACCAACTGCTCGGCTTCGACGCCTGCGTGCAGTGCGGCAAGTGTGAGGCGGTATGCCCGGCCTTCGCCGCCGGCCAGCCACTGAACCCGAAGAAACTGATCCAGGACATGGTCATCGGCCTCGCCGGTGGCAACGACGCCAATTTCGCCGGCAGCCCTTATCCGGGCATCCCGCTGGGCGAACACAGCGGTGGCCCGCATCAGCCGATCGTCGCCCTGCAAGGCAAGGCACTGGTATCCGCCGAGACCCTCTGGTCCTGCACCACCTGCCGGGCCTGCGTCGAGGAATGCCCGATGATGATCGAGCACGTCGACGCCATCGTCGACATGCGCCGCCACCTCACCCTGGAGAAGGGCGCGACCCCAAACAAGGGCGCCGAGGTGCTGGAGAACCTTATCGCCACCGACAACCCTGGCGGCTTCGCGCCGGGTGGCCGCCTGAACTGGGCCGCCGACCTGAACCTGCCGCTGATGAGTGACAAGAAACAGGCCGAGGTGCTGTTCTGGGTCGGCGATGGTGCCTTCGATATGCGCAACCAGCGCACCCTGCGCGCCTTCGTCAAAGTCCTGAAAGCCGCCAACGTCGATTTCGCCGTGCTCGGCCTGGAAGAACGTGACAGCGGTGACGTGGCCCGTCGCCTGGGTGATGAAGCGACCTTCCAGCAACTGGCTAATCGCAACATCGCCACGCTGAACCAGTACCGCTTCAAGAAGATCGTGTCCTGCGACCCGCACAGCTTCCATGTACTGAAGAACGAGTACGGCGCCCTTGGCGGTCAGTACGAGGTCCAGCATCACAGCACCTACATCGACGAGCTGATGCAGCGCGGCAGCCTCAACCTTGGCCAACACAAGGGCGGCAGCGTGACCTACCACGACCCGTGCTACCTGGGCCGCTACAACGGCGAGTACGAGGCGCCGCGCAACGTGCTCAAGGCCATCGGTATCGAAGTGAAGGAAATGCAGCGCTCCGGTTTCCGCTCACGCTGCTGTGGCGGTGGTGGCGGCGCGCCGATCACCGACATCCCCGGCAAGCAGCGGATACCGGACATGCGCATGGTGGACATCAAGGAAACCGGTGCAGAGCTGGTGGCCGTGGGTTGCCCGCAGTGCACCGCGATGCTCGAAGGCGTTGTGGCACCGCGTCCGGAGATCAAGGACATCGCCGAACTGGTGGCGGATGTACTGATCGAGACAACGGTGGAAGCAAAAAAGCCGTCGGCGGCTAAAGCTGCCGTGGAGGTGGCGTGATGAGCATGTCGCTTGCCTCCCTTCTCCCTCTGGGAGAAGGGCCGGGGATGAGGGAAGCCTCAGGCCTCCGCAGAACGCCAACCATCCCTCACCCCAACCCTCTCCCAGAGGGAGAGGGAGCTGTCCGTGCAGCCATGGAGACCTGTGTATGAGCGACATCATCCGCCGCGACCCGCGTGCCGAGTGGATCGCCCGCAACCGCCTGCACCCGCTGCATGCCGCCATGCAGCAGCAGGGGCAGACGAGCTGGATGGGGCCCAACGGCATCATCCGCAAGAATCCGCACACGATCGCCGCCGGCTTCATAGGCCCCAATGGCCTTAAACGGATCGACCGCAGCGGCGCCCAGCAGGGCACCGCTGGCAAGCGCAGCGCTACAACCGAAGTGGTGCAGCTGCCGCTGCATGTAGTCGAGCAGCCGGCCTTCCACATCTGCGTGGTGCCGGACATGGTCGGTGGCCGACTCTCCAGCCACGACAAAGACCTGCTGGGCCTGGCCAACAAGCTGGCCGGTAGCGAAGGCGCGGTGGTTGCCGTGCTCTTCGGCGAAGACAAGGAAGCCGCCTTCGACACCGCTGGCGTCGACCGCGTCCTGCGCATCGAGGGCGAGGCCTTTGACGGTTATGCGCCCGAAGCGCGCGTGCTGGCCTTGAGCGCCGTGGAAAGCCAGCTCGCCCCGCGTCACTGGTTGCTGCCCGACAGCCGCACCGGTGGCGGAGAATTGGGCCGCCGGCTGGCCGCCAAGCTTGGCGAGCGCCCGGCCACTCGCGTCTGGCAAGTCGCCAACGAACAGGCTATCGGCCGCGCCGGTGCCGGCCGCGAGGACCTGGTGCGCGCTGTACCGCGCCTGATCCTTGCCGCTGCCGAATGCGCCGAGCCGGTCAGCGAAACCCGCCATGAAGCCCGTCCGCTGGAACTGGCCGCGAACATCGCCCACAGCCTGGCGCGCATCGAAGACCTCGGCCCGGTGGCCGTGGACCCGGCGCAGATTCCCATGGCCGAGGCGGAGTTCATCCTCTCCGGTGGCAACGGGGTCAAGGATTGGCAGCTGTTCCACGAGGCCGCCGTGGCCCTCGGCGCCACCGAAGGTGCCTCCCGCGTGGCGGTGGACGACGGCTTCATGCCGCGCAACCGTCAGGTGGGTGCCACCGGTACCTGGGTCACCGCGCGGGTCTACCTGGCCGTCGGTATCTCCGGCGCCATCCAGCACCTGCAGGGCATTGGTGCCTGCGACAAGGTGGTGGCGGTGAACATGGACCCGGGCTGCGACATGATCAAACGCGCCGACCTCTCAGTGATCGGCGACTCCGGTGCCATTCTTGCCGCCCTGATCCAACTGGCCACCGAATACCGTCAGGGAGGGGCACGCGATGCCGCATGACGCACTGAAGATCGTCAGCCTGGTCTCCATCGGCGCACACCCGACCTCGGGCCGCGCACGCCGCGCCGACCAGGACGCCCGCGCCGTGGAGCTGGGCCTGCGCCTGGCCGGCCCGCGCCTGCGCGTGGTCCACGCCGGCAATCCCCATGAGGAAGCCCTGCGTGCTTACCTGGGCATGGGCCTGGATGACCTCATCGTCCTCGAACAGAGCGCGCAGGACGACGCCCTGCCGCCGCTGGGCGACTTCCTCCGCGAGAGCGGCGCCCAGCTCGTTCTCACCGGAAGCCAGGCGGAAACCGGCGAAGGCTCAGGGATGCTGCCCTACCTGCTGGCCGAACGCCTGGGCTGGCCACTGGTGGTGGGTCTGGCCGAAGTGGAAAAAGTTGATAACGGCGTGGCTCAGGTGCTGCAAGCCCTGCCGCGCGGCCAGCGTCGCCGGCTGAAGGTGCGCCTGCCCTTCGTCGCCAGCGTCGACAACGCCGCCCCTACCGCACGCCAGAGCGCATTCGGCCCTGCCCGTCGAGGTCGTATCGAGGCCGAGGACGTGGAGCTGGTGGAGGATGTATTGTTCACCGAGGCCCAGCTGCAACCGGCCCGCCCACGGCCCAAACGGCTCAAGGTGATCAAGGCCAAGACCGGCGCCGAGCGGATGAAGGCGGCCACCGCCAAGGCATCCGGTGGCGGCGGCCAGGTTCTCAAGGACGTCTCGCCGCAAGCGGGGGCCGAAGCTATCTTCAAACTGTTGCTGGAAGAAGGCGTGCTGCGCTGACCGCGCGGCACCATTTGGGAGGAATAGCGCGATGATGCATGCCGATCTGATCGACCAGGAAGATTTTCGAGAGCGCCTGGTGGCGCTGGGTATCAGCATCCCGCCGGGGGTCACTGCCGAGCAGGCCTGCGAACAGGCCGTGAGCGGCCTGAGTCCGGAGCGCGCCTTGGCCCTGCGGCGCCTGGTGGAAGAACTGCTGGGTGGCAGCGCCACCCTGCTGCCCAATGTGCGCGAAGCCATTTCGCGCACCCTGCTGCCGGCCCTGGTGCCGCGCTGAGAGCCGATACCCGGAAACGACTAAGGGCGCCATAGGCGCCCTTTTTCGTGGGAGCGAAACTTTGTAGGGGCGATTTCAATCGCCAAGGGCGGCGAAGCTGCCCCCATTCAAGCTCAGAAGGGCGGACCTGCGGCCTGCTTGGCCAACAAATTCGCCCCTACAGGCAATCCAATGCAAATCGCAGGTCATTCGCCAAGGCGCGCCCCTTAGACCACCCGCACGCTGGCGAAGGTCGACTCTCCCTGGGCGCGGCTCAGGGCCACGCCGGCGGTGGAAGGATTGCGCACCAGTTCGTCCGGCACCGGCATCAGCGCCACCACGTTGGCGTTCTGGCCGGCGCGCTCGTCACGCGGCGGGATGCCGAAGTACTCGCGGTAGCACTTGGAGAAGTGCGGGGTCGAAACGAAGCCGCACACCGAGGCCACCTCGATGATGGACATCGCGGTCTGCTTCAGCAGTTGGCGTGCGCGGATCAGGCGCAGCTTGAGGTAGTAACGCGACGGCGAGCAGTGCAGGTACTTCTGGAACAGGCGCTCCAGCTGGCGGCGCGAGACATCGACGTAGCAGGCCAGTTCGTCGAGGTCGATGGGCTCTTCCAGGTTGGCCTCCATCAACGCGACGATTTCCTGCAGCTTCGGCTGGTTGGTGCCCAGCATGTGCTTGAGCGGCACGCGCTGGTGGTCCTGCTCGTTGCGGATGCGCTCGTAGATGAACATCTCCGAGATGGCTGCAGCCAGTTCGCGGCCGTGCTCGCGGGCGATCAGGTGCAGCATCATGTCCATCGGCGCAGTGCCGCCGGACGAGGTGTAGCGGTTACGGTCGATGGAGAACAAGCGCGTGCTGATGCCCGCACGGGGGAAGGCTTCCTGCATCGCGGCCAGGCACTCCCAGTGCACGCTGCACTCGAAGCCGTCGAGCAGGCCGGCCTTGGCCAGCGCCCAGCTCCCGGTACATACGGCGCCCAGTTGGCGACCCTGGCGGGCCTGCACCTGCAACCAGTGCGTATGTTCACGGCTGACGCTGTGCTGAATGTCGACACCGCCACAGACGATCACGGCGTCCAGGGCCGGTGCGTTGTCCAGGCCACTGTCGGGGGTGATCTGCAGGCCGTCGCTGGCACTGACGGGGCGGCCGTCCTGGCTGAGGGTGTACCAGCGGTAGAGTTCACGACCGGAGAGATGGTTGGCCATGCGCAGCGGTTCTACCGCGGACGCCAGGGAAATCAGGGTGAAGTTGTCCAGCAGCAGGAAACCGATGGACTGGGGAACACGGTTCTGGGGCTGAGCCCCTTGGTTGAACTGTGACATCAGTGAAACCCTCAGGCTAGGCACGGAGCGGAACCCCGTTTCGAGGCTTTTTCTTATGGCCTGGTACTGCGACACCAGGGAATACCAAATATAGGCAAAGGTCGTGCCTAACTTGATTGGTCATTCAATTAAAAACAGTCGAATGCATCCAAGGCCCGTGCCAGCGGGCCTAGGCGAGAGCGACAGAAGCTTTCTGTTTGCGACCGCCAGAGCCCGCGTCTGCCGGGCCCTGGGGACTTAGGTAGCACTGACAGTGCCGGCGGATGTCACCGCGTGCCGCAGGCCACATCCTTCAGTAACAGACGAACGGTTCCGACAGTGACTATCGAGTCACACCGCCGTTCGGCGCATTGCGCACCATCGCGGGGCGGTGACGGAATCGCCGGGCAATCTCGAGTCAGCACTCGATGGCGCTGACCGCCAGACCGCCGCGTGAGGTTTCCTTGTACTTGTCGTGCATGTCGGCGCCGGTGTCGCGCATGGTGCGGATCACCCGGTCCAGCGAGATGAAATGCTCACCATCACCGCGCAGGGCCATCTGCGCCGCGTTGATCGCCTTCACCGCAGCTATCGCGTTGCGTTCGATGCACGGCACCTGCACCAGCCCGCCCACCGGGTCGCAGGTCAGCCCCAGGTTGTGCTCCAGGCCGATCTCCGCCGCGTTCTCCAGCTGCGCCGGAGTCGCCCCCAGCACTTCCGCCAGGCCCGCCGCCGCCATCGCACAGGCCGAACCGACTTCGCCCTGGCAACCGACTTCGGCACCGGAGATCGAGGCGTTCTTCTTGCACAGGATGCCGACGGCGGCCGCGCCGAGGAAGAAGTTCACCACGTCGTCTTCGCTGGCCTCGGGGTTGAAGCGCATGTAGTAGTGCAGCACCGCCGGGATGATCCCCGCCGCGCCGTTGGTGGGGGCGGTGACCATGCGCCCGCCGGCGGCGTTTTCCTCGTTCACCGCCAGGGCGTAGAGGTTCACCCATTCCATCGCGCTCATGGTGCTGCCAATCACGTTCGGCTTGCCCAGCTCCTGCAGGCTGCGGTGCAGCTTGGCGGCGCGCCGGCGCACGTTCAGCCCGCCGGGCAGGATGCCTTCGTGGCCGAGGCCGTTGGTCACGCATTCCTGCATGGCGTCCCAGAGCTTCAGCAGCCCGGCACGGAT
>NZ_SCOK01000057.1:0-31083 GCF_005502555.1 Pseudomonas sp. D(2018)
GGTCGCCCCCCTCCCCGGCCGCGGCTTCCATGCCAGCAGCCGGCAGCTTGGCCTGCCCGCCAGCGGCAGCGTGCAACTGGGCGAACGCCAGTACCCCTGCATCACCGGCCAGAGCTTTGCCGCGCTGGACTTCGGCCGCGGTGTCTGGCCCTTCCACAGCCACTGGACTCGCGCCGCGTTTGCCGCGCCCGGCGGCATCGCCGGCAATTTCGGCGCCGGCTGGACCGATTCCAGCGGCCTCACCGAGAACGCCCTGTGGTTCGGCGGTCGCCTGTCCAAGCTCGATCGCCCGGTGCAGATCGTGCAAGCGCCGAGCAATCCCTTGGCCCCCTGGCAGCTGTCCACCGCCTGTCGGCGGGTGGAGCTCACCTTCACCCCGCGCCAGCTGCACCAGGCCTGCCCGCGCCTGGGACCGCTCTACGCCAATACGCGCCAATGGTTCGGCCGCTTCGACGGCGTGCTGCGCAGTCCGGATGGTGAATGCGTGCCGGTGACCAACGCCCTAGGCTGGCTGGGGGCCACGCACGCACGCTGGTAATTGCCCGAACGGTTGAACCGAGTGCCGGATATAGGGCCTAAACTGCGGAATCAATGACCGGAGCCAACCCACATGAGCCGCACAGAAACCGACAGCCTGGGGCCAGTCGAAGTCGCCGATGAAGCCTATTGGGGCGCCCAGACCCAGCGCTCGCTGGAGAATTTCGCCATTGGCGGCGAACGCATGCCGCTTGCAGTCGTGCATGCCCTGGCGCTGATCAAGAAGGCCGCGGCACGGGTCAACGGCCGCGACGGCGATCTGCCACCGGATGTCGCCCGCCTGATCGAACAGGCCGCCGACGAAGTCCTGGCCGGCAAGCATGACGACCAGTTCCCCCTGGTGGTCTGGCAGACCGGCAGCGGCACCCAGAGCAACATGAACGTCAACGAGGTGATCGCCGGCCGTGGCAACGAACTGGCCACCGGCCAGCGTGGCGGCAAGAGCCCGGTCCACCCGAACGATCACGTGAACTTCGCCCAGAGCTCCAACGACTGCTTCCCCACCGCGATGCACATCGCCATTGCCAAGGCGGTGCAGCACGAACTGCTGCCGGCCATCGCCGAGCTCTCCGGCGGCCTGGCCGAACAATCGGCGCGGCACGCCCACCTGGTGAAGACCGGCCGCACCCACATGATGGACGCCACCCCCATCACGTTCGGCCAGGAGTTATCCGCCTTCGTCGCCCAACTCGACTACGCCGAGAAGTCCATCCGCGCCGCGTTGCCGATGGTGCTGCAGCTGGCCCAGGGCGGCACAGCCGTAGGTACCGGACTCAACGCACCTCACGGATTCGCCGACGCCATGGCCGCCGAACTGGCGGCGCTGTCCGGGCTGCATTTCGTCTCGGCAACCAACAAGTTCGCTGCCCTGGCCGGCCACGAGCCGCTGGTGAACCTCTCCGGCGCCCTCAAGACCCTCGCCGTGGCCCTGATGAAGATCGCCAACGACCTGCGCCTGCTGGGCTCCGGCCCCCGTGGCGGCCTGGCCGAAGTGCGCCTGCCAGCTAACGAGCCGGGCAGCTCGATCATGCCCGGCAAGGTCAACCCCACCCAGTGCGAGGCGCTGTCGATGCTGGCCTGCCAGGTCATGGGCAACGACGCCACCATCGGTTTCGCCGCCAGCCAGGGGCATCTGCAGTTGAACGTGTTCAAGCCGGTCATCGTGCACAACGTCCTGCAGTCCATTCGACTGCTCGGCGATGGCTGCCGCAACTTCCAGCAGCACTGCGTGGCCGGCATGGAGCCGGACGCCGCGCGCATGGCCGAACACCTGGAACGCGGCCTGATGCTGGTCACCGCCCTCAACCCGCACATCGGCTACGACAAGGCCGCGCAGATCGCCAAGAAGGCCTATGCCGAAGGCACCACCCTGCGCGCGGCAGCCCTGGCCCTGGGTTACCTGACGGAAGAGCAGTTCGACGCCTGGGTCCGGCCGGAAAGCATGCTGGAGGCCGGTCACCATGGTTGAGGCGGTCAAGCACGGCGCCACGCCGCTGGAAGGCGATGGCAAACGCATCCTGTTGATTCTCGGCACCCCCAAGGGCGGCAGCCTGTGCCACGCCCTCGGCGACGCCTTTGCCCAGGGCGCGCGCAGTGAAGGCCACGTGGTGCGCCTGCTGAAGCTGGGGGAGATGCAGTTCGACCCGGTGCTGCGCCAAGGTTACGACCAGAGCCAGAACCTGGAGCCCGACCTGCTTGAAGCCCAGCGGCAGATCCACTGGGCCGAGCACCTGGTGTTCGTCTATCCGGTCTGGTGGGGCGGTTTGCCCGCGCTGCTCAAGGGCTTTTTCGACCGGGTCTTCCTGCCCGGCTTCGCCTTCCGCTATCGCGGTCAGTCCCATGCCTGGGACAAGCTGCTGACCGGACGCACGGCGGACCTGCTGGTGACCCTGGACACTCCACCCTGGTACTTCCGCTGGATCTACGGCGCCCCGGCACACCGGCAGATGGTGCGCACCATCCTCGGTTTCTGCGGCATCAAGACCCGCCGCCTGACCGAGTTCTCGCCAGTGCGCCCTTCCTCCGAGGAACAGCGCCAGACCTGGCTGCGCAAGGCCGAGTTGCTCGGCACCCGCTGCTGACCCGCCTTTGCAGGATGGTTTCGCTTCGTGCGATACCCATCAGTTGGAGCCGAAGGGTGGACCACGCTTCACCGGTCCACCCTTCGAGGCCCGGCATAGCCAGGCCGGCCACTGGACCTCACAACCTACACCGGGTCGCTCGCCTCCACCCTGCGACGCGCCCGCCAGCTGCGCATCAGCGACGGGGCCAATGCGGTGAGGGCCGAACCCAGCACGACGAACACCGCACCCGCGTAGGCGATCCAGTTGATTTCTTCCGGCTGCACATGGTCCGGCCAGAGCGACGCGCAAGCGGCAACGCTGGCGAAGGTCACCAGTGGGGTAATGGCCAGGGTGGCGCTGACGCGCGAGGCTTCCCAGTGGGCCAGAGCTTCGGCGAAGGCGCCGTAGGCCACCAGGGTGTTCAGGCAGCAGGCCAGTAGCAGCCAACCCTGCAGCGGGCTCAAGTTGAACAGCTCCATGGGGTGCGCCCAGGGCGTCAGCAAGGCGGCGCAACCGAGGTAGATCACCATCATCACCTGGGCCGAGCTCCAGTGGCTCAGCAACTGCTTCTGCGCCAGACCGTAGAAGGTCCAGACGAAGGCTGACAACAGGATCACCAGCACGCCCAGGGTGTACTGGCTCATGGAGGTGAGCAGTTCTTCCAGGCGCTGGTTGAAGAACAGGCCGAAGCCCAGCACCGTCACCACCAGGCCGAAGGCCTGCCCAAGGCTGAAGCTCTCCTTGAAGATGAACAGGCTGCTCAGCAAGAAGAGGATGGGTGCCACCTGGATCACCAATTGGGTGGTGCCTGGGCTGAGCATCTTCAGGCCGATCAGGTAGAACACGTAGTTTCCCGTCAGGCCAGCCACCGCCAGGACCAGCAACCAGCGGCCACGCGAGCCCAGCGGGCGGAAAGCCGGCAGGCGGCGGTTGGCACCCAGGTAGAGGAACAACAACGAGCCGGCGACGATCAGGCGGTACCAGGTGACGGTCACCGGGTCCATGGTCTGCAGGACTTCCTTCAGCCAGATGGGTAACACGCCCCAGAGCACAGCCGTGACCAGGGCGAGGAACAGGCCATAAACCCAACGGCCGGAGGAGATATGCATTGGAACCTCAGCAGAGAAGCCCGACATTTGGCAGCGGGCAGACAAGATCGGCCATTCTAGAAGTGCCCGGCCCCAGGGCACAGGAACAGTTTCGACCCTGTCGGCGGCACAACTGTACCTGTCGCAACCGCCAGCCGCCCGTCGAGCCCCAGCGCAGGCGCGCCAGCGCTGATTAGACTCAAATAGCCAATTAATGACGGAGGTGGTCCGATGTTCGGTCGACGTGCGTGCGACGTCGCGTCAGGCACCCACTACCGGAGTGAGCGTGTCAGTGCCGTGAACGGTCAGTACTTCTTCTCCACTCGGGAAGGGACACTGGAGGGGCCTTTCTTCACACGTGTGGATGCGGAACGGGAGATCGCGCTTTACATACGCCGCATTCAACAATCCAACGCCATACTCGCGTTTCGGGGCCGATGAGCATTCCCCGGAAAGAAAGAACCCGCGCCTGGCGCGGGTTTTTCTTGCCCCGGCGACCGATGGCTCAGCGGTAGGCCTCGAACAGGCCGGTGGCGCCCATACCGCCGCCGACGCACATGGTGACGATGCCGAAGCGCTTGTCACGGCGCTGCAGTTCGCGCACCAGGTGCCCGACCTGGCGCGAGCCGGTCATGCCGAAGGGGTGGCCGATGGAGATGGAGCCGCCGTTGACGTTGTATTTCTCGTTGTCGATACCCAGCCGATCACGGGCGTAGAGGCACTGGGAGGCGAAGGCTTCGTTGAGTTCCCAGAGGTCGATGTCGTCGATGCTCAGGCCTTTGGCCTTGAGCAGCTTCGGCACCGAGAACACCGGGCCGATGCCCATTTCGTCCGGCTCGCAACCGGCAACGGTGAAGCCGCGGAAGAACGCCTTGGGTTTCAGGCCCAGCTCCAGCGCCTTGTCCAGGCTCATCAGCAGGGTCATGGAGGCGCCGTCGGAGAGTTGCGAGGAGTTGCCGGCGGTCACCGAACCATCCTCGGAGAACACCGGCTTCAGGGAAGCAAGGCCTTCCAGGGTGGTATCGGCGCGGTTGCAGTCGTCGCGGTCGACCACGCCATCCAGGATGCTCCTCTCGCCGGTGGCCTTGTCTTCCACGAAATACTTCACGCTCATCGGCACGATTTCGTCGTCGAACAGACCGGACGCCTGCGCACGGGCGGTGCGCTGCTGGCTCTGCAGGGCGTAGAGGTCCTGGGCTTCACGGCTGACGTTGTAGCGGCGAGCGACGATCTCGGCGGTCTGCCCCATGGGGAAGTAGATGCCGGGGTGTTCGAGCTTCAGGCGCGGATTGACGAAGTTGTCCTGGTTGATGCTCTTCAGGGTCAGGGTGATGGACTCGACACCTCCGGCCACCATGACATCGCTGCAGCCCGAGGCGATCTGGTTGGCGGCGATGGCGATGGCTTGCAGGCCGGAGGAGCAATAGCGGTTGAGGGTCATGCCGGCGACGCCGATGCCCAGGCCCGAGAGCACCGCAACGTTGCGGCCGATGTTGTGGCCCTGGGCGCCCTCGTTGGAGCCGGCACCGACCACGCAGTCGTCCACCAGCGCCGGGGCTAGATCGTTGCGCGCCAGCAGCGCGTTCACGCAGTGGGCGGCCATGTCGTCCGGCCGGGTCATGTTGAACTTGCCGCGGAAGGATTTGGCCAGGCCAGTTCGCACGCTGTCGACGATCACCACTTCACGCATGACGCACCTCGTTCTCGTTGGAATGGAAAGTGAGGCGAGCATAGTTCCAGCCCATACTCCCCCACCACGATCATTCACCCCGCGTATGCGCGCCCATCCTGTGCTCAGTCCTTCTTGAAAGCGGCCTCCAGGGCATCGTTGATGGTGCGCAGGATCTTCACCCGGGCATAGCGCTTGTCGTTGGCCTCGACCAGGGTCCAGGAAGCGATCTCGGTACTGGTGCGGTCGACCATGTCGTCCACCGCGTGGACGTAGTGGTCCCACTTGTCGCGGTTGCGCCAGTCTTCCTCGGTGATCTTGTAGCGCTTGAAGGCGACTTCCTCACGCTCCTTGAAGCGCTGCATCTGGGTGTCCTTGTCGATGGACAGCCAGAACTTCACCAGCACGATGCCATAGTTGTGCAGTTGCTCCTCGAAGTCGTTGATCTCGCCATAGGCGCGCAGCCAGTCGGCATCGGCACAGTATCCCTCGACCCGTTCCACCAGCACGCGGCCGTACCAGGAACGGTCGAAGATGGTGAACTGGCCCCGCCCCGGCACATGTCGCCAGAAGCGCCAGAGGTAGGGCTGGGCACGTTCTTCCTCGGTCGGCGCGGCGATGGGCACGGTGCGGTACTGTCGCGGGTCCAGTGCGCCAGTGACGCGGCGGATGGCGCCGCCCTTGCCAGCGGCGTCGTTGCCCTCGAACACCGCCATCAGGGCATGGCCGCGCATGCGCTTGTCGCGCATCAGACCGCTCAGGCGGGCCTGCTCGGTGGCGAGCTGATCCTTGTATTCGTCCTTGTCCAGCTTATGGCTGAGGTCGAGGCTGTCCAGCAGGCTGCGGCTGTCCAGGCTGGACATCAGCGGCGCCGCATGGGGCTGTGGCTTGGGCCCGCCGCTCTGCTTGAGGGCCGCCTGCAGACCTTCCAGGATGACGCGGCCAACGCTCAGGCTGCGGTAATACTCGTCGGAGCCTTCGATCACGTACCAGGGCGCATAGTCACGGCTGGTGCGGCGCAGCACCCGCTCGCCGAATCGCACGAAGCGGTCATAGACCTCGCTCTGCTTCCAGTCCAGCGGGTTGAGCTGCCAGCTGCGCTGCGGGTCTTTCTCGAGTGCCTTCAGGCGTTCCTTGAGCTGTTTCTTGGACAAGTGGAACCAGAACTTGAAGATCAGCGCCCCTTCGTCGCAGAGCATGCGCTCGAAGGCCTCGGCATCGTTGATGGCCTGGTCCAGGCGGGCGTCCTTGATATCGCCATCGACGCGGGCGTGGAGCATCTGGCTGTACCAGTTGCCGAAGTAGATGCCGGTCCGCCCCTTTGGCGGCAGCTTGCGCCAGAAGCGCCACTGCGGCGGTCGGGAAAGCTCTTCGTCGGTCGGCTGCAGGAAGCTCTCGACGTTGATCAGGCGCGGGTCCATCCACTCGTTGAGCAACTTGACCGTTTCGCCCTTGCCGGCACCCTCGATGCCATTGATCAGGATGAGCACGGGGAAGCGCGCCTGCTGCTTCAGCTCGTACTGCGCCTCCAGCAGGGCTTCGCGCAGCTCCAGCACGGCCTTCTCATAGGTTTCCTTGTCGATGGAATGGCCGATTTCGGCGGATTCGAACATGCAGATCTCCTTGGCGTGATGGAGAAAAGGTAGCGGAAGCCTTGGCTTCACGCCCACCTCAATCCAGCGCATTCACAAGCGACCTTCCCTTCGGCGCCCCTCCCCGATCGGCTACTATTCGCGCTTCGCAGTCTCGGAAACCTCCATGTCCGACTTCCACCACGCCCAACTCGACTGGGACGAACAGGGCCAGCCGCTGTCGCGGGAATTCGACGACGTCTATTTCTCCCCGACATCGGGCATCGACGAAACCCACCATGTGTTCATCAACGGCAACGACCTGACCCAGCGCTTCGCCGGGCTAACGGCAGGCGGAGGCTTCACCATCGGCGAAACCGGATTCGGCACCGGGCTGAACTTCCTCTGCGCCTGGCAGTTGTTCGAGCGGCACGCGCCGGCCGACGCCCGGCTGCACTTTGTCAGCGTGGAAAAATTTCCCCTCTCCCGCGATGACATGCAGCGTGCCCTGGACCTTTGGCCGGCACTGGCGCCCCTGGCTAGCGAGCTCATCGGCCAGTACGTAGCGGTTCATCCCGGCTTCCAGCGTTTCAGCCTGGCCAACGGTCGCGTGGCGCTGACCCTGCTGGTGGGGGATGCGATGGACTGCCTGCCGGAACTGGACGCGCGCATCGACGCCTGGTTCCTCGACGGCTTCGCCCCGGCGAAGAACCCGGAGATGTGGAGCCCTGCCCTGTTCGCCCAACTGGCGCGGCTTTCTGCGCCCGGCACCAGCCTGGCCACCTTCACCTCGGCCGGTTTCGTGCGCCGTGCGCTGAAGGAAGCCGGCTTCGCGATCAAGCGCACGCCCGGTTTCGGCAAGAAATGGGAAATGAGCCGCGGCCTGTTCACAGGCGCTGCTCGTGACGATGCCAAGCCCTGGTATGCCCGCCCGCGCTTCGTTCCCCAACGCCGCGAAGCCCTGGTGATAGGCGCGGGCCTCGCCGGCTGCGCCAGTGCCGCCAGCCTTGCCGCACGGGGCTGGCAAGTGACCCTGCTGGAGCGCCACGACGCCCCCGCCCAGGAGGCATCGGGTAATCCCCAAGGGGTGCTCTACCTCAAGCTTTCAGCCCACGGCACGCCGCTCTCCAGGCTGATCCTCAGCGGTTTCGGCCATACCCGCCGCTTGCTGCAACGGCTGGAACAGGGCCGTGACTGGCAGGCCTGTGGCGTGCTGCAACTGGCCTTCGACGCCAAGGAAGCACAGCGCCAGGCCAAGCTGGCCGATGCCTTTCCGAGCGAGTTGCTGCACAGCCTGGGCCAGGCCGACGCCGAAGCCCTGGCCGGAGTCGCCCTGCCCGCGGGCGGCCTGTTCTATCCCGAGGCCGGCTGGGTCCATCCGCCGGCGCTATGCCGCCTGCTGGCCGAGCATCCGAACATTCGCCTGATCCCCCATGCCGAAGCCCTGGAACTGCGCCAGGAAGGCGGCCTCTGGTGCGCCCGAGCTGGCGACCGGACGCTGGCCGCCGCGCCGGTGGCGGTGCTGGCCGGCGCCGCTGAAGTGCTGCGTTTTCCACAGACCGCCGGGCTGCAGCTCAAGCGCATCCGTGGGCAGGTCAGCCGCCTGCCGGCCACGCCAGAAAGTACGGGACTCGGTACGGTGCTTTGCGCCGAAGGCTATGTCGCGCCGCCGCGCGATGGCGAACACACACTGGGTGCGAGCTTCGACTTCCACAGCACGAGCCTGGAACCCACTGCCGCGGAGCACGCCGGCAATCTCGAACTGCTGGAAGAGATTTCCCCCGACCTCGGCCGCCGCCTGCATGTCACCGAACTGGAACCCGACCGTCTCGAAGGTCGTGCCGCCTTCCGCTGCACCACGCCGGACTACCTGCCCATCGTCGGCCCGCTGGCGGATGCCGAAGCCTTCGCTGACACCTATGCGGTGCTGGCCAAGGACGCGCGCCAGGTGCCGGAGGTACCGGCGCCCTGGTTCGACGGTCTCTATGTGAACAGCGCTCATGGCTCGCGCGGGCTGATTACCGCGCCGCTGTCCGGCGAGTTGCTGGCCGCCTGGCTCGACGACGAACCACTACCCGTCCCCCGCGCCGTAGCCGAGGCCTGCCACCCCAACCGCTTCGCCTTGCGCCGCCTGATCCGCGGCCAGAACGCCTGACCATGGACCTTCTCCTTCTCGAAGCCCTGGCCATCGGCGCCATCCTTGGCCTGCTGCTCGGCCTGACCGGTGCCGGCGGTTCTCTGGTAGCCCTGCCCCTGCTACTCAGCCTGCACCTGCCGCTGCGCGACGCTATCGGCGTGAGCCTGGGCGCCGTGGCCCTGTCCGCCGCCATCGGCGCCATTCCCCGAACCTTCCAGGGCCTGGTGGCCTGGCGTCCGGTCCTGCTGCTGGCCATCAGCGGTTTACCCGGCAACGCCGTCGGCCAGTGGTTAGGACGTTTCATCCCCGAGTTCGCGCTGATCCTCGGCTTCTGCCTGCTGGTGCTCTGGTCCGCCTGGCGCATGTGGCGGGGTGCCGGCCTGCCTCCGGGCAACCCCGGTCCGCTGCGCAGCGCGCCCTTGGTGGCCATCGGCGTGGGGGTCGGGTTGCTCTCCGGAGTCATGGGCGTGGGGGGTGGCTTCCTCGTGGTGCCGGCACTGCTGTGGTTCACCCCGCTGTCGATGCTGGCTGCCACCGCCACCTCGATGGCGGTGATCGCGCTGGTTTCCGGCGGCGGTTTCCTCCTTTACCTGACCGGTGCGCAGCCGCCCATGGCCCTGCTCGGCGGCCTGGCGGCCGGCGGCGCCATCGGTGTGCTCTGCGGCAACCTACTGGCCACGCGCCTGCGGGGCGCTACCCTGCAGCGACTATTCGCCCTGATGCTGGTAGCGGTGAGCCTCTCCCTGGCAGCCCAACGGCTATTGGGCTGAAGCCCAACCCAGTTATAACCAATCGATATAAAACTTCAGAAAGCACACAGGGGTCGGACCCTTTAGTGCCTTCGGGCACGAACTCCCCAACGGCAACACCGGTAAGGACTTATGTGCGGCATTTCTGGAGAACTTCGCTTCGACAAACAACCGGCCGACCTGGCCGCCCTCGATAGAATCACCCACCACCTGGCACCCCGCGGCCCCGACGCGTGGGGCCTGCACAGCCAGGGACCGATCGCCCTGGGCCATCGACGGCTGAAGATCATGGACCTGGCCGACGCCTCCGGGCAGCCCATGCTGGACCCCGAACTGGGCCTGGCCATGGTGTTCAACGGCGCCATCTACAACTACCCCGAGCTGCGCAAGGAGCTGCTCGCCCTCGGCTACCACTTCCATTCCGACGGTGACACCGAGGTGCTGCTCAAGGCCTGGCACGCCTGGGGCAAGGACATGCTGCCCAGGCTCAACGGCATGTTCGCCCTGGCCATCTGGGAGCGCGACAGCCAGCGCCTGTTCCTCGCTCGCGACCGCCTCGGCATCAAGCCGCTGTACCTGTCGCGCACCGACCAGCGCCTGCGCTTCGCCTCCAGCCTGCCGGCCCTGTTGCAGGGCGGGGATCTGGACGCCGCGCTGGACCCGGAAGCGCTGAACTTCTACCTCAACTTCCATTCCGTGGTGCCGGCGCCGCGCACCCTGGTCAAGGGTGTGGAAAAGCTGCCGCCGGCCAGTTGGATGCAGATCGACGCCGACGGCAATTGCAGCCAGGGTACCTGGTGGGAGCTGGAGTACGGCCCGCGCGAGGACGAACAGGGCCTCGGCTTCGAGGACTGGCGCGACCGCTTGCTCGGCAGCCTGCGCGACGCCGTATCGATCCGCCAGCGCGCCGCCCGCGAAGTGGGCGTGCTGCTCTCCGGCGGGGTGGATTCCAGCCTGCTGGTGGGCCTGCTGGCCGAAGCCGGCGTCGAACAACTGGCCACCTTCTCCATCGGCTTCCAGGATGCCGGCGGCGAACGGGGGGATGAATTCGAATACTCCGACCTGATCGCCCGCCACTACGGCACGCGCCACCAGCAGTTGCGCATCGACGAGCACGAAGTGCTGGAGCAGCTCCCCGCCGCCTTCTCCGCCATGAGCGAGCCGATGGTCAGTCACGACTGCATTGCCTTCTACCTGCTGGCCCGCGAAGTCTCGAAGCATTGCAAAGTTGTACAGAGCGGCCAGGGCGCCGACGAGCTGTTCGGGGGCTACCACTGGTACCCACCATTGGCCGATACCTGCGACCCATTCAACAACTACCGCGCCGCCTTCTTCGACCGCCCCCACACCGAGTACCAGGCCACAGTGCAGCCGACCTGGCTCACTCCCGACCTGGCCGGGGACTTCGTGCGCCAGCACTTCGAGAGGCCCGGCGCACTCGACCCGGTGGACAAGGCCCTGCGCCTGGACAGCACGGTGATGCTGGTGGACGACCCGGTGAAGCGGGTGGACAACATGACCATGGCCTGGGGCCTGGAAGCACGGGTGCCGTTCCTCGACTACCGGGTGGCCGAGTTGTCGGCGCGCATCCCGTCGCGCTTCAAGCTGGGCGACGGCGGCAAGGCGGTGCTCAAGGCCGCCGCGCGCCAGGTCATTCCCCAGGCGGTGATCGACCGACCCAAAGGCTATTTCCCGGTCCCCGGCCTCAAACACCTGGAAGGCCGCACCCGCGAGTGGGTGCGCGAACTGCTGCTGGACCCGAGCCAGGATCGCGGGCTGTTCCAACCGGCCATGCTCGAACGCCTGCTCGCCAGCCCGTCGGAGGACATCACCCCGCTAAGGGGCTCGAAGCTCTGGCAAATGGCCGCGCTCAACCTCTGGCTCAACCAACAGGGACTCTGAATCGATGAAAACCCACACCCTGCACAGTCAGCGCCTGTTGCGTGGCCAGACGCCGTCCTATCAGCGCCTGCAGGCACGCCTCGCCGAAGGCCACCAGGAGCCCCACGACGCGCCGCAAATACTCCACTGTGGCTGGGGCCGCCTGCTGCTCGGCCACACGTTTCCCGATCCGGCGAGCCTCGCCCGCGAACTACTGGACGAACAGCCCGGCGAGCGCGATATCGCCCTCTATGTCGCCGCGCCCCAGCAGGTGCTGGCCCAGGCGCCGCAGCATCTCTTCCTCGACCCGTCCGACACCTTGCGTCTCTGGTTCCCCGACTACCGTCCGGCACGCCGGGCCTTTCGCGGCTTCCGCATCCGTCGTGCCCTGGGCGACGCCGACTGGCAGGCGGTCAACCAGCTCTACCGCTGCCGCGGCATGCTGCCGGTGGATCAGGACGCCATTACCCCACGCCATCTGGGCGGGCCGGTCTACTGGCTGGCCGAGGACGAAGACGACAGCCAGGTGATCGGCGCCGTCATGGGCCTCAACCATTTCAAGGCGTTCGACGACCCGGAAGGCGGCTCCAGCCTCTGGTGCCTGGCGGTGGACCCGCAATGCAGCCGTCCCGGCGTCGGCGAAGCGCTGGTTCGCCACCTGATCGAGCACTTCATGGGCCGTGGACTCAATTACCTCGACCTCTCGGTGCTGCACGACAACCGCCAGGCCAAGGCGCTCTACGCCAAGCTGGGTTTCCGGGACCTGGCCACCTTCGCGGTCAAGCGCAAGAACAGCATCAACCACACGCTGTACATCGGCCCCGGCCCCGAAGAGCAACTCAACCCCTACGCCCGCATCATCGTTGACGAGGCCCTGCGCCGTGGCATCGAAGTGCAGGTGGATGACGCCGAGGGCGGGCTGTTCAGCCTCAGCCAGGGCGGCCGGCGCATCCGTTGCCGGGAGTCCCTGAGCGACCTCACCAGCGCGGTGAGCATGACCCTCTGCCAGGACAAGCACCTGACCCACCGCGCCCTCGCCCGGGTGGGCATTCGCCAGCCGGCCCAGCGCCTGGCCGGCAGCGACGCGGAGAATACCGCCTTCCTCGCCGAGCACGGCAGCCTGGTCGTCAAACCGGTGAATGGCGAGCAGGGCCAGGGCGTGGCGGTGGACCTGCGCAACCTGGACGAGGTGAAGACCGCCATCGCCAACGCCGAGCACTTCGACAGCCGGGTGTTGCTGGAGAGCTGTCACACGGGCTTCGACCTGCGGGTGGTGGTGATCAACTACGAAGTGGTCGCCGCGGCCATCCGCCGCCCGGCCGAGGTGATGGGCGATGGCCAGCGAACCTTGCGCCAGCTGATCGAACGCCAGAGCCGCCGCCGCCAGGCGGCCACCCAGGGCGAAAGCCGCATCCCCCTCGACGGGGAAACCGAACGCACCCTGCGCGCCGCAGGCGTTGGCTATGACGACGTGCTGCCCGCCGGCACCCGTCTGGCCGTGCGGCGCACCGCCAACCTGCACACCGGCGGCACCCTGGAAGACGTTACCGCGACCCTGCACCCGGCCCTGGCAGAAGCCTCCATCCTCGCCGCGCGCACCCTGGAAATCCCGGTGGTGGGCCTGGACCTGCTGGTACCCGCCGCCGACCAGCCGGACTACGTACTGATCGAAGCCAACGAGCGGGTCGGCCTGGCCAACCACCAGCCGCAACCGACGGCGGAGCGTTTTATCGACCTGCTATTTCCGTTGAGCCGCACGCCCTGACCTGCCTTCGTAGGATGGGTGGAGCAGAGCGATACCCATCACCACGAGCCACCGACAGGCATCGCCGGCTCCATCCATCCTGCGGGACTAAGCCGGCGGCAATCGCGGCGTCCAGCACCGTGCCGCATTCCGAGGAGCAGCCATGAGCCAGACACGTCCCGAACCCGACCTCGCCTACCTGCAGAAGGTGCTGCTGGAGATGCTCGCCATTCCCAGCCCCACCGGTTTTACCGACACCATCGTGCGCTACGTCGCCGAGCGGCTGGACGAGATCGGCATTCCCTACGAGTTGACCCGGCGCGGCACCATCCGCGCCACGGTCAAGGGCCGGCAGAGCAGCCCCGACCGCGCGGTTTCAGCGCACTTGGACACCATCGGCGCCATCGTCCGTGAGGTGAAGGACAACGGCCGCCTGGGCCTGGCCCCCGTAGGTTGCTGGTCCAGTCGCTTCGCCGAGGGCAGCCGCGTCAGCCTGTTCGGTGACGGCCGGGTCCTGCGCGGCAGCGTGCTGCCGCTGCTGGCCTCCGGGCACGCCTTCAATACCCAGGTGGATAGCCTGCCCATCAGTTGGGACCACGTAGAGCTGCGCCTGGATGCCTACAGCACAACCCGGGCCGACTGCGAAACCCTTGGCGTTTCAGTGGGCGACTTCGTCGCCTTCGACCCCCTGCCGGAGTTCACCGAGAGCGGGCATATCAGCGCGCGGCATCTCGACGACAAGGCCGGGGTGGCCGCCCTGCTCACTGCGCTCAAAGGCATCACCGAGGCGCGCCTGGTGCCCCCCATCGATTGTCACCCGCTGTTCACCATCACCGAGGAAATCGGCTCCGGATCGGCTGCCGCACTGCCCTGGGATGTCAGCGAGTTCGTCGGCATCGACATCGCCCCGGTCGCCCCCGGCCAGCACTCCAGCGAGCATGCGGTGACCGTTGCCCTGCAGGACTCCGGCGGCCCCTATGACTTCCACCTCTCACGGCATCTGCTGCGCCTGGCGGAGGCCCAGTCCATTCCGCTGCGCCGCGACCTGTTCCGCTACTACCACAGCGACGCCCAGTCGGCAGTCACCGCCGGCCATGACATCCGCACCGCACTCGTGGCCTTCGGGTGCGATGCCACCCATGGCTATGAACGCACCCATATCGACAGCCTGGAGGCCCTGACCCGCCTGCTCGGCGCATACCTGATGAGCCCTCCGGTCTTCGCCAGCGACGCCGTGAACAGCCAGCAGTCCCTGGAGCCCTTCAGCCACCAGCTGGAGCATGACGCACAGATGGAGAGCGAGACGCGCGTCCCGACCGTGGAAAGTCTTGTGGGAAAGGGTGACGGCAGCCCTTGAAGGGCGAGCCCGCTAGGAGCAAAGTGCCACCCAGGGACGCATAACAACACGGGTGGTCACCCATGCTTCACCTTTCAGGCTGTGTGAAAACTGTCGCACTCGGTCTGGTCTTTCTTCTGCTCTGGATCTGCCGGCCCGCCTTCGCCCAGGAGGCAGTGCCGCTCGACCGGGATCAACTACGCCTTCCCCTCGGCCATTGGGTCGAATACCTGGAAGACCCCAAGGGCGAACTCGACCTCGAACAGGTGCGCAAGCTCCCCGATCCGGCATTCCAGAAGCTGCCAGGGGAACAAGCGAACCTCGGCAAGAACCGTTCGGTCTGGTGGTTCAAGATGCACTTGGACAACCAGCGCGCCCACGCCCTGGACGGCTACCTGGAAGCCAACTATCCGCTGCTGGACGACATTCGCCTCTACTACATCGCCGCTGACGGTCGCGTGCAGGCCCAGGAATCCGGCGACCGCTTCGCGTTCTCCCAGCGCCCGGTACAGGTGCGCAACTTCTGGTTCCCCCTTCGCGTCGAGCCGGGCCAGAGCACGCTGATCCTGCGGGTGGAAAGCACCAGCACGCTGTTTGTGCCACTGGTGTTCAGCACCTTTGACGCCAGCGCCGCCGCCCAGGAGAACCTCATGGGGTTCAACGGCGCCTTCTATGGCGTGCTGTTCGCCATGTTTTTCTACAACCTGTTCCTCTATCTGTCGCTGCGCGAACCGGCCTACCGCTGGTACCTGGCCTACAACCTCAACGTGGGCCTGCTCGCCGCCTGCTTCGACGGCATGCTGTTCAAGCTGCTGCCGGACCACGTGGGGCTGCAGTCGGTGGCGATCTACATCTTCATGTACCTGCATTGCCTGACTGCAGTGCAGTTCAGCCGCCACTTCCTCCACACCAGACTGCACTTCCCACGCCTGGACCAGCTGCTGCGTGGACTGATGGCAGCGACCCTGGTGGCGGTGCTCAGCTTCCCGCTGATCGGCCTGCAGAACTGGAACATCCTCGCCAGCCTCACGGTCTTGGCAATCTCCGCCTTCCTCCTGCTCACCGGCATCTACGTCTGGCGCAAGGGTTTGCGCTACGGCTCCTACTACACCCTGGCCTGGGGTGTGCTGCTGTTCGCGTTCATCCAGATCACCACCGGTTCGCTGGGCGTCGAGGTACTGGGGCTGTTCGGCGCCACCGTGGTGAAGATCGGCGTCACCATCGAGCTGATCACCCTCTCCATCGGCCTGGCTGACCGCATCAACACCCTCAAGGAAGAAGGCTTCCGCTCACGCCAGGCCGCCGAACAAGCGCATTTCGAGAACCAGGCCAAGAGCCGCTTCCTGGCCACGATGAGTCACGAGATCCGCACCCCGCTCAATGGCGTGCTGGGCATGCTGCAACTGCTCAAGGAAACCCCGCTGGACCGCAGCCAGCGCTTCTACGTCGACACCATCTCCAGCTCCGGTACCGCTTTGATGACGGTGATCAACGACATCCTCGACTTCGCCCGAATCGAGTCGGGCAAGCTGGAACTGGAAAATATCGAGTTCGACCTGGAAGACCTGGCCTCGGACACGCTCGGCCTGTTCACCGCGCAGGCCATGGACAAGCGCCTGGGCCTGCACCTCAGCCTGGACACCGGGGTGCCTCGACGCATCCTGGGTGACCCGACGCGGCTCAAGCAGGTGCTGATGAACCTGCTGGGCAATGCACTCAAGTTCACCGCCGAGGGCCATGTGGCACTCAACCTCAGTCTGCGCCGCACCTCCGAGGGCAAGGCGCACCTGGTGTTCAGCGTCATTGACAGCGGCATCGGCATCCGGCCCGAAGCGTTGGCCCAGCTGTTCGATTCCTTCGCACAGGGTGACTCCAGCACCACGCGCCGTTACGGTGGCAGCGGCCTGGGCCTGGCGATCAGCAAAGAGCTGGTGGAAATGATGGGTGGGCGCATCGAAGTGCAGAGCACCCTCAACCAGGGCACCCGCTTCAGCTTCGATGTTCCCCTGCAGCCCGGCGAGTTCAATAGCGACGAGATGAACCAGCTGCTGGACGGCCGCACGGCTCTGCTCGCCTGCCAGGACGCCCTTGGCCTGGACGCCCTGAGTCGCCTGCTCGGCCGCTGGGGTATGCGCTGCGAACGATGCCAGGACCCGGCCAGACTGATCGACCAGCTGGAAGACTTCGCCGTACCGCCCTTGCTGGTGTTGCAGGCACCCTGGCCAGGGGATCCGGAACGCTGGGTAGACAAGCTGCGCCCGCACCTGGAGCACGGCCAGCGCGTGTTGCTGATCTGCTCGCCGGAACACAGCCAGCAGCTCCCCGCAGGCGCTGGCCTGCGCCTGCGTGCCCTGGCCCGGCCGCTAACCCTGGCGCAGCTGCGCGACACCCTGCAGGAGCTCTACCGTGAGCGGCGCCTGGAAGAGCGCACCCAGCAACAGGAAGAGCGCCGCCGGGTGAGCGCCACCCCCTGCATCCTGGTGGCTGAAGACAACCCGGTGAACCAGATGGTGGTCCAGGGCTTCCTCAAGAAGCGCGGCTATCTGGTACGTACCGTGACCAATGGCGTAGCGGCGGTGGACGAGTATCAGCGCGACCCGGAGGGCATCCAACTGATTCTGATGGACTGCGAGATGCCGGAAATGGACGGCTTCGAGGCCACCCGGCAGATTCGTCGGCTCGAACGCAACCGCAACTGGCCACCGGTGCCGATCGTTGCACTGACTGCGCATATCCTCGAAGAACATCGCCAGGCTGGCGCCGACGCCGGCATGGACGACTTCCTCGGCAAGCCCCTGGACAGCGCCCTGCTGTTCGCCACGCTGGAGCGCTTTATCCTGCGCCAGAGCGTGGACGGGTGACGGCATGGCGCGGGGGCGTTAGCATTTCGCCCCCGCTGGAGATCTCCCGATGCTCATTCCCTTTGACCTGCTCGAAGCCGATACCCTGACCCGCCTGATCGAGGACTTCGTGACTCGCGAAGGCACCGACAACGGCGACGACACCCCACTGGAAACCCGCGTGGAGCGCGTCCGCCGCGCCCTGCAGAAAGGTGAGGCGGTGATCGCCTACGACCCCGACAGCCAACTCTGTCAGCTGATGCTCAAGCTGGATGTGCCCAAGGAGTGGCTGGAGGAGTAGCGCCCGCGCCCTCGCAGGGACTCAACCCGCTGTGGGGAAGCGTCCAAGTGGCGATCGATCCACCCTGACAGGGGGGGCGAAAAAACTGCAGGCACAAAAAAGGCCGCCACGGGGCGACCCAAACAAAGCACAGAGCACCAATAGACTCTGAAGCCAGAGTGTAGATGCCCTGTGATGAAATGATGACAGACGGCTCGAATTCACCCTGCATTTCGTCGGCAAATTCCGCGAAAAACGCATCAACCGCTCTAGATCGAGACTTCTGCCTCGACACGTGCGGCGTACTCTCCGATGCGCGAATCGACTGTCTCTGCTTATAAATTCCCTCGCACCGGCGAGACATTTCGTACAAACCTTCAACCTTGAGCGCCTACAACGCCGCTCGCTAGAGTCCCTGACCGTTGCGGTTGGAACCGCGATCGGGAGTCGCAACCCGAACTTCACGCAGGACACGACCCACCTGTTACGCAATTGCTACATGGTGGGCCGTGCAGGGAAGGCTTCGGCCTTGCCGGGTTTTCCTCGCGTAACCGGTTTGCGACCCCTGCACGGCCCGCCGCCCTACCGTGTCGTGACGGTAAGGTGCGGCTTCTCTGGTAAGCGAGGAAGCAAGGATATGCAAAGCCTACACACCACGCAGATATGCATCAGCACCACAGGCGATCTGCCGCAATGCGGATGCACGGTTACCGATTTCACCCCGCTTTCACTTTCCTCCCAGCCCTATGGCGACGTTCTCTACGTGAACGTCCAGGCGCCATCGAACCACCTGTTCGAAGCCGCCAACCAGCGCATGGCCGCCCTCGGCGACCTGCTGCGCATCCTGGAGAGCGGCAACGGCAACAACGTCCTGCCCCAGGAATCCGCTCGACTCGCATCCGCCCTGGGCCTGCTCCTGGCCGATGCCCAGGCGTTGCACGAAGCGGCCTACCATCGAGCCCGGGCGGACGAGGTCCTGGCCCGCAGCCAACACCCTACCGTCGCCACCACGCCTTTCGACACCCCCGCCTAAAGCCAGTATTCCCAGGCGCGCCCGATCCGCTCACTGAGTCGGGCGCGGATGGGACGGCGCTGCCACGCCTCGACAGTCAGTTCGTCCGAGCCTTTCACATCCTCCAGAAAGGCATTGCGCATTCGCGCACCGAAGTCCGCCCCCAGCACGACGACGTTGACCTCCTGGTTGTGCAGGAAACTGCGCCAGTCGAGGTTGGTGGACCCCACCGTGGACCAGACGCCATCTATCACCCCTGCCTTCACATGGAGCAGCGCGCCACGGCGTTCGTAGAGCCGCACTCCGGCCGCCAGCAACTCGGTGTAATAGGCTCGCCCGGCGTGGAAAACCAACCAGGAATCGGTGCTGCTGGGCACCACAAGGCGCACATCGACGCCACGGGCCACGGCGGATTTGAGAACACCAAGCAACTGCGGGTCGGGCACGAAGTAGGCGCTGGTCAGCCAGATTTCGCTCTGTGCGCTACGCAGTGCGGAGATGAGGGTGGCGTATATCTGGCTGTACGGCTCGTCCGGTGAACTGCCGATGGCCCGCACCACCTCGCGGCCCTTGCGTTCCAGGGGCGGGAAGTAATGGCGCGCGACCAGGGTCCCGCCTTTCTGCCGGTCCCAGGTGGTGATGAAGAGTTTTTGCAGGTCCGCGACCACCGGACCTTCGATGCGCAGGTCGGTATCGCGCCAGGGCAGATTGCGTTCCGGGTCGTCATGACGGGTTCGACAGCGGTCAAGCGGCAAGGTGCCAGCAGTTTCGACCTGCCCTTGATCCCATGGAGCGACCTCACTGGCCATAGCCGTTCGGCGCGACAGGGGTCGGCGTCAATTCTGCGAGAAGCGCGGCCCCAGCAGGATGATGGTGGCGCCCATCACACACAGCGCCGCACCGAGCCAGTCGCTGGCCAGCGGGCGGGTGCGCTCCACCACGCCGAGCCAGAGCAGCGAGGCGACGATGTAGATGCCGCCATAGGCCGCATAGGCGCGGCCGGCGTAGACGGCTTCCACGCGGGTGAGCAGCAGGGCGAAGAGGGTCAGGCTGAGCAGGCCGGGGACGACCCACCAGGCGCTCTTGCCCATCCGCAGCCAGAGCCAGAAGGCGTAGCAGCCGCCGATTTCGAAAAGCGCAGCGAGGAAGAACCAGAGGTAGTTGAGCATGGGGCAATCCCTTGAAGAGCGGGACGAGTGGGTAGACGGATCAGCCGTGTACGCCGCCTTCACGTTCCCAGGCGCAGCGCACTCGCAGGTTGTCTTCCTGAGGGCTGTGCAAGCCCTGCTCGCTTTCCCAGCGGAAGGTGTGAATGCCGTTAAGTTCGGTTTCCAGATGGACCACGGCGCTGCTCCAGTAGAGCTGTTTGAGCAGGGCTTCGAACGCCTTCACCCACAGGCTCCACTCGTACTCCACCGCCGGATAGCTAGCGCCGAAGTGGATCACTTGCGTGCGAAACAGACCTTCGCCCGGTTGCTCGCAGCAGGAAAACATTTCGCGGCCGAGAAAGGGCCAGGCCTCGCCACTGGGCAGGCTCGCCAGCACACTGCGGTTGGTCTCGCGACGCAGGCGATGCGCCTGATCGTCGAGCGACGGCCAGTCGCGAATGCAGCCATAGACGATGGATTCGGACTCCACGCGGGCACTCCAGTAAAACAGTGGCAGCCTTCTAACACAGGACTGCCACGGGAGAAAGGAAATGCGTCGAAGTCCTCAACGCTTGCCGCGGCCCAGCAACCAGGCGAGCCCGCACATGACCAGTGCCAGCCCGGTTATCACCATGAACGGCACCTGGTAGTTGCCTGCCAGGTCTCGGCCGAGGCCGGCGAGGATCGGCGTAAGACTGCCCAGGCCATAGCCGGCGAACAGCATCATCGCGGTCCAGCGGCTCACCGCCAGGGGCGTGTCAGCTTCGTAGAGCGGCAGCACCAGGGATAGGGCGAAGGAACCGCTCAACCCCAGGCCCAGCAGCGCCGCCCAGACTTCCGGAGCCAGGGTCGGCTGGAAGCAGATCATGCCCAGGCAGACTGTGCTGATCAGGCCGCAGACCAGCAGCAGCTGATAGCGGTTATCGAAGCGCTGGGCCATCCAGGGCAGGATGAAGGCACTGGGCAGGCCCACCAGCATGAAGAAACTGAACAGGCTGTTGCTGCGCAGCAGGCTGAGACCGGCCTCGTGGTAACGAGCCACCAGCCAGGTGGTCAGGGCATAGAACAGGCCGGCCTGGAGCGCGAAGAAGGCGGTAATCAGCCAGGCCCGCGACTCGCCCCACGGCAAGCCGCCCTGCCCCGCTTCGCTGGAGGGTTCGGCGCGATTGGGCAGGCACAGCCAGAGCAGCACCGCCAGCAACGCCGGCAGGGACCAGAAGGCCAGACCGAAGTGCCACTGGTCACCCAGCAGTTGGGTCACCGGTGGAGTCAGAACGGCCCCGCCGGCACCGCCAATGGTCATGCTCAGGGAATACCAGGCAACCACACGCCCCATCTGGTGGTGGAAGTGACGCTTGATGAAGCCGGACAACAAGGGGCCGGCAACGGCGATTCCTGCTCCCATGGCAACCGCGCTGCCAATCAGCACGGCACTGGCATGGCCGCCCAGACGCGCCAGTAGCGCAAGGCCGATCAGCACGAGGCAGACGGTGATAACCCGCTCCAGGCCGAATCGCACCGCCAGGCGTGGGGCCAGGGGAGCCAGGAGCCCCATGCAAAGCACCGGCAGTGCGGTCGTCAGGCTGATCAGGCTGCGGCTCAGGGCCAGTTCGTGGGCAATGCGTTCGATCAGAGGGGCAAGTGAGGTGATGCCGGGCCGCAGGTTGATCGCGGCAAGCACCAGCGCCAGCATCAGCAGCGCTCGGGAGAAGGGTTTCACGAGGGTCCATCCGGGTTGGCCGTCAGGCCGGGGGAGAAACCCTACTCCCCCGATCCGCCGCCGGGCAACCCCGAACAGCGCCGAAGCTGACCGGTCAGACAGCCCCGATCAGGCGTTGCCGTGGTGCTTGGCGCGCATCTTGGCGGCCATGCTGGCCATTTCGTCGTAGAGCGCCTGCGGGTTCTTCTGCTTCACCGCCCAGGCCATGCGGCCCTGCTCGTGAGGCAGGATCATGAAGGTGCCGGCGGTCACTTCCTGGAAGATGTAGTCGGCGATGTCGGCCGCGCTGATCGGCGAGCTTTCCAGCAGCTTGCCCACCTGCTGCTTCATGGCCGGGGTCGGGCCACGGAAGGAGTCCAGCAGGTTGGTCTGGAAGAAGGACGGGCACACCACATGCACGCCCACGCCCTCTTCCTTCAGTTCGATCAGCAGGCTTTCCGACAGGGCCACCACGCCGGCCTTGGCGACGTTGTAGTTGCTCATCGCCGGCCCCTGCATCAGCGCAGCCATGGAAGCGACGTTGACGATTCGACCCTTGCTCTTTTGCAGCAGTGGCAGGAAGGCCTTGCAGCCCTTGACCACACCCATCAGGTTGATCGCGATCTGCCAGTCCCAATCCTCCAGGGACAGCTCCTCGAAGAAGCCACCCGAGGCAACGCCAGCGTTGTTGACGATGATGTCGATGCCACCGAGCTTCTCTTCGCAGGCCTGGGCGAACGCGGTGAGCTGGCTGTAGTCGCGGACGTCGCAGCGCTGGGTGAAACCATCGCCGCCAGCCTCGCGGACCAGCTTGAGGGTTTCAGCCAGGCCGGATTCGTTGACGTCGGACATGGCCAGCTGCCAGCCCTCGCGCGCCCAGCGCAGGGCGATTTCGCGACCGAGGCCGGAACCGGCGCCGGTGATCATGATGCGGTTGTGCATGGTGAGGTGCCTTTTATGCTTGTGCGGTAGATGAACCGCAGTGTAGCGAAGGCCATAATCCCGCCGCCCCTGAATCACGCTGCTGAATGATGAGGGCAAACGCCGCTAGCGGCGCATCATCGAGCGCCTCGCCAACAGGCAGTAGGGCACCAGGTTGATCAGCAGCACGACAGCCCCGAGCCAGAGCTGGATGCCCGGCGTCAGCCCCACCGGATAGATCACCGGCACCAGGTAGTGTTCGATGAAACCGCCGCTGTAGCCCTGCCCTCCCGCAGCCAATCGCAGACGGTTCTCCAGGGGCGTGAGCGGGCAGACCAGATGCAGGAATTCCACCGTGGCGCCCCAGACCACCGCTGGCAGGTGCAGCCAGGCCAGACGCGGCCACTTCAACACCAGCAACCCACCCAGCATGACACAGAGGATGAAGGCCAGGTGCAGCAGCAACACGGCATCAGCGGCGATCCGGTAGCTCACGGCGAGTTATCCACAGGGTCGGTTTCCTTGAACTATCACGAAAGGTGGTCAGTCGGTAACTAGAAGCACGGTCAATGCCGCCATCGAGGAGTCCCCATGATCACCCTTCTGCTGCTCATCATCCTGATCCTGCTGCTGATCGGCGCACTGCCGGTCTTCCCCTACTCCCGCAACTGGGGCTACAGCCCGTCGGGCATGGTCGGGCTGCTGCTGGTCATCGTGGTCGTGCTGTTGCTGTTCGGGATGATCTAGCCGCCTCCTCCCGCAACCTGCCCGTTGCCTTGGCGAAGCCGGGAATGCTCGCTGAGTTCGGCCTCAATAAAGGCCGAGATCATTGCCCGATAGACGGCTTCGACCACGCGCTCGTCGGCCCCTGACTCCGCTGCCAGCGCCCGGACCCGAGCAATGACGGCAGCCACCCGTTGCGGCGCCTCGACCTCCGCCTGGTCACGCTTGTACCGAGCGGCCTGCCGCACATAGGCACCTCGTTCGGCGAGCAAGGCGACTATTCGGCGGTCGAGCGAATCGATCTGGGCTCGAACCTCGTCAAGACTTCTGCAATCCATGGTTTCCATTGTCGCTCCCTGTAGAAGGTTGATTGCGGTTACTGATGGCCCCTATCGAAGGCTAACCATCACGTGCAGACCTTACACGCGCAGCACGTGGGACAGGGAGCACAGCAGACCCCACGAACAACAAAAAGGGCAGCCCGAAGGCTGCCCCAAGTCTTGCAAGGGATAACGTTGAATCAGTGCGCTACGGCACCGCTGGCGCCCAGGCCAGTCTGGGAACGCACGAACTGCGGGTAGAAGCGCGCACGCTCCTCGTCTGCAGCGGTTGACTTGTCGGTGATCGAGAAGAACCAGATACCGACGAAGGCAACCAGGATGGAGAACAGCGCCGGGTACTCGTAGGGGTAGACCGGGGTCGCATGGCCGAGGATCTGTACCCAGATGGTTGGGCCGAGGACCATCAGGCCAACGGCGGTGATCAGGCCGAGCCAGCCACCGATCATCGCGCCACGGGTGGTCAGCTTCTTCCAGTACATGGAGAGGATCAGGACCGGGAAGTTGCAGCTGGCGGCGATGGAGAAGGCCAGGCCGACCATGAAGGCGATGTTCTGCTTCTCGAACAGGATGCCAAGGCCGATGGCCACGAAGCCCAGGACCACGGTGGTGATCTTCGATACGCGCAGCTCGTCCTTCTCGCTCGCCTTGCCCTTCTTGAACACGGAAGCGTAGAGGTCGTGGGACACGGCCGAGGCACCAGCCAGGGTCAGGCCGGCAACCACCGCCAGGATGGTGGCGAAGGCCACGGCGGAGATGAAGCCGAGGAACAGGCTGCCGCCCACGGCGTTGGCCAGGTGCACCGCCGCCATGTTGTTACCGCCCAGCAGCGCACCGGTGGCGTCCTTGAAGGCCGGGTTGGTGCTGACCAGCAGGATCGCGCCAAAGCCAATGATGAAGGTCAGGATGTAGAAGTAGCCGATGAAGCCAGTGGCGTAGAACACCGACTTGCGGGCTTCCTTGGCGTCGCTGACGGTGAAGAAGCGCATCAGGATGTGCGGCAGGCCGGCGGTACCGAACATCAGGGCCAGGCCGAGGGAGATGGCGGAGATCGGGTCTTTCACCAGGCCGCCGGGGCTCATGATGGCCTCGCCTTTCGGGTGTACCTTGATGGCTTCGCTGAACAGGGCAGCGATGTCGAAGTTGACGTGCTTGAGCACCATGATCGCCATGAAGGAGGCGCCGGAGAGCAGCAGAACCGCCTTGATGATCTGCACCCAGGTGGTGGCCAGCATGCCGCCGAACAGAACGTAGAGCACCATCAGCACGCCCACCAGGACCACGGCCACGTGGTAGTTGAGGCCGAACAGCAACTCGATCAGCTTGCCGGCGCCGACCATCTGCGCAATCAGGTAGAAGGCCACGACCACCAGCGAACCGCTGGCGGACAGGGTGCGGATTTCCTTCTGCTTCAGACGATAAGAGGCAACGTCGGCGAAGGTGTACTTGCCGAGGTTACGCAGGCGTTCGGCGATCAGGAACAGGATCACCGGCCAGCCCACCAGGAAGCCGATGGAGTAGATCAGGCCATCGTAGCCGGAGGTGAACACCAGGGCGGAAATACCCAGGAAAGACGCCGCCGACATGTAGTCACCGGCGATTGCCAGACCGTTCTGGAAACCGGTGATGCTGCCACCGGCGGTGTAGAAGTCGGAGGCCGACTTGCTGCGCTTGGAGGCCCAGTAGGTGATGTACAGGGTGGCGCCGACGAAGGCGACGAACATGACGATGGCCGAGGCGTTCAGCGGCTGCCGCTGGACATCGCCCTCGATGGCACCGGCAGCCCAGAGGGCGGGCGCCACGACCATCAGGCCGAGGACGGCAAGGATGCGCGCGATCATTACTGGACCTCCTTGAGGATCTCATGGTTCAGGCGGTCGAACTCGCCATTGGCGCGGCGAACGTAAATGCCGGTCAGCACGAAGGCCGACAGGATGAGACCGACACCGATCGGGATACCCCAGGTAACCGGAGAGTCAGGGCTGATGCGCGTGCCGAGCACTTGCGGCTCGAAGGCGATCAGGAGAATGAAGGCCAGATAAAGGCCCAGCATGATGGCAGAGAGTATCCAGGCGAAGCGCTCTCGCTTGGAAACCAGTTCCTGAAAGCGCGGATTCTCCTGAATCCGCTTGTAGGTGCTGTCGTTCATTGTTGTTGTCCTCCACAGCGCGGGTTGCTGGTGGAGCCAACAATAGAACGGTCGTACAAGCACAACAGACGACCTTAGTCGTAACTCGAGACCAATATCGACCAAGGTCGTACACAAGCCATACAGCAAAACTATCAGCACCATGCTGGATGAACATTTCCATCCATCGTTTGGCAGGTCTAGCCTGAGCACATTGAATAATCATTCTCATTGCCGAGGTGCGCCATGCTCAAGACCGTGACCTTCACCCTCATGCACTTCTGCATTGCCTTCAGCGTGGCCTATGCCCTGACCGGCAGCCTGACGGTTGGTGGACTGGTGGCGGCGGTCGAGCCACTGTGCAACTCAGTAGGTTTCTACTTCCACGAGAAGATCTGGAAGCGCTTCGAGAAGGGCGACAAGCCGAAACAGGAAATCCCCAAGCACGCCTGGTTGCACCATCACGCGTAACGGACATTCCCTGTGCGGATTTTCCACTGCGGGCCGTAGGAGCGATGAGGGCTAATCCGCTAAGATGCGCGGCTTTGCCCCCAACGCAAGCACCCTTAGCCATGAGTCAGAACGCCCGTTTCCCTGCACTCCCCTACCTGTTCTCCTTCCTGATCGCCGCCTTGGCCCTCGCAGGCCTCTGGTACGGCCTGGGCAAGCCGGTGATCCTGCCGGACGCTGCCACACCCAGCCACAAGCTGCAGTGCGCGTCCTACAGCCCATTCGACAAGGACCAGTCGCCGTTCGATCAGCCTTTCGTGCTGCGCCCCGAACGCATGGATGCTGACCTGGCCCTGCTGGCAACCCGCTTCCACTGCGTGCGCACCTACTCGATGACCGGTCTGGAAGCCATTCCGGAGCTGGCTCGCAAACACGGCCTGAAGCTGATGCTGGGCGCCTGGGTGAACGGCAACCCGCTGGACACCCAGAAAGAGATCGAGGCCCTGATCAAGGCCGCCAACGCCAACCCGGACGTGGTGCAATCAGTGATCGTGGGCAACGAGACCCTGCTGCGCAAGGAAGTCACCGGCGCCCAACTGGCCAAGCTGATCGAGCAGGTCAAGGCCCAGGTGAAGCAGCCGGTGACCTACGCAGACGTTTGGGAATTCTGGCTGAAGCACCCGGAAGTCGCTCCGGCAGTGGACTTCCTGACCATCCACCTGCTGCCCTACTGGGAAGACGACCCTGCCGGCATCGACCAGGCCCTGCGCCATGCAGCCGAAATCCGCCAGGTGTTCGGCAACCGCTTCGCCCCCAAGGACATCTTCATCGGTGAAACCGGCTGGCCCAGCGAAGGCCGCCAGCGCGAAACCGCGGTACCGAGCCGGGTCAACGAAGCCAAGTTCATTCGTGGCTTCGTTGCCATGGCCGAGCAGAACGGTTGGGGCTACAACCTGATCGAAGCCTTCGACCAACCCTGGAAGCGCGCCAGTGAAGGCGCGGTCGGCGGTTACTGGGGCCTGTTCGATGCCGACCGCCAGGACAAAGGCGTGCTCGCCGGTCCGGTCAGCAATCTGCCCAACTGGCCGATGTGGCTGGGCGTTTCCGGTCTGATTTTCCTCGCCACCCTGGTACTCGCCGGTCGCCCTGCCTCCAACCGCGCCGCCCTGCTGCTACCGCTGCTGGCGGCCGTGGGCGCTGCCTGCATCGGCCTGTGGGGCGAAATGGCGCGCGTCACCAGCCGCTTCGTCGGTGAATGGTTGTGGGCGGCCTTCCTGGTTGGACTCAATCTGATCGTCCTGGCCCACGGCGCCCTGGCCTTGTCCGCCCGTGGCGGAGCGCGCAGTCGCCTGTTCGACTGGCTGGAAACCCGTGGCGGCTGGTGGCTGGCTGCGTCCGGTTTCGCCGGCGCAGTGCTGATGCTGGCCCTGGTGTTCGATGCCCGCTACCGCAGTTTCCCCAGCGCCGCCCTGCTGCTGCCG
Organism: Pseudomonas sp. D(2018); assembly: GCF_005502555.1. Lineage (NCBI taxonomy): Bacteria > Pseudomonadati > Pseudomonadota > Gammaproteobacteria > Pseudomonadales > Pseudomonadaceae > Pseudomonas > Pseudomonas sp. D(2018). Next base: position 27,796 of record NZ_SCOK01000057.1, read on the forward strand.
GCCCTGGTCTACCTGTTCCGCCCAGTGGCCGCCCCGCGCCGCGAGATCGCGCTGATGGCGGTCCTGATCGGCGCCGGCATCGTGCCCCAGCTCTATGAAGAAACCCTGGGTAACGTCCAGGCCATCGGTTGGGCCGCCGTAAGCACCCTGCTATTGGCTGCCTTGTGGCGGAGCCTGCGGGTTCGCGACTGAGCCGTCCTCACCCTGACCGCTCTCCTTCGGGGAGCGGTAGGTGCGATTTCAGGACGGGACACCGGCAACAAAAAAGGACGCTTGAAGCGTCCTTCTTTGCACCTGTTGAATCCTCAGGCCGGTACGGGCACCGACGCCACCTGGCGGCGCACCAGCCGCAGGCCGGCGATGACACAGGCGAAAACCGCGAGGCTGGCGGTGTACAGCACCAGGGCCGGCAGGGCGAAGAGCAACGCCAGCAAAGCCAGGCCCCAGCCGGCGCGGCCCGGTACGAAGAAAGCCACCAGGGCTGCAGCGAACCCGATCCAGGCGATGACGCGGAAGTGGATCAGCAGCCCCAGGCCAGCGCGCACCTGGCACTCCCAGCGTTGCGCTTCGTCGACGCACAGGCCGACCCACTGGCCGTCCTCCATCAGGGCGAAACGAACCCCGTAGCTGGCGGCCAGCCAGAGCGGCAGCAGAATCAGCAGCAGGATGAGGGACGAACGGCTGGACATGGTTCTCTCCGAATGGGTAAGCGGCGCCAAGGATACCCCCGCGATGGCGCTATGCAAGAACCTTCCAACAATCTGCCGCACCCTGGCCAGACGTACGGCGCGCACTCACAGGACTTGCAGTTGTCATAGGCTCGGTATTCACTCATGACGTTCGCTTATAAGGAACGCGACCCGGCGGCCCTGACAGGCAAGGCCCGGGGGAGTGACTGGGGCCTGCCCGCAACCGCGGGATCCGGACTCCGCAGAATCTGAACAGGGACCTTTCCTATGCTCCGTCTTCGCCTTGCCGCCCTACTTGGCAGCCTGACCCTCTGCGCTCCCGTGCTGGCCGCGGACCTGGATGCAGCCAGTTATGGCTTTCCGATCACCAACCCTTTCGAGGCGACCATCGCCACCACGCCGCCGGACCTGCGCAGCGCGGTGCCGACGGACGATGACATCGACCAGTCCGACTATGACCTGAAGCTGCGTCCAGAGCGCGAAAGCGAGTTGCCGGACAATTTCTGGTCGGTGAAGAAGTTGCGCTACCGCCTCGCCAAGCAAAAGGGCCCAGCCCCGCTGGTGTTCGTCATTGCCGGCACGGGCGGCCACTACGCCAGCACCCATGCCGAGACGCTGAAGAAGCTGTTCTACGGCGCTGGTTACCACGTGGTGCAACTCTCCTCGCCCACCAGCTACGACTTCATGGTCGCCGCCTCGCGTCATGCGACCCCAGGACTTTCGGCCGAAGACGCCGACGACCTCTATCGGGTGATGCAGGCCGTACGTGCCCAACATCCGAGCCTGCCAATCACCGACTTCTACCTCACCGGATACAGCCTCGGCGCCCTTGAGGCGGCCTTCGTCAGCCACCTGGACGAAACCCGCCGCAGCTTCAACTTCAAGCGGGTATTGCTGCTCAATCCGCCGGTGAACCTCTATACCTCGGTGACTAACCTCGACCGCCTTGTGCAGACCCGCGTGAAGGGCGTCGACGACACCACCACCTTCTACCAGGTGGTGCTGGGCAAGCTGACCCGCTACTTCCAGCAGAAGGGCTACATCGACCTCAATGACGCCCTGCTGTACGACTTCCAGGAATCCAGACAGCGGCTGTCCAACGAGCAGATGGCGATGCTGATCGGCACGGCCTTCCGCTTCTCCTCCTCGGACATCGCCTTCACCTCGGACCTGATCAACCATCGCGGCCTGATCACTCCGGTGCAGTTGTCCATCAGCGAAGGCACCAGCCTGACGCCCTTCTACAAGCGCGCCCTGCAGTGCGATTTCGACTGCTACATGACCGAGCAACTGATTCCCTACTGGCGCGCCCGCTACGACGGCGGCAGCCTGACCCAACTGATCGACCAGGTCAGCCTCTATGCCCTGGAGGACTACCTGAAAGACAACAGCAAGATTGCCGTGATGCACAACGCCGACGACCTCATCCTCGGCCCCGGCGACCTGGGTTTCCTGCGCCGCACCCTGGGCGACCGCTTGACCGTCTACCCCCATGGCGGGCACTGCGGCAACCTCAACTACCGCGTCAACGGCGACGCCATGCTGGAGTTCTTCCGTGGCTAAGAAAGCACTCTTGATCGCCCTACTGCTGGCAAGCCCCCTGGCTCGAGCCCAGGAGCCCGACCAGGACGGCTTCACTCAGCCGCTGAAAGACCTGAAATTCAACCCCGGCCTGGATCAGCGCGAGTTCGAACGCTCGACCCTCAACGCACTGAGCGTCTACGACCCTTACGAGTCCTGGAACCGGCGGGTCTATCACTTCAACTATCGCTTCGACGAATGGGTGTTCCTGCCCGTGGTGCGCGGCTATCGCTACGTCACACCGGGATTCGTGCGCAGCGGCGTGAGCAACTTCTTCAGCAACCTGGGCGATGTGCCGAACCTGCTGAACAGCCTGCTCCAGCTCAAGGGACAACGCTCCATGGAAATCACCGGGCGCCTGCTGCTGAACACCACCATCGGCGTCGCCGGCCTCTGGGACCCGGCCGCACGCATCGGGCTGCCCAAGCAGACCGAGGACTTCGGCCAGACCCTGGGCTATTACGGCGTCACCGACGGGCCCTACCTGATGCTGCCGATCCTCGGCCCGTCCAACCTGCGGGACACCGGCGGGCTGGTGGTGGACTACGTCGCCGACTACCAGATCAACTTCCTCAACGTGCCGGAAGTCAGCAGTGACCACCCGGAGATCACTGCGTTGCGCATGGTGGACAAGCGCTACACCACCAAATTCCGCTACGGCCAGCTCAACACGCCCTTCGAGTACGAGAAGCTGCGCTACGTCTACACCGAGTCGCGCAAGCTGCAGATCGCCGAGTAAGGCCTCTGGCCTGACTCGGCAGTTGCAGGGGTGAAATCATTCACTCAGGGCGGCGAAGCTGCCCCCTTGCCGCGTCAGGCCGAACCTTCGGTCCGGTTGGCGAATGAATTCGCCCCTTCTATGAAGATCTCGGTGTCAAGGCCTGTTCCTCCGATTCATGACTCGGGGTACGCATCAAGGCAGCGGGGCATGCTGCTCGTGAGACCTGGCGTCTCACCACCTTCTATCCGCTGGTCACGAGGACCAACACGATCCTGCTTGCGCGTTGCGCTCAGGCAT
>NZ_SCOK01000058.1:0-31031 GCF_005502555.1 Pseudomonas sp. D(2018)
GTCGGGGAGGGCGGGGAAATCCCCGGTCATCCATGGAGGCTGGCGCAGGTGGCTGCTAGGCCTTTGGCGTAAGCCCGGCGCGCCAGGCGAGTACGCGCTGTACTCGGTTTTCGCTGGATTGGAGGATTTCCAGGCGGTAGGGGCCGACCTTCAGGCACACGCTGCAGTCGGGAATCTGCTCCAGTGCTTCGGTGATCAGGCCGTTGAGGGTCTTGGGGCCGTCGCACGGCAGGTGCCAGCCGAGCACCCGGTTCAGTTCGCGCAGGTGTAACGCGCCGTCCAGCTCGTAACGGCCATCGTCACGGGACTGGATGCCGGGGTTGGGGGCGAAGTCTTCCAGGCTGCCGAACTCGCCGACCAGTTCCTGAAAAATGTCTTCCAGGCTGACCAGCCCCACCACGTCACCGTACTCGTCGACCACGATGCCAAGACGGCGCTTCTGCTTCTGGAAATTCACCAGTTGGGTCAGCAGCGGCGTGCTTTCCGGTACGAAATAGGTTTCACGGCTCACGGCCATCAGTTGCTCGGCACTGGTTGGGCCTTCGGTCAACAGGCGTGGCAGTTGGCGCAGGTGGAGAATGCCTTCGATCTGGTTGATGTCTTCACGATAGAGCGGCAGGCGGGTGTGGGTGGCGTTTTGCAGCTGCACCAGGAGTTCGTCCGGCGAGGCGTCCAGGTCGATGCCCTGGATTTCACTGCGGGGAATCATGATGGAGCTGACGGTAACCCGTTGCAGCGCATCGGCCACCGCCACCGGCAGGCGGGATTGTGGCTGGATTTCCACGCCATGGCGGCGTCGCGTCGCCAACCAGGCGACCAGCGCGCCGGCTACCAGGGAGAGGGTGATTCCGAGGAGTAGGCCGGCGAGCAGTCCGTGCATGGGATGGTCAGACGTGGAGGATGAATTCGCGGACCAGCTTGCTGCCGAAGTACGCCAGCATCAGCAGGCAGAAACCTGCCAGGGTCCAGCGGATGGCCTTGTGCCCGCGCCATCCAAGCTGGTGGCGGCCCCACAGCAGGACGCCGAACACGACCCAGGCGATGCAGGAAAGGATGGTCTTGTGTGCCAGGTGCTGGGCGAACAGGTTCTCGACGAACACCCAGCCGGAGATCAGCGACAGCGACAGCAGGCACCAGCCGGCCCAGAGGAAGCCGAACAGCAGGCTCTCCATGGTCTGCAGGGCCGGGAAATTCTTGATCAGCCCGGACGGGTGCTTGTGCTTGAGCTGGTGGTCCTGCAACAGCAGCAGCAGCGCCTGGAACACCGCCATGGTCAGCAGGCCATAGGCCAGGATCGACAGCAGGATGTGGGCAAGAATGCCGGGTTCTTCATTGATGGCCTGGGACGTGCCGCCAGGTACCAGTGCCGCCGCCAGCACCGTCAGGGCGCCGAGCGGTAGCAGCAGGAGCAGCAGGTTTTCGATGGGAATCCGCGCGATGGCCACGATGGTCAGCAGAATCACCGCTGCGGCGATCAGGCTGGCTGCGTTGAAGAAGTCCAGGTAGAGACCGGCCGGCGTCAGCAGCTGGAGGAAGAGCGCGGCGCAATGGGCGAGCAGGGCCACGCCGCCGCCGATGATCAGCAGGCGCTTGTCCGGCGTGGTGCGCTGGCTAAGGCGAAGGCCCTGGTAACCAGTAGTGCCCGCATAGAGGAATGCAGCCAGGAGGCTGGGCAGCAGAGGGTGCATAAGTCCTTGTAAGGCAAGCCCGAAAGGCAGTGAGTGTGGCATACAAGGCCTGCCGGTGAAAGACCGCTGGCGGTGTCGGCAACGCCGAGTCTTCGTTATACTCCGCCGCCTGCCGCAAGCTCAGCCGGGGCTCACGAGAGCCCGAAAGGAACGCGCATGTTTGAAAACCTTACCGACCGCCTCTCACAGACGCTGCGCCATGTCACCGGCAAGGCCAAACTGACCGAGGACAACATCAAGGACACCCTGCGCGAGGTGCGCATGGCTCTGCTCGAGGCCGACGTCGCCCTTCCGGTGGTGAAGGACTTCGTTGCCAAGATAAAGGACCGTGCGGTCGGTACCGAGGTTTCCAAGAGCCTGACCCCGGGTCAGGCCTTCGTGAAGATCGTCCAGGCCGAACTGGTCGAGCTGATGGGCGCTGCCAACGAGGACCTGGCGCTGAATGCCGCTCCACCGGCGGTGATCCTGATGGCCGGCCTGCAAGGTGCGGGCAAGACCACCACCGTGGGCAAACTGTCGCGCTTCCTTAAAGAGCGCAAGAAGAAGTCGGTGCTGGTGGTTTCCGCGGACGTCTACCGTCCGGCGGCTATTAAACAGCTGGAAACCCTGGCCAATGACATCGGCGTCACCTTCTTCCCGTCCGATACCAGCCAGAAGCCGGTGGATATCGCTGAGGCGGCGATCCGCGAAGCCAAGCTGAAGTTCATTGACGTCGTCATCGTCGACACCGCAGGCCGCCTGCACGTCGACACCGAGATGATGGACGAGATCAAGCAGGTCCATGCCGCGATCAAGCCGGTGGAAACCCTGTTCGTGGTCGATGCCATGACCGGTCAGGACGCCGCCAACACCGCCAAGGCCTTCAACGATGCCCTACCGCTGACCGGCGTGGTGCTGACCAAGGTCGACGGTGACGCCCGTGGTGGTGCCGCGCTCTCGGTGCGCGCCATTACCGGCAAGCCGATCAAGTTCCTCGGCATGGGCGAGAAGACCGAAGCGCTCGACCCCTTCCACCCGGACCGCGTGGCCTCCCGCATCCTCGGCATGGGCGACGTGCTCAGCCTGATCGAGCAGGCCGAGCAGACCATGGATCGCGAGAAGGCCGAGAAGCTCGCGAAGAAGATCAAGAAGGGCAAGGGTTTCGACCTCGAGGACTTCCGCGATCAGCTGCAACAGATGAAGAACATGGGCGGCCTCGGCGGCCTGATGGACAAGCTGCCGATGCTCGGCGGCGTCAACCTGTCTCAGATGGGCAACGCACAGAACGCCGCGGAGAAGCAGTTCAAGCAGATGGAGGCGATCATCAACTCCATGACGCCTGCCGAGCGTCGCGACCCGGAAGTGATCAGCGGTTCGCGCAAGCGCCGCATCGCGCTGGGCTCCGGCACCCAGGTGCAGGACGTTGGGCGTCTCATCAAACAGCACAAACAGATGCAGAAAATGATGAAGAAGGTCACCGCCAAGGGCGGCATGGCCAAGATGATGCGCGGTATGGGCAGCATGTTCCCCGGCGGCATGCCGAAGATGTGAGCCCCGGCCGCCGACCGGCGGCCAGCAAAAAGAGATTTGCAATCGGCCGGATAATCCTTAGAATATGCGGCCTTTCGGGCCCATGGCCCATGTGTGTGCATTGCTTGAAAAGCACCGACTATAGGAACGAAGTTCAATGGTAACCATCCGTCTTGCCCGTGGCGGCTCCAAGAAGCGCCCCTTCTACCACCTGACCGTGACCAACAGCCGCAATGCGCGCGATGGTCGCTTCGTAGAGCGTATCGGCTTCTTCAACCCGGTCGCCACCGGTGCAGAAGTGAAGCTCTCCGTGAACCAGGAGCGCGTCAGCTACTGGCTGAGCCAGGGCGCCCAGCCGTCTGAGCGTGTTGCTCAGCTGCTGAAGGAAGCTGCCAAGGCTGCTGCCTAAGCATCTTTATGAGCACGACGCCGGCTCCCGCCGATGAACTGATCGTTCTCGGCAAGATTTTCTCGGTGCATGGCGTACGTGGCGAGGTGAAGGTCTACTCCTTCACCGATCCGCTGGATAACGTGCTCGATTACCGCCGTTGGACGCTCAGGCGTGACAACGAGGTAAAGCAGGTCGAAGTCATCAGTGGACGCGTACACGGCAAAGTCCTGGTGGTAAGGCTGAAAGGCTTGGACGATCGCGAAGTCGCTCGTACCTACGCAGGATTTGAAATCTGTGTCCCTCGCAGCGAACTGCCGGAGCTCGACGAAGACGAGTTCTACTGGCATCAGCTGGAAGGTCTCAGTGTGATCAATCAGGACGGGCACTTGCTCGGTCGAATCGATCACCTGCTGGAGACCGGTGCCAACGATGTGATGGTGGTCAAGCCTTGCGCTGGCAGCCTCGATGATCGTGAGCGCTTGCTGCCCTATACGGAGCAGTGCGTGCTGTCGATCGATCTGGACGCTGGCGAGATCCGGGTGGAGTGGGACGTTGATTTCTGAGAGGCCTGACATGAAAAGCATGCAGGTCGAAGTTATCAGCATCTTCCCCGAGATGTTCGCCGCCATCAGCGAGTACGGCATTACCAGCCGCGCGGTGAAGCAGGGGCTGCTCAAGCTCAACTGCTGGAACCCACGGAGCTTCACGGAGGACCGCCACCAGACGGTGGATGATCGGCCCTTCGGTGGCGGCCCGGGCATGGTGATGAAGATTCAACCCCTGGAGCGGGCCCTGGCAGCAGCCAAGGCAGCGGCAGGGGATCGAGCGAAGGTTATCTACCTCTCGCCGCAAGGGCGCCAGCTGAAGCAGGCAGCCGTGCGCGAGCTGGTGAATGAGGAGGCTTTGATCCTCATTGCCGGGCGCTACGAAGGCATTGACGAACGCTTCATTGAAGAGCACGTCGATGAGGAATGGTCGATCGGAGACTACGTCCTGTCCGGCGGTGAGCTGCCGGCCATGGTGCTGATCGATGCGGTGACGCGGTTGCTGCCCGGAGCGCTGGGCCACGCGGACTCCGCCGAGGAGGACTCCTTTACGGATGGACTGCTCGATTGCCCGCATTACACCCGACCGGAGTTGTATGCAGGCAAGCGTGTTCCTGAGGTGCTGCTCAGCGGCAACCACGAACACATCCGGCGATGGCGTTTGCAGCAGGCGCTTGGGCGCACCTGGGAACGTCGGGCTGATCTTCTGGATTGCCGCTCGCTTTCTGGAGAAGAGAAAAAGCTGCTGGAGGAATACATCCGCCAGCGGGACGATAGTTAACGTATCGATGGCACGCCCAGAAGGCCTGCCTTAGGAGCATAGCGATGACCAACAAGATCATTCAGCAACTCGAAGCTGAACAAATGAATAAAGAGATTCCGGCTTTCGCCCCGGGCGACACCGTAATCGTTCAAGTTAAAGTGAAGGAAGGCGACCGTTCGCGTCTGCAGGCCTTCGAAGGTGTGGTCATCGCCAAGCGTAACCGCGGCCTGAACAGCGCTTTCACCGTGCGCAAAATTTCCAACGGCGTAGGCGTTGAGCGTACTTTCCAGACCTACTCCCCGCTGGTTGACAGCCTGAGCGTCAAGCGTCGCGGTGACGTGCGCAAAGCCAAGCTGTACTACCTCCGCGACCTGTCCGGCAAGGCAGCTCGTATCAAGGAAAAGCTGGCCTAATCGCCGCAGCTTTCCCCAAAAACCCGCCCAGGTTCGCCTCGGCGGGTTTTTTATTGGCCGTGGGAAGGGGATAATCCGCGCCCCGCTGGTGCCGCCAGCCGGGAGCAACTGCCCATCCGGCAGCGCACAGAAGAACGACAAGAGTCGCCGCACGAGTGGCAGCCACATGAGTTCGATTCAGGTAGTAGTGGCATGACCCCGAGAGAGCAAGAAATCGCCCGCAGGACCGAGCTGTCCGAGAGCCGGGTGACCAAGGCGGTGTTCCCGCCCAGCACTAACCATCACAACACCCTGTTCGGCGGTACTGCCCTGGCCTGGATGGACGAAGTGTCCTTTATCACCGCCACGCGCTTCTGCCGTTTGCCGCTGGTGACTGTTTCCAGTGACCGCATCGACTTCAAGCACCCGATTCCGGCGGGCTCCATCGTCGAACTGGTCGGGCGGGTGGTGAAGGTGGGTAACACCAGCCTCAAGGTGGAGGTCGAGGTGTTCGTCGAGGACATGTACAGCGCCTCCCGCGAAAAGGCCATTACCGGCCTGTTCAGCTTCGTCGCCATCGACGCGGAGAAGCGCCCGGTGCAGGTTCTGCCAGACCATCCCCCGGCCGCCAGCGCCGCATGAATGCAAAAGGCACCCACAGGGTGCCTTTGTAGTATCCCGCCGGGTTCAGTTGCGCATGCTGATCTTCAGCGATGCCTGGGACAGGTCGATGTTGTTCAGCGTCAGGCTGCCGAAACTCTGGTCCTGTGGCGCGCCTGCGACGCGGATGTTGTCGAAGCGCAGTTCGCCGATGGAGCTGGGTAGTCGCACATTCACGGAGCCGTCCGGGTTGACCATCGAGGTCATCTTGCTGGTGTCGTAAACCACGTCTTTCATCGAGGTTTCCGCATCCAGGCTATCCAGCACCGGCATCACCAGCTTCGCCAGGTGCTTTACCGCCCCCAGCCCGTCGCCGCTTTCTGCCTGCAGGAACAGACCCTGCAGCACATCGTCCAGGCCCTGGGCGCTGACGCTGCTCATCTCCAGGTCTGTCAGCGGGCGCAGGCCCTGCGGGGTTTCCTGGCGGCTGATGCTGGCGGGCGGCTGCAGGCGCTGGATGTCGGCGCTGGCCATCTGGAAGGGGCTCATCAACGCGGCCACGAGGGTAGCCGCCAGACGCAGATTGCTCTGCTTCTTCAGGGCCTTGGTCAGTTGCTTCTGGGATAGCAGGCCTTGCGCTATCAGTACTTCACCCAGCCGCATCTTGCTGGTGAGTTGCATCTTGATCGCGGCATCCAGCTCCTGGGGGGTGATCAGGCCCTTGTTGATGAGGATCTGCCCCAGGCGGGAATTCATTTGGTTGGCCATGTTCCGGTACCGGCAATGGGTGATAGCAAGATGAAATCATCCACGGCCAGCCCGATCCTGTCACCAGACTAAGGATAGGCTGGCCATGCCGCCTGTCAGTGTGTTTGGACCAGTGTGCGATCGGCGGTAACACCGGGTTGCGCTTCGGTTTCGATCAGGGACACCAGGGTCCAGTCTTTCTCCGGCGTGAAGTCCAGCGGCTGCCCTGCCAGATGCGTCCAGCCCCGCGGATCCAGGGCCAGCAGCAGGGTGGCGCGATCGCCGTGCAGGGCCTGGTACTCGCTCCAGCCGAAGGTTGCGGTCAAGGTGGTGGTGCGCACGTCAGCGCCCTTGGACAGGTAGCTGGCGAACTGCGGATATGTCAGTGCCTGGTTGCCCAGGGGACGGCCGCGTACCGTATCGCTGGTGCGGTGCTTGTCGCTGCGCCGGCTTTCGTTGCCGCTGGGTAGTGTGAATCGGCGCTGCGCACTGAAATCGTGGCGGAAGTGCATGCAGGCCAGGGCATTCAGTTCGCTGGACGGGGAGAGTGCCAGCAGGTGGCCGAGACCTACCAGGTCCAGGTGTGCTTCGGCGTGTTGCGACGTCGGATTGCCAAAGTAGGTCGGCAGGTTTTCCATGCGCGCGGCGCGGATGTTCTCCCAACTGGAGTCGGTGAGCAGCACGCGGATATCGAGGTTCTGCAGGGCCTTGCCCACCTCACGAGCTACCGGGTTGGCGCCGATGATCAGAAAACCCGATGGCGCCGGTTCGGCGACGTTCAGCAGCCGTGCCAGCGGTCGGGATGTTGCGCTTTGCAGCACCACGGTGCCGATGATCACCAGGAAGGTCAGGGGCACCAGCAGTTGCGCCTGTTCGTGGCCCGCTTCCATCAGGCGCAAGGAGAAGATCGCGGACACCGCCGCCGCGACTATGCCGCGCGGCGCGATCCAGGCCAGCAGCGCGCGCTCCCGCCAGTTCAGGCTGGAACCCAGCGTACTGACGGCGACGTTCAACGGGCGTGCGACGAACTGGATCACCGCCAGCAACAGCAGGGTTGCCGGGCCCATGGCCACCAGGGCAGCAAAATCCAGACGCGCGGCAAGCAGGATGAACAGCCCGGAAATCAGCAAGACGCTGAGGTTTTCCTTGAAGTGCAGGATTTGTCGCACGTCCACGCCACGCATGTTGGCCAGGCCCATGCCCATGACGGTCACCGCCAGCAGGCCGGACTCATGCACCAGCAGGTTGGCGCCGATGAATACCCCCAGCACGGCAGCCAGTGCCGCGAGGTTCTGCAGGTATTCCGGCAGCCAGTGGCGTCGCAGTACCAGGCCGAACAGCCAGCCACCGGCCGCGCCCAGCGCAGTACCGCAAGCGATCACCGCGGCAAAAGTCGAAAGGCTGGCGCTCCAGCCGCCGTCGTCGCGGCTGACAATGAAGCTGAACACCACGACCGCCAGCAATGCACCGATGGGATCGATGACGATGCCTTCCCAGCGCAGGATGTTGGCGATCGAGGATCGCGGCCGCACCACGCGCAGCATCGGGACGATGACGGTGGGCCCAGTGACCAGCGTCAGGGTGCCGAACAGCAGTGACAGCTCCCAGGAGAAACCCAGCAGCCAATGAGTGGCGACAGCAATCACCGCCCAGGTGATCAATGCGCCGACCGTGACCATGCGCCGGACGACGGTGCCGATTTCCCGCCATTCGGAGAAGTGCAGGGTAAGGCTGCCTTCGAAGAGGATCAGCGCTACCGACAGGGAAATCAGTGGGAATAGCAGCGGGCCGAACAGCGCCTGCGGGTCCAGCAGGCCGGTAGCCGGACCCGCGAGAATGCCCGCCAGCAGCAGGAAGAGGATGGCCGGTAGGCGCAGGCGCCAGGCCAGCCACTGGCAGAACAGAGCGGCCGCGCCGATGCCGCCCAGACCTAGCAGAATATGGTGTTCGCTCATCGAGACTCCTTGTCGGGGATGAAATCGGTTTACGCCCGTGGAAGACTAGCGCGTCTCACACGCCAAGCAGTCTGCCATGCCCGCCCTGGATCACCTTCTGATTGACCGCTTCCTCGACGCCCTCTGGCTGGAAAAAGGCCTGTCCGAACATACGCGTTCGGCTTATCGCAGCGATCTCGCCCATTTCAACGGCTGGCTCGATGAACGCGGTCTGGCGCTGGACAAGGCCGGACGCGACCTGATCCTCGACCACCTCGCCTGGCGCCTGGAGCAGGGCTACAAGGCGCGCTCCACCGCGCGCTTCCTTTCCGGCCTGCGCGGTTTCTACCGCTTCCTCCTGCGGGAGAACCTGATCGTCGAAGACCCGACCTTGCAGATCGACCTGCCGCAACTGGGGCGTCCCTTGCCCAAGTCGCTGTCCGAGGCCGATGTGGAGGCGCTGCTGGAAGCGCCGGAGCTGGATGATCCTATCGGCCTGCGTGACCGCGCCATGCTTGAAGTTCTCTACGCTTGTGGCCTGCGCGTCACCGAGCTGGTGAGCCTGACCCTGGAACAGGTCAACCTGCGCCAGGGCGTGCTGAAGGTGTTCGGCAAGGGCAGCAAGGAACGCCTGGTTCCCCTGGGCGAGGAGGCCATCGCCTGGCTCGAGCGTTACCAGCGCGAGGCGCGGCCCTTCCTCCTCGACGGCAAGCCCAGCGACGTGCTGTTCCCCAGCCTGCGTGGCGAGCAGATGACCCGCCAGACCTTCTGGCACCGCATCAAGCACCAGGCCCAGGTCGCTGGAATCAGCAAGTCACTGTCGCCGCACACCCTGCGCCACGCCTTTGCCACCCACCTGCTCAACCACGGCGCCGACCTGCGCGTGGTGCAGATGCTCCTTGGCCACAGCGACTTGTCCACCACGCAGATATACACCCACATCGCCCAGGCTCGTCTGCAGGAGCTGCATGCCCGCCACCATCCACGGGGGTGAGCCAGGCAGAGGCGCCACGACAGGGATGTCATGCACAGGTCCCGGACCTCACGCATGCGTCGCTTCCTTCCGACGAATTCCCCGGCCGTTCTCCCACAACGGCCGCCGGGCGTCCGACATCTGTGCGCCAGGGCTTCTGTGTTAGGCTTGAGCGATTTCCGTACGTCCGCTGCTCGACAGGAGTACCCATGCGCGTGACCCGTCTTATCGCCGGTCTGGCCCTCGGCCTTGCCAGCACCATCAGCCTCGCCGACGACCCGGACCAGGCCATCCGCAAGACCCTCGACGCCCTGGAGCTCGGCTTGCCCATCGAATCCATCGGTGAAAGCCCGATGACCGGCATCTACCAGGTCCAGCTCAAGGGCGGCCGTATGCTCTACACCAGCGCCGACGGTCAGTACCTGATGCAGGGCTACCTGTACCACGTGCAGAACGGCAAGCCGGTGAACCTTACCGAGCAGGCCGAGAGCCGCTCCATCGCCAAGGAAATCAACGCCATCCCCGCCGGCGAGATGGTGGTGTTCTCGCCCAAGGAGCCCGCCAAGGCCCATATCACCGTGTTCACCGACACCGACTGCGGCTACTGCCAGAAGCTGCACAGCGAAGTGCCGGAGCTGAACCGCCGCGGTATCGAAGTGCGTTACGTCGCCTTCCCGCGCCAGGGCATCGGCAGCCACGGCTACAACAGCCTGGTCAGCGTCTGGTGCAGCAAGGACCGCCAGGCTGCCATGAACAAGGCCAAGTCCCGTGAGGATCTTCCCGCCGCGACCTGCGATAACCCGGTGGCCAAGCAGTTCGAGCTGGGCCAACTGATTGGCGTCAACGGTACTCCGGCCATCGTGCTGGGCAATGGCCAGATGATTCCGGGCTATCAGCCGGCTCCGCAACTCGCGAAGCTGGCCCTTGAGGCCAAGTAATCCGGGCACCTGCCTCGATTGACCAATATTCAGCCGCTTCGTAAAGTGCGGCTCTTTTCCTCGGCCGGGACACTCCCGGCCGCTTTCGCAGTGATGATGGGGAGTTCAGCGTGAAGCCGGTAAAAGTAGGCATCTGTGGCCTTGGGACCGTCGGTGGCGGCACCTTCAACGTACTCAAACGCAACGCCGAGGAGATTGCCCGCCGTGCCGGGCGTGGAATCGAGGTTGCCCAGATTGCCGCTCGTCGTCCCAACCCGAAATGTGATACCGGCGCTACCCCCATCACCGCCGACATCTTCGACGTGGTCAACAACCCGGAAATCGACATCGTCATCGAGCTGATCGGTGGCTACACCCAAGCCCGCGAGCTGGTCATGAAGGCCATCGAGAACGGCAAGCACGTCGTTACCGCCAACAAGGCGCTGATCGCCGTGCACGGCAACGAAATCTTCGCCAAGGCCCGCGAGAAGGGCGTCATGGTTGCCTTCGAAGCCGCCGTGGCCGGCGGCATCCCGGTGATCAAGGCGATCCGCGAAGGCCTCTCCGCCAACCGCATCAACTGGCTGGCCGGCATCATCAACGGCACCGGCAACTTCATCCTCACCGAAATGCGTGAGAAGGGCCGTGCCTTTGAAGACGTGCTCAAAGAAGCCCAGGCACTGGGTTACGCCGAAGCCGATCCGACCTTCGACGTCGAAGGCATCGATGCCGCCCACAAGCTGACCATCCTCGCCTCCATTGCCTTCGGTATCCCGCTGCAGTTCGACAAGGCCTACACCGAGGGCATCTCCAAGCTGACCAGTGCCGACGTGAACTACGCCGAAGCCCTGGGCTATCGCATCAAGCACCTGGGCGTGGCGCGTCGCACCGACAGCGGTTTCGAGCTGCGCGTGCACCCGACCCTGATCCCGGCCGACCGCCTGATCGCCAATGTCAACGGTGTGATGAACGCCGTGATGGTCAACGGTGACGCTGCTGGCAGCACCCTGTACTACGGCGCTGGCGCCGGCATGGAGGCCACCGCGTCCGCCGTGGTCGCCGACGTGGTGGATGTGGTTCGCGCGCTGACCACCGACCCGGAGAACCATGTGCCGCACCTGGCGTTCCAGCCGGACTCGCTGTCCGACCACCCGATCCTGCCGATCGAAGCCTGTGAGAGCGCCTACTACCTGCGCATCCAGGCCAAGGACCACCCGGGTGTGCTGGCACAGGTCGCGTCCATCCTGTCGGAGCGTGGCATCAACATCGAATCCATCATGCAGAAAGAAGTCGAAGAGCAGGACGGCCTGGTGCCGATGATCCTGGTTACCCACCGGGTCGTCGAGGCGCGCGTCAACGACGCCATCGCCGCGCTGGAAGCTCTGGAAGACGTGGTAGGCAGCGTCGTGCGCATCCGCGTCGAGCAACTGAACTAAGCAGCCGCCGGGCGCAGGTGCCGTCGCGAGGGGCGATCCCCCGGAGCGACGCACCGACCCCGGCCGCTCGAAACCAAGGTTTTAAGACATGCGCTATATCAGTACCCGCGGCCAGGCTCCGGCCCTGAACTTCGAAGACGTGCTGCTGGCTGGCCTGGCCAGTGACGGCGGCCTCTACGTCCCGGAAAACCTGCCGCGCTTCACCCAGGAAGAAATCGCCTCCTGGGCCGGCCTGCCGTACCACGAACTGGCCTTCCGCGTGATGCGCCCCTTCGTGGCCGGCAGCATTGCCGATGCCGACTTCAAGAAGATCCTCGAGGAAACCTACGGCGTCTTCGCCCACAACGCCGTGGCGCCGCTGCGCCAGTTGAACGGCAACGAGTGGGTGCTGGAGCTGTTCCACGGTCCGACCCTGGCCTTCAAGGACTTCGCCCTGCAACTGCTGGGTCGCCTGCTCGACCACGTGCTGAGCAAGCGCGGCGAGCGGGTGGTGATCATGGGTGCCACCTCCGGTGACACCGGCTCGGCCGCCATCGAAGGCTGCAAGGCCTGCGAGCACGTCGACATCTTCATCATGCACCCGCACAACCGTGTGTCCGAGGTGCAGCGTCGCCAGATGACCACCATCCTCGGCGACAACATCCACAACATCGCGGTCGAGGGCAACTTCGACGACTGCCAGGAGATGGTCAAGGCCAGCTTCGCCGACCAGGGCTTCCTCAAGGGCACCCGTCTGGTAGCGGTCAACTCGATCAACTGGGCGCGGATCATGGCCCAGATCGTCTACTACTTCCACGCGGCCATCCAGCTGGGTGGTCCGGCACGTTCCGTGGCGTTCTCCGTACCGACTGGCAACTTCGGCGACATCTTCGCCGGCTACCTGGCGCGCAACATGGGCCTGCCGATCAGCCAACTGATCGTCGCCACCAACCGCAACGACATCCTGCACCGCTTCATGAGCGGCAACCAGTACGTCAAGGACACCCTGCATCCGACCCTGTCGCCGTCTATGGACATCATGGTGTCGTCCAACTTCGAGCGCCTGCTGTTCGACCTGCACGGTCGTAACGGTGCTGCCATCGCCAACCTGATGGACACCTTCAAGCAGGGTGGTGGCTTCAGCGTCGAGGAAGACCGCTGGACCGAAGCGCGCAAGCTGTTCGATTCGCTGGCCGTGGATGACGCAGCCACCTGCGAAACCATCGCCGAGGTCTACAACGAGTGCGGCGAGCTGCTGGACCCGCACACCGCGATCGGCGTGCGCGCCGCCCGCGAATGCCGCCGCAGCCTGGCGACCCCGATGGTCACCCTGGGCACTGCCCACCCGGTCAAATTCCCGGAAGCGGTGGAGAAGGCCGGCGTCGGCCAGGCCCCGGCACTGCCGCCGCACCTCGCCGATCTGTTCCAGCGCGAGGAACGTTGCACCGTGCTGCCAAACGACCTGAAGCAGATCCAGGCCTTCGTCAGCCAGCATGGCAACCGCGGCAAGCCGCTGTAAGTCAGAGCGCCTGAAACGAAAAGGCCGGCTCCCGAAAGGGGCCGGCCTTTTTCATGTTTGTGATTCCTCGCGAGGGCGTATAAATCCTGTAGGGACGAATTCATTCGCCAAGCAGGCCGAAGGTCTGCCCCGCTTGACCTCAAATAGCTCCATCCCCCTTCAGCGCCGTAATCTGCTCGGCGCTGTACCCCAGCCCTGCCAGCACTTCGCTGTTGTGTTCCCCCAGCTCCGGGCCGATCCATTCGGTCGAGCCGGGGGTATCGGAGAGCTTGGGTACGATCCCCGGCATCTTGAACGGCTTGCCGTCCGGCAGCTTCGCCGAGAGGAACATCTCGCGGGCGAGGAATTGCGGGTCGGCGAACATGTCCTCGGCGGAGAAGATACGGCTGGCCGGCACTTCGGCGCGATTGAGCACCGACAGTACCTCCTCCAGCGGCAGCCCACCCACCCAGCGGTCGATCACCCCATAGAGCTCATCCCGACGTGCGTCACGACCGTCGTTGCTGGCCAGTTGCGGGTCGTTGGCAAGGTCCTCGCGGCCGATGGCGAGCATGAAGCGCTTGAAGATGGCATCGCCGTTGGCGCCGATCTGTACATGACGGCCGTCAGCGGCCGTGTGGATGGAGGAGGGGGTGATACCCGGCATGATGTTGCCGGTGCGTTCGCGGATGAAACCGAAGACATCGAACTCCGGCACCATGCTTTCCATCATCGCGAACACCGCCTCATAGAGCGCCACGTCCACCACCTGGCCCTGGCCGCCGTTCACCTCGCGGTGGCGCAGCGCCATCAGAGCACCGATCACGCCCCACAGGGCGGCGATGGAGTCACCGATGGAAATCCCGGTGCGCACCGGCGGACGGTCCTCGAAGCCGGTGATATAGCGCAGCCCGCCCATGGACTCACCGACGGCACCGAATCCTGGCTGGTCCTTGTAGGGGCCACTCTGGCCGAACCCGGACAGCCGCACCATCACCAGCTTCGGGTTCAGGGCGTGGATGACGTCCCAGCCCAGGCCCAGCTTCTCCAGCACACCGGGGCGGAAGTTCTCGATCAGGATGTCCGCGTCGGCCAGCAGCCGCTTGAGGATTTCCTGGCCGTCGGGGTGCTTGAGGTTCAGCGTCAGCGACTTCTTGTTGCGCGCCTGCACGAACCACCAGAGCGAGGTGCCCTCGTACAGCTTGCGCCACTTGCGTAGCGGGTCGCCGCCGTCGGGGGATTCGATCTTGATGACTTCGGCACCGAATTCGGCGCACAGGCGGGAGGCGAAAGGGCCGGCGATCAGGGTGCCGAGCTCAATCACCTTGAGGCCGGCGAGGGGTTTGACGGGGGCGTTCATCGGGTTATCCATGGGCCAGGCAATGGCGGCGACTCTACCCCGTGGGGCCGATAGCGAACAGTCCGGTTTGCCGCTGGCGCACCTCTCCGGGCCGACTTAAAGTGCTTGCAGGACCCACATTCTCGCGCGCCGACCGCCATGCCAACACGCTTCGCAACTGCCTGCCACTTGTCGCCCGGTTCGCGCTGGGAGGGGGGCTTATGCAGCTGAATGTCCCCACTCTGGTGCTGGTGGATATCTACGTTCTCGCCCTGGTGGGGCTGCTCATGCTGCACGCCTGGCGCCGTGGCCGCCGCGAGCCGACCCTCGGCTACCTGGCCGCCATGCTGTTGCTTGGCGCCTTGGGCACCGTGCTGGGCAGCTTGCGCGGCATGGGCATGGATTTCGTCCCCCTGGTGCTGGGCAACGTGGTGCTGCACGTCTGTGCGGCCATGAACTGGACCGCCATGCGGGTGTTCGTCGGGCGTCAGCCGCACCTGCCGGGTATCTGCGCCGGTGCCGTGATCTGGGCGGTGCTCTGCCTCAACCCGGCCTTCTACGAATCACTCACGGTAAGGGTGGCGGTCAGTTCGCTGATCACTGTCTGCTATTGCGGGCTCAGTGCCTACGAGCTCTGGCGCAGCCGCGCAAGCCTTGAAGTGGCCTACATGCCGGCTTTGGCACTGACCCTGTTCCACATGGTCTTCTACAGCGTGCGCATCGTGGTCGACCGTGGCATGCCCTTCGAGCAGGCGGTCGCGAGTTCCGGGCAAGGCACCAGCTTCTTCTCCCTGCTGGTGTTCGAAACCCTGCTCTACGCCATCGGTATCGCCTTCGTCACCCTGGCCATGGTCAAGGAGCGTGCCGAACTGAAGTTCCGCGCAGCCGCCTATTGCGACCCGCTCACCGGCGTCGGCAACCGTCGCGCCTTCATGGCCACGGGCGAATACCTGGTGGAAAGCTGCGAGCACCGCGGTGAACCGGTGGCCCTGCTGCTCTGTGACCTCGACCATTTCAAGCGTCTCAACGACAGCTATGGACACGCCACCGGTGACGAGGCCCTGGTCGCCTTCACCCGCGTTGCCGCCGGCAGCATGCGTAAGCAGGACGTGTTTGGCCGCATCGGTGGCGAGGAGTTTGCCTGCTTGCTGGCCGATGCCGACGACGAGGCCGGCGCACAGGTGGCCGAGCGTATTCGCCGCGAGTTCGCAGAGCTGCCGTTCCAGGAGCCGGGTGCGCTCAGCGTCAGTATCGGTATCGTCAGTTCAAAGGAGGCCGGTTACGACCTGTTCCGCCTGCTCTCCCTGGCCGACGATGCCCTCTACGACGCCAAGGACAAGGGCCGCAACCGCATCCAGCGCTACCCCGCCGATTAGCCGGAAGGCCCAGCCACGACGGTGGAATCAGGGTAGACTTGCCGCCCTCCGAGAATCATCAAGAAGCCCGACATGGCCCTCCAAGCGACCCCCTACAAAGTCGAACTCAACCTCACCGACCTCGATCGCAGCGTCTACGAGAACCTGCGTTTCACCGTCGCCAAGCACCCGTCGGAAACCGAGGAGCGACTGGCCGTCCGCCTGATCGCCTACATCCTCTGGTACCACGAGCAGCTGGCCTTCGGTCGTGGCCTGTCGGACGTGGACGAGCCCGCGCTGTGGGAAAAGAGCCTGGACGACCGTGTGTTGCACTGGATCGAAGTGGGTCAGCCCGATGCCGAGCGCATAACCTGGTGCTCGCGCCGTACCGAGCGCTTCAGCCTGGTGACCTACGGCAACCTGCGGGTCTGGCAGACCAAGGTGCTGGACGGCGTGCGCAGCCTGAAGAACATCAACGTCGTTGCCGTGCAGCAAGAAGCCCTGGAAGAACTGGCCCGTGACCTGCCGCGTTCGATCAGTTGGAGCGTGATGATCAGCGACGGCTCCCTGTTCATCACCGACGAGCGCGGCCAGCATGAAATCCCGCTGGAGTGGCTGGTCGGGGAACGCTGATCGGAGATCCGGAGGATTTCCGGGGCAGGGCATCAGGCCCTCGCCCCAAGGCCCTTTCCCGAGAGGGAGAGGGGAAGTCGAGTCAAAGATTGGACCTTTCATGCGTATCGAACACCGCGTCCTGCCCGATGTCCTGCCTGACCTGGGCGACCTGCCACCGCTGCTGACCCGCCTCTATGCTTCCCGGGGCGTGCAATCCGCGACGGAACTGGACAAGAGCCTGGCGCGGTTGATCCCCTACCAGCAGCTCAAAGGCATCGACGCCGCCGTGGCGCTGCTGGTGGAGGCCCTGGAGAAGCGCCAGCGCATCCTCTACGTCGGCGACTTCGACGCCGATGGCGCCACCGCCAGCAGCGTCGGCGTGCTCGGCCTGCGCATGCTCGGTGCCTTCCATGTCGATTACCTGGTGCCCAACCGTTTCGAGTATGGCTACGGCCTGACCCCGGAAATCGTCGCCGTCGCCCTGGAGCGCAAACCGGACCTGCTGGTGACCGTGGATAACGGCATCTCCAGCGTCGAAGGCGTTGCCGCAGCCAAGTCCGCGGGGCTGAAGGTACTGGTGACCGACCACCACCTGCCGGGCCCGGAGCTGCCGGCGGCCGACGCCATCGTCAACCCCAACCAGCCCGGTTGTGACTTCCCCAGCAAATCCCTGGCCGGTGTCGGCGTCATCTTCTACGTGCTGATGGCCCTGCGGGCACGCCTGCGCGAGCTGGACTGGTTCAATCGTACTGGCCTCAAGGAACCCAACCTGGGCGACCTGCTGGACCTGGTGGCGCTGGGCAGCGTAGCCGACGTGGTGCCCCTGGACGCCAACAACCGCATCCTGGTGCACCAGGGCCTGGCGCGCATCCGCGCAGGCCGCGCGCGGGCTGGCCTCAAGGCGATTTTAGAAGTCGCCGGCCGGCCGGCTGGCCGCATCACGTCGACCGACCTCGGCTTTATCCTCGGCCCGCGCCTGAATGCCGCCGGCCGCCTGGACGACATGAGCCTGGGCATCGAGTGCCTGCTCTGCGAAGACGAAGCCCTGGCCCGTGACATGGCGGTGCAACTGGATCAGCTCAACCAGGACCGCAAGGCTATCGAGCAAGGCATGCAGCGCGAGGCCCTGGCCCAGCTGAAGAACCTGCCCATCGAAGACATGCCGTTCGGCCTCTGCGTGTTCGAGCCGGACTGGCACCAGGGCGTGATCGGCATCCTCGCCTCGCGGCTGAAGGAGCGCTACCACCGCCCGACCATCGCCTTTGCCGATGCCGGCGACGGCCTGCTGAAGGGCTCGGCGCGTTCGGTGCCGGGTTTCCACATCCGCGATGCGCTGGACGCCGTTGCTGCCCGCCATCCGGGCCTGATCAGCAAATTCGGTGGTCATGCCATGGCCGCCGGCCTGTCCCTGCCTGTGGAAAACTTTGGCGCCTTCGCTGCCGCCTTCGACGCTGAGACCCGTCGGCAGCTCAGCGAGGATGACCTTACTGGCCGTCTGCTCTCCGACGGCCAACTGAGCATCGCGGAGTTCCACCTGGAGCTCGCCCGCGCCCTGCGCCTGGCCGGTCCCTGGGGCCAGCACTTCCCCGAGCCGTTGTTCCATGGCGTATTCCAGATCGTCCAGCAGCGGCTGGTCGGCGAGCGCCACCTGAAGCTGGTGCTGAAAAGTGAATGCGGTTCGGTGCAACTGGACGGCATCGCCTTCAACATCGACCGCGAGCAATGGCCCAACGCCAGCGTGCGCTGGGCCGAGGTGGCCTACAAACTGGACGTCAACGAATACCGTGGCCAGGAAAGCGTGCAACTGATGGTCGCCCACATCGCCCCGCGCTGACGCGAATGGTTGTGGGGGCGAATTCATTGGCTCTGTCTGCATGACGTGTTGCAAGCAGCTGCATTGCCCGTAGGAGCTGGCTCTTGGCCCGATGGTCAATCTCTCGCAACAGCTCGCGCAGACCCGCGAGGCAGGCCTTCGGCCTGCTTGGCGATTGAAATCGCCGCTACATGCTCATCCGTCACCCCACCCTCGCAAACCTCCGATCCGGGTCTACGCTGTTCCAGTCCCGCGTCCCTGAAAAAAATTTCGTCCTGTTGTCGATCTGGTCCTTTCCCCATCGACCAATAAGCACAGTCAGCAGGCACGGGCCGCAGGCTGGAGTTCATGCCACCCAACAGGAGAACAACAATGCGCTTCATGGTGATTGTCAAAGCAACCAAGGAATCGGAAGCCGGCATCATGCCGAGCACGGAACTGCTCACGGCCATGGGCCAGTACAACGAGGAGCTGGTGAACGCCGGCATCCTGCTTGCCGGCGAGGGCCTGCACCCCAGCTCCAGGGGCGCGCGGGTGGTGTTCAAGGGCAAGGACCGCGCCGTGATCGACGGCCCCTTCGCGGAAACCAAGGAGCTGATCGCCGGCTTCTGGCTGTTCAAGGTCAATTCCCTGGAAGAGTGCATCGACTGGGTCAAGCGTTGCCCCAACCCCATGCTGTCCGATTCCGAGATCGAAATCCGCCAGGTGTTCGAGGCCGAGGATTTTGGTGAGGAGTTCACCCCCGAACTGCGCGAACAGGAACAGCGCGTCTTCGAGAAAGCCGGGCAGCAGTGACCGCCGTCCACCACGGACAGGAGACCCTCATGAAAATCGATCCCTACCTCACGTTCGATGGCCAGTGCGGCCCGGCCTTCCAGCTCTACGCCAAGGTGCTCAACGGCACCCTGGAAGCCTTCCTGAGCTTCGCCGAAAGCCCGGCCAGCGACGACGTCCCGGAGAACTTCCGCGACAAGATCATGCATGCCCGACTAGCGGTGGGGGACCAGGTGATCATGGGCTCGGACTGCCCGCCCCAGGCGCCTTTCGAAGGCGTCCGCGGCATCAGCATTTCGATCAACGTCGACCGCATAGTCGAGGCCGAGCGGGTGTTCAACGCCCTGGCCGAAGGTGGCCAGGTGCAGATGCCCCTGGCGCAAACCTTCTGGGCCGCGCGCTTCGGCATGCTGGTGGACCGCTTCGGCGTGCCCTGGATGATCAACTGCGAGAAGGATCAGTAATCCGCAGAAAGCCCATAACGCCGGAGATACTCCGGCGTTATGGGCCTAAGCTTCTGGAGTCGAATCGGGGACGACTCCCATGCGTATGACCCACTGGCTGCGTGACTACGCCAGCCGCTTCCATTACCGCCGAGAATGGCTGCGCACCGACATCGTCGCTGGCCTGTCGGTGGCCGCAGTGCAGATTCCCACCGCCATCGCCTATGCGCAGATCATCGGCTTTCCCGCGCAGGTCGGCCTCTATGCCTGCATCTTGCCGATGCTGATCTACGCCCTGGTCGGTGGTTCGCGGCAACTGATGGTCGGCCCCGACGCAGCCACCGCCGCGATGGTCGCCGCAGCCATCACACCGCTCGCCGCCGGCGATCCGCAGCGCCTGGTGCACCTGTCGATGATCGTCGCCGTGATGGTCGGCCTGTTGTCCATCGTTGCCGGATTCATTCGCGCCGGTTTCATTGCCAGCTTCCTTTCGCGACCCATCCTGGTGGGTTACCTCAACGGCATCGGGCTCAGCCTGCTGGCCGGGCAGTTGGGCAAGCTGCTGGGTTACCAGAGCGAGACCAGCGGTTTCATCGCCGGGCTGCTGGCAATGATCCGCAACCTCGCCAATACCCACTTGCCGACCCTGGGGCTGGGGGCCGCCACCCTGCTGCTGCTGATCCTCCTGCCCAGGCGTTGGCCGCGGCTGCCCGTCTCCCTGGTCGCCCTCGTGCTCGCATCGGTGGCGGCCGTCTGGCTGCAACTGGACCGGCACGGCGTGGCGCTGCTGGGCGCCGTTCCGGCCGGCCTGCCGGAGCTGAGCTGGCCGAAGACCAACTACCACGAGCTGCTCGGCCTGCTGCGCGACGCCACCGGCATCACCGTCGTCAGCTTCTGCAGTGCCATGCTCACCGCGCGCAGCTTCGCCGCCCGCCACGGCTACGCCATCGATGCCAACCGCGAATTCATCGCCCTGGGGCTGGCCAACATCGGCGCCGGGGTGTCGCAGTCCTTCGTCATCAGCGGTGCGGATTCGCGCACGGCGGTGAATGACCTGGTGGGCGGCAAGACGCAGATGGTCAGCGTGGTGGTGGCCCTGGTGATAGTCGCGGTGCTGGTGTTCCTCCACGGCCCGCTGGCCTGGGTGCCGATCGCAGCCCTGGGCGCGGTGCTGATGCTGGCCGGCTGGGGGCTGATCGATTTCCGCGCGCTGAAGGCCTTCTGGCGCCTCAGCCGCTTCGAGTGCGGCCTTTGCCTGCTGACAACCGTGGGCGTGTTGGGTGTCGGTGTGCTGCCCGGCATCTTCGTTGCCGTAGCCCTGGCCCTGTTGCGCCTGTTGTACCTCACCTATCGCCCCAGCGACGCGGAGCTTGGCTGGGTGGAGGGTGTGGACGGCCAGGTGGAGCTTGGGCGTTATCCACAGGCCACCACCTTGCCGGGGCTGATCATCTACCGATTCGACGCGCCGCTGCTGTTCTTCAATGCCGATTACTTCAAGCAGCGCCTGCTGGCTGTGGTGGAGCGGGCGGAAGACCCGCGCGCGGTGCTGCTCAACGCCGAAACCATGATCAACCTGGATGTTACGGGCCTGGCCACCTTGCGTGAGGTGCAGGAAACCCTCGCGGCCCGGGGCGTTTTTCTCGGTTTTGCCCGTCTCTTCGGTCCGGCCCACGACCTGCTGCAACGCTCCGGGCAGTTTGGCGAGCTGAAACCGCCGCTGGTGTTCAGCTCGGTACGTGCCGGCATCAATGCCTACCGCATCTGGCTGGCGAAGCAGGCCTTGCAGGACAAGGATGCGGTCGCGTAAACAACCTGGCTCACCCACTGGATAACAAGGAACGACCATGGACCCTTTCATGCAAGCCGCCATCGAAGAAGCCCGCCAGGGCCTGGCCGAGGGCGGGATTCCCATCGGCTCGGTGATCGTCCACAAGGGCCGCATCATCGGTCGGGGCCATAACCGCCGTATTCAGGAAGGCAGTGCGATCAAGCACGGCGAGATGGACGCCTTCGAGAACGCCGGCCGCCAGCCCGCCAGCGTCTACCGCGAGGCGGTGCTCTACACCACGCTGTCGCCGTGTGCCATGTGCAGCGGCGCCATCCTGCTCTATGGGATTCCCAAGGTGATCATCGGCGAGAACCGCACCTTCATGGGCGAGGAGGAACTGCTGCGCTCCCGTGGCGTGGAGCTGGAGGTCCTGCAGGATGCCGCGTGCGTGAAGCTCATGGAGGAATTCATCGAAGCCCGGCCGGAGTTGTGGAACGAGGATATCGGCGAGCCGACGGCCTGATCCCAAGCCGACGCCACATCCGTATCGCCCCCCCCGGCGCACGCCAGTGGGCATCCCTTGCGAGAGCCCGTCTCGCAAGGGGACTACCAATCGTCGAGTAGCGACTATGCTGGTATTCAGCCGATTCAGCAGCGGATCGCAGATGTCGCTGCAGGCTCGACACGATAGGGGTGTCGAGGCCGGGAACCGACAGAAATGACGATCATTGAACAGAAATGACTTGGATCAGACTCCAGTGCGGCTTGAGGATCTCGCGCCGTACGTCCGTTGGATCGCTGCCAAGCAGTAGGAATGTCCGACTGGTTTTGCCTGATTGCTACAGCAGAAGGAGAGTTCGATGCTGCCAAGTTCCGTTTCGGAAAGGATCCTGTCTCGCGGTCTGATGGACGTGCTCATTCGAGCAGGCCTGGTCGCGATCCTCGCCATTTCCTGCTACCAGGTTTTCCATCCCTTCCTCAACCTGATGCTCTGGGCATTGATCCTGGGGGTCACGTTCTACCCACTGCATCAGAGCCTGAAGGCCAAGATGGGCATGCGTGATGGCCACGTGGCCACGCTGATCGTCCTGGTTTCCCTGATCCTGCTGATGGTGCCGATCTACTTGCTGGCGTCTTCCATGGCCGAGTCGGTGCAGGGGGCCATTGCACTCTTCAAAGACGGTGAGCTGGACATTCCATCACCCAACGCGTCCGTTGCCAGCTGGCCCCTGATCGGCCAGCCTCTGTTCGACTTCTGGCAGCAGGCGTCGGTCGACCTGACCAGCCTGATGAAGAAGCTGCTGCCCCACCTGCGCGGCTTCGGCATGAGCATGTTCGGCAAGCTGGCCGGCGTAGGGGCGGGCTTTTTGCTGTTCATCGCCGCATTGATCGTGGCAGGTATCTTCATGGCCTTTGGCGAGAACGGTCACCGCAGTGCCGTACAGATCGCTTCGCGCATCTCCGGGCCGGACCGCGGCCCGCAGATCGCCGATCTTTGCACGGCGACCATTCGCGCAGTGGCCCAAGGCGTGGTCGGCATCGCCTTCATCCAGATGCTGCTGGTGGGCATCGCCTTCGTGCTGATGGGGATCCCGGGCGCTGGCCTCCTGGCGCTCGGCGTGTTGCTGCTGGGCATCATGCAACTGCCCGCATTGCTGATCACCATTCCGGTGATCATCTTCGTGTTCGCCACCCAAGGAGCGACCGCCGGCACCATCGTCTTCGCCATCTACACCTTCGTTGCCGGGATGTCGGACAACGTCCTGAAACCCCTGCTGCTGGGACGTGGTGTCAACGTGCCGATGCCCGTGGTGCTGATCGGCGCCCTGGGTGGCATGGTCACCGGCGGCATCATCGGGCTGTTCATTGGTCCGGTCATGCTGGCCGTCGGCTACATGCTCTTCTGGCACTGGGTGGAGGACCAGCCCACGGCGCTGGACGCGAACGCGGAAGAGGAGGGGCGAGCGACCTGAGCCGGACCCGGTGCCATGGTCCACTCCGTCGCCTTCCGTCTGATCCTGCTCGGTGTGCTTGGCCTCGGCGGCTGTGTGCGGCTGGGGCCGGATTTTCAGTCGCCCCGCGAGCCCTGGGTGGAGCACTGGAGCAGCCCCGCGCTGGAGCAGATGAGCCTCGACCGACCGGAGCCGGACTTCCTGCAGTGGTGGCGGGTGTTCGAGGACCCGACCCTGGATGCCCTGATCGCCGAGGCGGACGCGTACAACGCCAGCCTCGAAATTGCCGGCCTGCGGGTGATGGAGGCCCGTGCGCAACTGGGTATCGCAGTGAGTGGTCGCTACCCGCAGTTCCAACAGGCCAGTGCCGATAGCCTCTACCTGGACCGTGACCAGTCCGGTGGCCGCAATCCCCAGGATAGCCATTCCTGGCAGTATGGCGCCGCGTTCGACATTGCCTGGGAACTGGACTTCTGGGGCCGATTCAGTCGCGCCATCGAATCTGCGGATGCGGCCTACTTCGCTGCCCGGGCCAACTACGAAGACGCCCTGGTGCTGCTGCGTGCCCAGGTGGCGGATACCTACTTCGTCCTACGGACTTTCGAGGCTCGCCTGCGCATCGCCCAGGAAAACGCGGAACGGCAGAAGCGCAGCTTCGAGATCACCGAGCGGCTGTTCCGCAGTGGCGACAGTTCCGAACTGGACTTCCAGCAGGCGAAAACCCAGTACCTGGGCACCCTGGCGACCATTCCCGACCTGGAGAGCCAGGTAGCCAGGACGCGCAACGCACTTGCCGTGCTGATCGGTCGGCCACCGGGCCCCTTGCCTGAGCTGGCCGAGCGGGCCGGGCTCATTCCGCTTCCCGATGCTGCGGTGCTGCAGGATGTTCCGGCCAATCTGCTGCTGCGCAGGCCGGATGTGCGTTCAGCCGAACTGGCGGTCGCCGCCCAGTCGGCGCTGATCGGTTTCTCCGAGGCCGATCTGTATCCCTCGGTGGCCTTGCTGGGCAGCATTGCCTGGAGTGCCTCGAGCCTAGATGGCGCATCGGACACCCTGGACCTGGTCGGCGGTCCCAGCCTGGCCTGGAACCTGTTCGACCACGGCCGGATCAAGAACGACGTGCGCGTGCAGGACGCCCGCTTGCAGCAGTTGATCGAGGCCTACCGTGACCGGGTGCGCCAGGCCGCGCGCGAGGCCGACGACGCCGCCACCGGGCTGGCCAAGGCGCTGGAAAGCGAGCGCATCCGCCGCGAGAGCGCGCTGTCTGCCCTGCGTTCGCTGGACCTGGCCAACGCCCAATACATCGAAGGCTTCGCCGACTTCCAGCGGGTGCTGGATGCCCAGCGCGAGCTGTTCCAGCAGCAGGAAACCTACCTGCTCAGCCGCAGTGATGCAGTCAGCAACCTGATCGGCTTGTACAAGGCCCTCGGCGGTGGTTGGTACCGGGACGGCCCCATGATCGACGACTCCACCCGCGAGCAGATGCAACGGCGTACCGACTGGGACGATCTGCTGGACGAGCCGCCGGCTGCGGCCGGGCCAGACGCTGATACCGAGCAAGGTGAACGAGAATGAGCGAGCAACCGCAGGCCCCGGCCGAGGAAACGGCGAAGCCCGAACCAGCCGGAGCGCCCGATGCGGCCGCGAAGGGTACGAAATGGGTGGCGCTGGTCATCGTCCTGACGCTGGCCTGGTACCTCCTGGCGGATCGATTCACCCCCTATACCCAGCAGGCACGGGTGCAGGCCTTCGTGGTGCCGGTAGCGGCCGAAGTCGCCGGCCGGGTCACCAAGGTGCATGTGCGCAACAACCAGGACGTCGAGGCCGGCGCGGTGCTCTTCGAAGTGGACCCGGAGCAGTACCAGATCGCCGCCGACCGCGCCCGGGCCGATCTCGAAACCGTTCGCCGACAGATCGGTGCCAGCACAGCCGCCATCGACTCGGCACTGGCGTCGCTGCGAGCCGCCCAGGCCAATGAACTGAAGGCGCGGCAAGACAACGATCGCCTGGAGCGGCTGTATCAGGACGATCCGGGCACCATCTCCGTGCGTCGCCTGGAAGGGGCGCGGGCGACCCTCGAGCAGGCCATCAGCCAGGTGGCAGCGGCACGCGCCGAAGTGCAGCGCGCGCGAGAGCAGCAGGGCGGCAGCGATGAGGAGAACGCGCAGTTGCGCAGTGCCGCCACCGCGTTGGAAAAAGCTGAACTCGATCTGGCCAATACCCGGGTGAAGGCCCGTTCCGCTGGCCTGATCACCGACCTGCGCACCGATGTCGGCCAGTACGTCGGCGCTGGCAGCCCGGTCATGACCCAGATCGCCATCCACGACCTGTGGCTGAGCGCCGAGATGACCGAGAACAACCTGGGCCATGTCGAGGTCGGCACGCCCGTGGCCATCGTGCTCGACGCCCTGCCGGGACGGCTGTTCGACGGAAAGGTACGCAGCATCGGGTATGGCGTCAGCGTCGGGCAGGCCCCGGCCCCTGGCACCCTGCCGACTGTGGATAACAGCCGCGACTGGTTGCGCCCGGCGCAGCGCTTCCCAGTGATCGTGGAGTTCGCCCCCGATGAACTGGAGCAGCTGCGTGGCCTGCGCGTCGGTGGCCAGGCGGAGGTCATGGCGTTTCCGAGCGAGGGCAATCCGCTCAATCCCCTGGGCCGGTTGTTCATCTACCTGATGAGCTGGCTGTCCTATGCCTACTGACGGCGATCCACGCGGTCGACGGGCGCTGCGCATGGCCAGCGGTGTCGCGCTGTGCCTGGCGATCAGCTTCGGCTTTGCCGTGCCGATACCCTTCCTGCCGCCGATCTTCGTCCTCCTGTTGTTGGTCACCAACAACCGCCCGCTGCCCCTCAAGGCGGCCCCGGCCCTGGCCCTGCTCATCATGCTGACCACCGGCAGCGGCCTGCTGATGATCCCGCTGCTGCGCCATGCGCCGCCCAGTGGCTTCCTGCTGGTGGGGCTGTGCCTGTTCCTTTGCTTCCGCTACGGCCTGCGCGGAGGCAATCCCCTGGTGACGCAGTTCCTGGTGGTCGGCCTGACCATGATTTCCGCGGCCGGCACCTTCGATTTCGGCTTGGCGGTCACGGTCATCGAGGCCCTGGCCAAGGGCATCGTGCTCGCCGTGCTGGTCGCTGCGGTCAGCCACTGGCTGTTCCCGGAGCCGGCCAGTGCCCCGGCCTCGCCGAGCCGCCCGGTGCTGGGAGACAGCGAATCTGCCTGGATTGCGCTACGTGCCGCACTGGTAGTGCTGCCAGCTTTCCTGCTGGCGCTGATCGACCCTTCCAGCTACATGCCGCTGATCATGAAGGCGGTCAGCCTGGGCCAGCAGGTCTGCGGCGCCTCCGCTCGCAATGCCGGGCGCGAGCTGTTGGGCTCGACCCTGCTCGGTGGCCTGCTCGCGATGCTGTTCTGGGCTGCCCTGAGCCTGTTCCCGCACCTGTGGATGTTCTTTCTCTGGATGCTCCTGTTCGGGCTGCTGCTGGCGCGCCGGCTCTATGCGCTGGTGGCGACCCGACAGACACCGGGATTCTGGATGAACACCCTGGTGACCCTGATCATCCTGCTGGGGCAGTCGGTGCAGGACAGCGAGGCTGGCAAGGATGTCTACACCGCCTTCGCGGTACGTATGGGGCTGTTCATCGCCGTCACCCTGTACGCCTGTGTGGCGGTCTACCTGATCGACCGCCGGCGTTTTCACCGGCAAGGCCGTGCCGCCCTTTGAGAGGTTTGTTCGATGCTGATCAATCTGCTGGTTGGAATTCCCGTGATGGTGCTCTGCCTGTTCATGCAGTCGGTGTTCGTGGCCTTCAGCCTGAGGCCGTACATCCACTACGTGCGAGGCGGAAGAGTTCATCTATCACGCTGGCGCGTCACGCTGCTGCTGTCGGCGGTGATGCTGGTGATGCTGCTGGGCAATTTCGTCCAGATGGCGGTGTGGGGGGCTCTGTTCCTGATGCTGGGGGAATTCGACAGCTTCGCCACGGCGATTTATCACTCGGGGGTGAACTTCGCCACGCTGGGCTACGGCGACATTGTCATGACCGAGCAATGGCGGCTGCTGGGCCCGCTGGAGGCCGCCAACGGCATCCTGATGTTCGGGGTTTCCACGGCGGTCATGACGGCAACCGTCTCGGATCTCATCAAGCACAAGTTCGAAGAGGACCAGTCCCACTAGCGTGCGGCTAGACTGAAACTGTTCGTCCCCATGCACCTGCGGGAGGTGCAGCATGGCGATTCGCGAAGGTTTCATCGGCGGCGTCGGCAACACGCCACTTCTGCGTCTGGATAGCCTCTGCGCCGAGACCGGCTGCGACATCCTGGCCAAGGCCGAATTCCTCAACCCCGGCGGCTCGGTCAAGGATCGCGCGGCCCGCTCCATCATCGACGACGCCGAACGCCAGGGCCTGCTGTATCCCGGCGGTACCGTGGTGGAAGGCACCGCTGGCAACACCGGCATAGGCCTGGCGCATATCTGCGCGGCACGGGGCTACCGCTGCATCATCGTGATTCCCGACAACCAGTCGCCGGAAAAGCTCGACCTGTTGCGCACCCTGGGAGCTGAAGTGCGGCCGGTGCCGCCCAAGCCCTACAAGGACCCGGACAACTACCAGAAGATCGCCGGGCGCCTCGCCGCCGAGCTGCCGGGCGCCATCTGGGCCAACCAGTTCGATAACGTCGCCAATCGCCAGGCCCATTTCGAGACCACTGGCCCGGAAATCTGGGCTGAAACCGACGGCCAGCTGGATGCCTTCGTCTGCGCCACGGGTACCGGCGGCACCCTGGCTGGCGTGGCGCGCTACCTCAAGTCGCGTGATCCACAGGTCCGCATCGTGCTCGCCGACCCGATGGGCAGTGCGCTCTACAACTGGGTGAAACGCGGCGAGCTGGTGGCCGAGGGCAGCTCCATCACCGAAGGCATCGGCACCACGCGCATCACGGCCAACCTCGAAGGCACCCCCATAGACGACGCCGTTCAGGTGGACGATCCCGCCTGCGTGGCCATGGTCTATCACCTGCTGCGGGAGGAGGGCTTGTTCGTCGGCGGTTCATCCGGCATCAACCTGGCCGCCGCCGTGCAAGTCGCCCGACAGCTCGGGCCGGGTCACCGGATCGTCACCCTGCTCTGCGACCGGGGTGGGTTGTATGCCGGGCGGTTGTTCAATCCGGCGTGGCTGGCGGAGAAGGGGTTGGCGGCGGCGGCGGGAGTCGAAGGGTAGCGGGACCCCATGCGTAGCGCCCCCAGCGGGGGGATTCCGGCGAGAGTGGTGAAAGAAGCCCAACGATGATGCGTTGGGCTTCATACCTCTGCCCGACCTGCAGGGCGCTCCGGAGAGCTTCGGCTTACCAGCCGAGCTGCTTGTTGAAACCGAGGGCGTCGTAGTAGTCGCCCTGGTAGGTGATCTTGCCGTTCTTCACGCGGATGAAACTCACGCCTTCGAACTTCAGCGGCTTATGGGTGGCCGGGGTTTCGGCACTCCAGGCGCCGCTGTTGGTGCCGGCGAATTCCCATTGGAAGGCAATGCCGTCGGCACTGACGATGGGCTCGCTGGTCATCTTCCAGGTGAGGTTCGGCACGGCGGTGATGAACACCTTGATCACGTTGTCGCGGGCAGCGGCACGGCCTTGTTGCGGCGTACCGACGGTGGCGTCGAAGTACACCGCGTCCTCGGCCAGGAAGCTGGCGGCCTTGTCGACATCGTGAGCATTCCAGGCAGCCATGTAGCCGGCGACTATGGCCTTGGCATCGTCGGCCGCCTGGGCCATCCCGGCCAGGGTGCAAAGCAGGATGAAGCTGAAATTACGCAAGGTGTTACGCATTGCTCGTGCTCCTGTTTGAGGTGGCGCGAATCCGGGCGTCGCTCACGCCGCGCGGGCTAGGCGAGAAGTGCGGAGAACGCGGAATGTACTGTTGTACATGAGCATTTCGACGCTCTTCTCAACAACGCCCGGGCAAGCGAGCGGCGGCCGGATCAGTGCTTGAACATCACGTGGCGAATGGCGGTGTAGTCCTCCAACCCATACATGGACATGTCCTTGCCGTAGCCGGAGTGCTTGACGCCGCCGTGGGGCATTTCGCTGACCAGCATGAAATGAGTGTTGACCCAGGTGCAGCCGTACTGCAGGCGCGCGGACAGGCGGTGGGCGCGGCCGACGTCGGACGTCCAGAGGGAAGAGGCCAGTCCGTAGTCGGAATCGTTGGCCCATTCCAGCACCTGCTCCTCGCTGTCGAAGGCGGTGACCGAAACCACCGGGCCGAACACTTCGCGGCGGACGATCTCGTCGTCCTGGCGAGCGCCGGCGAGCACGGTGGGCTGGAAGAAGAAGCCCGGGCCGTCGACGCGCGCACCGCCGGTGACCACCTGGATGTGCGGCAGGGCGGCGGCGCGTTGGACGAAGCCTTCGACGCGTTCCAGGTGCTGCTCGGTGATCAGCGGGCCGAGCTCGGTGGCCGGGTCGTCCTGCAGGCCGGTCTGGATGCTGCCCACGGCTTCGCCCAGTTTGGCCACGAAGCGCTCGTAGATGCACTTCTGCGCGTAGATGCGGCAGGCGGCGGTGCAGTCCTGGCCTGCGTTGTAGAAGCCGAAGGTGCGGATGCCTTCCACGGCGGCGTCGATGTCGGCGTCGTCGAAGATGATCACCGGCGCCTTGCCACCCAGCTCCATGTGCATGCGTTTCACGCTGTCGGCGGTGCCGGCGATGATGCGCGAACCGGTGGCGACCGAGCCGGTCAGGGACACCATGCGGACTTTCGGATGGGTCACCAGCGGCTCACCGACACTCGGGCCACGGCCGAAGACCAGGTTCACCACGCCAGCGGGGAAAATCTCGGCGATGAACTCGGCGAGCTTCAGTGCGGTCAGCGGGGTCTGCTCGGAGGGTTTCAGCACCACGGTGTTGCCGGCGGCCAGGGCCGGGCCGAGCTTCCAGGCGGCCATCATCAGCGGGTAGTTCCACGGCGCAATGGAGGCCACCACGCCGACCGGGTCGCGGCGGATCATCGAGGTGTGGCCGGGCAGGTATTCACCTGCCGCAGAACCGCTCATGCAGCGGCTGGCGCCGGCGAAGAAGCGGAACACATCGGCGACGGCCGGCAGTTCGTCGTTCAGCGCGGCGGCGTAGGGTTTGCCGCAGTTCTGTGATTCCAGGCGGGCCAGTTCTTCTGCGTGGGCGTCGATGGTGTCGGCGAGTTTCAGCAGCAGGGTGGCGCGGTCCTTCGGCGGGGTCTGCGACCAGGCCGGGAAAGCGGCGTCGGCGGCACGCACGGCGGCGTCCACCTGGGCCGGGCTGGCCTCGGCGATTTCCACCAGGGCGCTGCCCAGGGACGGGTTGAGCACAGCGAGGCTGGGGCCTTCGCCGGCGACGAGCTGGCCATTGATCAGGAGCTTGGTTTGCATGGGGTGAGTCCTCGCTTTTAGCTCCCTCTCCCTTCAGGGAGAGGGTTGGGGAGAGGGTTGCTGGGTTGCGATACACGCGGTGCTTGGGCTGTGTAGTGGTCAAGTTTTGGTGGACACCGGGATAAGGGATTTCAGGTAGTGGCCTTCTCGTAGTCGGCTGGCGATCGATAGCCGAGGGTGGAGTGCAGCCGGTGGGTGTTGTAG